>JACCXX010000088.1 GCA_013696805.1 Actinomycetota bacterium
ACACGCGCCAACCGTAGTTCTCGAGGCCGGGGCTACGACGCGGCGTGAAGTTGACTTCCTCGAAGGCGTTCTGACCGACGTCGCCGATGTAGAGGTCGCCGGTCTTCCGGTCGAACGAGAAGCGCCAGGGGTTGCGAAGGCCGAGCGCTGCGATCAGCGGTTGCGGCTGGGGCGCGTTCACGTTGAAGCGCAGGAGCTTCCCGAAGAGGCTCCGCATGTTCTGAGCGCGGTTCTCCGGATCGCCGCCCGAGCCGGCGTCGCCTGGGCTCGCGTACAGGTAGCCGTCGGGCCCGAACGCGAGCTGGCCGCCGTTGTGGTTGGGGTACGGGTCGTTCTGGAACCAGATCTGGCGCCTGCGGACCGGGGAGCGTGCGAGGCCCCGCGAGAGATATTCGACGATCCGTGTGTCGCCGCTTCGGTCGGTGTACTGGACGTAGAAGCGCTTGTTTCGCGCGTAGTTGGGATGGAACGCGACGGAGAGGAGCCCCTGCTCGCCGCAGCACTGGACGAGACTGCGGATGTCGAGGAACGGCCTCGCCTGCAGGCTGCTTCCGACCCGGACTCTGATCCGGCCTCGCTGCTCCACGATGTAGAGGTTGTTCGGCTCGGTGCGGGGCGCCGAGACGTGCACCGGGCTGTCCAGGCCGCGGATCGCGGGCGTGAAGGTGTAGGAAACGCGCTCGCCGCCTCCACGCGCGGAAACCGCGATCGCGGCGACGCCGGCCAACGCGACCGCGACGAGGAGGGTGGCGCGCTTCACTTTTTCAACAGTACCCGGCGGAGCTCGTCCTCTTTGCCGGGTTCAAGAATCGCTAACACCTGATCGCCCGGCTCGAGCTTCGTCTCGGGATCCGGGATCTCGTGCTGGCCGTTCCGCATCACCGCGATGAGGCGCGAGCCGACCGGCAGCTTCAGGCTGGAGACCCGCTTGCCGGCCGACGGCGAGTCCTTGGAGATCTGCACCTCCACGATCTCCAGGTTCTCCTTGCGCAGCTCCAGCAGGTGGATCAGCTCGTGCTCGGGCACCTCGTGCTCGATCATCGCCATGATGCTCTGCGTCGCGCTGACGGTCGCGGAGATGCCGAGCAGGTCAAAGTGGACCTGGTTCCGCGGATCGTTGACGCGCGCGATCACCTTCGCCGCGCCGTAGTGGTCGCGGGCCATCTGGCAGATGACCATGTTGTCCTCGTCGTCGCCGGTGACCGCCACGACGAGGTCCGGCGGTCGTGCGATGCCCGCCCGCTCGAGCACGAAGAGCTCAGTGGCGTCACCGAGGATCGCCCGGTGCTCGAACTCCTCCTCGAGCGCCTCCCAGCGATCCCGGCGGACCTCGATGATCGCAACCTCGTGTCCCCGCAGCAGAGTCCGCGCGAGGTTCGATCCAACCTTCCCGCCGCCGGCGACGAGGACGAACACCTAGCCCGCCCTGGTCGTAGCCTGGGGTCGGACGGAGCAAGATTTGACTGCCTCGGTGAGGACGTCGATCGCACTCGAGGTCGGACAGACCACGCGCAGGCCAAGTGTCGAATAGAGCTCCGCACGAGCGGGGTCGAGGAGCCGAACGACGGTGCACTCGATGCCGAACCGCTTCTGCGCGACCTGGCCGACGACGATGTTCGTGTTGTCGCCGTTCGTCGCCACGACGACGGCGTCGGCCTCCTCGATCCCGGCGTCGCGCAGGACTTTCACGTCCATTCCGTGGCCGACGATGAACCCACCGGGCCAGTCCTCTCCGAGCCGGCCCAGCGCCTCCTCCGCCTCGTCGATGGCGGTCACGTCCCAGCCCGCCTTGGCGAGCTTCTTCGCCACCTTCGACCCAACTCTTCCGCACCCGACCACGATCGCCTTCATACGCACTCAGTGTACGTCCACTTCTTCGTCCTCCAGGACGCCTTGGGGGTACGCGATGACCATCACCTCGCACGGCGCGTGACGGAGGACATGGTCGACCGTGGGGCTGAAGAACCGGGACTGCCGCCGCCAGCGCGGTGACGAGCCCATCACAATCAGGTCGGCACTCTGCTCGACGGCCGCGTCGACGATCGCCTCGCCGATCGCGCGGGCACGGACGATGGTGCCGTCGACCTCGACCGCGAGCTCGGACGCCAGGAGCTTCGCCTCGGCGAGCGACGCCTCTGCGCGCTCCTCGGCTTCGACGAGTTCGGCGTCCATCGCCCGGTCTAGCGGGACCCGAACGACGTGCAGGGCGGTCACCGCCGAGCCATGCTCCTCGGCGAGCTTGATCGCGGTCCCGAGCACCTCCTCGCCGATGACGCTGATCTTCATCGGGACGAGGATCCGCTCGAAGGTGCCGGGCATCAGCGAGCCCACCAGGTGATCGTCAGCCGCAGCGCTCCGGCCAGCACGAGCAGCGCGCCGAGCAGGAGCCCGAGGCCGCCGCCCACTCCCTCGGCAGCGGTGCGCGCGAGGATCGCGAGCCCGAGCACGACGAGCAGCAGCGAGAGGGCGCGCGTGATCATGCGGCCCTCCTCCCCGCCGCCACCAGCACCCGGATCGGGCTGTGCTTGAGGACATAGTCGACTGTGCGGCCGAAGATCGGCTTGCCCCGCCGGATCCTGGTGCGCGGCGCGCCAACTACGATCAGCTCGGCATGACGGGCCAGGGCGTCCTCGACGAGCGCTGGGCCGGCGGCCCTTGCACGGGTGACTCTCGTCACGGTGCGGACTTCGTAGGTCTCCATCAGAGCTTCTGCAGCGTCGAGGGCCCGTTCGGCTTCCAGCTCCGCATCGTGCATGTCAGCGTCCAGAGGACGGTCGAGCGGAACCTCGATCACGTTGACGAGCGCGATCCTCGTGCGGCGGTTGGCGGCGGCAAGCCTCGCGGCGGCGAACAGGGCCTCCTCCGTCTCGGGCGTGCGCCGCACCGGCACGACGATCGTCCGGAAGGCGACCTCGAGGGGAGCGATCAGGACGAGCGCCGGAGCGCGGACGGTCTCCGTCAGCGAGGCGCGGACGAACCAGCGGCGATAGACCGCGTAGGCGACGAACCCGAGCAGGAGCCAGCCGAAGCCGGCCCAGCGCGTCTGCGCGTCCTGGAGGACGATCACGACCCACGCGATCAGCGTGCCGATCCCGCCGAGGAGCGCGAACAGCGGCCAGTCCACGCCCCGCCAGCGGATGTTCGGCTTCGCAAGGAAGAGCACCTCCTCCTCGCGCCGCCGGTAGCGAATGACGACGAGGGCGATGTGCGCTGTGGTGAACGAGAGCGTCGCCCCGAAGGAGTACATCGTGCCGAGAAAGTTCGTCTCGCCGGGGAGAATCGCCAGCACCGGGAGGAGCCCGGCGAAGATGACGAGTGCGAGCCAGGGTGTCTTGAACCTCCGGTGCACCTTCCGGAAGACGGACGGCAGCTGCCGGTAGCCCGCCATCGCATACGTGATCCGCGAGGCGCCGATAACCCCGGCGTTCGTAGCGATGAAGAGGATCGTCGCGGCGAGAACGCCGACGTAGATTTCGAGCGCGTCGAGCGTCTGTCCCTCGAGCCCGAGGTTCTGCACGACGCCAAGCACGGGGTCGTTGGCGAAGCCGCCCTTGTCCGGAGGCAGGCCGAGGCGCGTTGCGTAGTCGCCGTCTCCCTCCCGAAACACCGGTAGCGCCGAGAGGGCGATCATGGGCAGCGTGAGGTAGATCGCGAACGTCGCCGCGGCGACGAGCTTGTACGCCTGCGGCACGTTGCGGGCCGGGTCGCGCACCTCTTCGGCCAGGTTGGAGACGGTCTCGACCCCGGTGTAGGCCAGCATCGCGATCGGGATCGCGACGAAGAACTGGCTCCACGTGGGCGCCACGCCGAGCTCGACGTTCTCGATCAGCGTTGACGGGCTGAAGACGAGGACGAAGCCGATCGCGACGAGCAGGAGCTGGGTGGCGAAATCCACCACCGCCAGCACGATGTTGAGGCTCGCCGCCTCGCGCACCCCGACGATGTTGATCCCGACGAGGATCACGATCACGATCGCGCCGCCGACGATGTCCCATGGGTTCTCGCGCAGGGGCTCCCAGAAGACGGCCAAATAGTGCGGCACGAAGAAGGCCGAGATGGCGACCGTGGCGATGTAGACCAGCATCTGGGCCCAGGCGGCACCGAAGCTGAAGAGCTCGTTGAACGCGTGGCGCGCGAAGCTCGATGAGCCACCGGCCTCCGGGTAGCGGACCGTTCCTTCAGCGTAGGTCGCCGCTGTGGCCGCAAAAATCAACCCCGCGATCACGAAGACGATCGGTGTCAGGCCGAGCGCGAAGACCGCGGTGACGCCGAGCGCGTAGTAGATCGACGAGCCGACGTTGCCGTACGCGGTCGAGAACAGAGCCGGTGTGCCGAGCACCCGTTCGAGACCCTGCTGCTGCCGGCGCCGGCGAGGCACCCGCTCACTCTATTAGCCTTCCGGCCTCGATGAAGATCGTCGTCATCGGTGCCGGCCAGGTCGGCTCGACCGTGGTCGAAGCGCTCCACAACGAGCACGACGTGACCGTTGTCGACCTCGACGAACAACGGCTGTCCGCGCTCGCAGAACGCTACGACGCGGGGGTCATCGTCGGAAACGGCGCGAGCCGTCGTACGCTCGAGGAGGCCGGTGTCAGGAACGCCGGTCTCCTGATCGCCTGCACGTCTCGCGACGAGATCAACATCATCGCTGCGATCTTCTCGAAGAAGATCGCACCGGCAACGAAGACTGTCGTGCGGACGACGAACGAGGAGTATCTGGAGATCTGGCACGAGCGCGAGCTCGACTTCGACCTCATTGTCTCCTCCGAACGGGAAACCGCGCTGGCCGTCTCAGGACTCATCGGCGTGCCCGCAGCACGGCAGACCGACGTCTTCGCAGACGGTCAAGTGCAGATCGTCGAGTTCGACGTCGATGGGGGCCAACGCGTGATTGGCGTTCCGCTGCGTGAGGCCGAGATCCCGCCCGACTCGAAGGTCGCGAGCATCATCCGGGGCGACTCGATCGTCGTGCCCCGCGGAGAGGAGAAGATCGAGCTGGGCGACCGCATCATCGTCATCGGGTCGCCGGAAGCCGCCCAAGCGTGGAGCACGATCATCGCTCCGGCGGGGCGCCGGGTCGAAGACGTCGTCATCTACGGGGCGGGTCGGACGGGACTTGCCACCGCGCGCGTCCTTGCCGAGCAGGGAATCAAAGTCCGGATCGTCGAGCCCAGCCTCGAGCGGGCCCGCACGGCGGCCGAGGAGCTACCGGATGCCCGGGTTTTCCAAGCGTCGGGCATGGACGCCGAGTTCATCGAGCGCGAGAACATCAACAAGGCGCAGGCCGCTGTCTTCGCGATGCGAGACGACGCGAAGAACCACTACGCGGCCACCCTCGTCAAGCTCCACGGAGTTCCCTACACGATCGCAATCGTCCACGACGCCCATTCGGTCGAGGTCTTTGAACGCGTCGGGATCGACCGCGCCGTGAATCCCCGGATGATCACGGCCGAGGAGATCGTCCGCTTCGCTCATGATCCGCGCACGCAGCAGGTGACGATGCTCGAGGGCAACCGCTTCGAGATCCTCGACATCACCGTCCGCCCCGAGAGCAAGTTGCTCGGAACACCCTTCCGCGATTTGCCTCGGACAGGCGCGCTGATCGGCGCAATCGTCCGAGAGAGCGAAGCGGTCTTTCCGCACGGGGACGACGTCTTGCTCCCCGGCGACCGAGTGATCGTCTTCACCGAGTCGAAACGCGTTTCGATCGTCGAGCAAGCTCTTTGAGACAGCGCCTCGGCGTCGATCTCGCGGCGACCTTCAACCTCGTCGGCGGCCTCGTCAAGTACCTCAGTCTCGCCCCGCTGGTCCCGGCGGCGGTCGCCACCGGCTACGGCGAGTCGCCGGCGCCTTTCCTGCTCGCAACCGCGATTGGCTTCTTCTGCGGATGGACGATGGAGCGGCTGTCCTACGGCAAGAAGCAAGTGGGCATGAGGGAGGGCTTCCTGGTCGTGTCGCTCACATGGCTGTTCGCCGCCATGATCGGCGCACTTCCGTACTGGCTGACGGCCGAGGTCCAGTTCGCAAGTCCGGTCGACTCGTACTTCGAGGCGATGTCGGGCTTCACGACAACGGGGGCCACGATCGTTACGGATATCGAGGGCCTGCCTCACGGCCTCGCGATGTGGCGCCAGCTCACGCAATGGCTCGGGGGCATGGGCATCATCGTTCTCGCCCTCGCCGTGTTGCCCCGCTTGCGCGTGGGCGGCCGGCAGCTGCTCGAAACAGAGCTGCCGGGCCCTGAGATCGAGGAAATGACGCTGCGGATCCGGGAGACCGCCCAGCGGCTCTGGCTGCTGTACATCGCGCTGACCGCCCTCATGGTTGCGGTGCTCAGCGTCATCGCCTGGACGGGCCTCGACGCCACGATGAGCTTCTACGAGGCGGTGGCGCATGCGCTGACGACGTTGCCGACCGGGGGGTTCTCGACGCGCGCCCGCTCGCTCGAGGAGTTCGGCGCAGCCTCGCAGTGGGCGATCGCCTTCTTCATGGTCGTAGCGGGCGTGAACTTCGCGCTCATGTACCGCGCCTTCTTCCGGCGACAGCCGCGCGTGTTCGTCCGTGACGAGGAGTTCCGCCTGTATCTCACGCTGCTCGGCCTCGGCTCGGCCGTGCTGGTGGTTGAGCTCTGGAGCGAGGGCGTTCTCCGCGGCGAGGCGGCAATCCGGCACAGCGTCGTCAACGCGGTCTCGTTGATGACGACGACGGGCTATGCGAGCGCCGATTTCAACGAGTGGCCGCTCCTGGCAGCAATCGTGCTCGTTGCGCTCATGTTCGTCGGCGGCTCGGCGGGCTCGACGGGAGGGTCCGTCAAGGTCGTCAGGCATCTCCTGCTCGGCCGGATCCTCACGCGAGAGCTCGACCAGGCGGTGCACCCGGAAGTCGTCTCACGTATCCACCTCAACGGACGCCCGGTCGACGAGCGCATCGTGCGAGCGATCTCGAGCTTCGTCCTCCTGTACGTCGGCGTGTTTGCGGTGGGGACGCTCCTCCTGATCATCGACGCCGCCCGCGTCGACTCGGGCCTGCGACTACTCGATGCCGTGGCGGCGGCTGCGACGACTCTCGGCAACGTGGGCCCCGCCTTCGGCTTTGCCGGCCCGATGGGGTCGTTCGAGCCCTTCAGCGACTTCTCCAAGATCGTGATGATCGTCCTGATGTGGGTCGGACGGCTCGAGATCATCCCGGTCGCCGTGCTGCTGACCCGCAGCTATTGGCGCGTTTGAGTGGGGTCGGGCCGCGCAAAGCTCCTGACCTCTGCGCTTCGACTCTCGTACTTCACGGTCGCGTGGAACGGCGTTGTGGGGGCAGCCGCGCTGGTTGTGTCGATGCTCGACGTCAGCCTTGCCCTGGCCGGGTTCGCATTGAACGCCCTGCTCGACTCGTGCGCATCGGTCGTGCTCGTCTGGCGTTTCCGGAAAGAACAGCGCGATCCAGCCGCCGCGGAGCGGTTAGAGAGGCGCGCTCAGTCGTGGATCGTTCTCGCGATGCTCGCCGTCGCCTTCTATGTGGGCTTACAGGCCGTCCGGGCCCTGATCGGGGGCTCGCATCCCGAGACATCGGCGTTGGGCTTGATCCTCGCCGCCGGCTCGCTGCTGGTGCTGCCTTGGCTGGGCCGGATGAAGCTCCAAGTAGCTTCTCGCCTGCCAAGTCTGGCGCTGCGCGGCGACGGCATCCTCAGCGTCGCGGCTGCCGCACTCGCTGCGATCACGCTGGCAACGCTCTTGGTGAACTCTGCGCTCGGGTGGTGGTGGGCCGACGCTGTCGCCGCCCTGCTGATTGCGACGGCGCTCGTGGCGGAGGCATCGCGGGTGGCTGTGCGTCACCGCTTCGGCTAGGGCTACGCGGTATCTATCCGTGTATCGAGACGATCAACGGAATGAGCAGGATCGCGACGATGTTGGCGATCTTGATCATCGGGTTGATGGCGGGCCCTGCCGTGTCCTTGTAGGGATCACCCACCGTGTCGCCGGTGACCGAGGCCGCGTGTGCGTCCGAGCCCGAGCCGCCGTAGAGACCGTCCTCGATCAGTTTCTTCGCGTTGTCCCAGGCGCCGCCGCCGGACGTCATCGCGATCGCGAGGAAGAGGCCGGTGATGATCGTCCCCATCAGCAGCCCGCCGAGCATCTCGGGGCTGATGATCCCGACGACGACCGGGAAGAGGATGGGGATCAGCGCCGGCAGCATCATCGCCTTGATCGCCGAGCCGGTGACGATGTCGATCGCCTTCCCGTATTCGGGCTTGGCGGTGCCCTCCATGATCCCGGGGATCTCGCGGAACTGCCGCCGCACCTCGGTCACGACTTCTCCTCCGACGCGGCCGACGGCCTGCATCGCCAGGGACGAGAACAGGAACGGCATCAGGCCGCCGACGAAGAGCCCGGCGACCACCCAGGCGTTGTCGAGTTTGAAGTTGGTAGCCACCTCGGCGTCCTCGAGACCTGTCGTGTAGCTGTCGAAGAGGACGAGCGCAGCCAATGCCGCGGACCCGATCGCATAGCCCTTGGTAACGGCTTTCGTCGTGTTCCCGACCGCGTCCAGCGGATCGGTGATCGCGCGAACAGACTCGTCCAGATCGGCCATCTCGGCGATACCGCCGGCGTTGTCGGTCACCGGGCCGTAGGCGTCGAGCGCGACGATCAGCCCGGTCATCGACAGCTGAGCCATCACGGCCACTCCGATCCCGAACAGCCCCGCGAACTCGTTCGCAGCGAGGATGCCGACGACGATCACGATCGCCGGCAGCGCGGTTGCCTGCATGCCGACGGCGAGCCCTTCGATGATGTTGGTGGCGTGGCCGGTTTGCGATGCGCTCGAGATCGAGCGAACCGGTCGCCAGCGGGTGCCGGTGTAGTACTCGGTGATGCCGACCAGTAAGAAGGTCACGCCGAGGCCGACGAGCGCTGACAGGTAGAGGTCGGAGAAGCTGAAAGCGCCGTCGTCAAAGGCCATCGTGATTGGGATGAAGCCGATCGCGGACAGCACGACCGCCACGAGCACAGCCTTGTAGAGCGCGTTCATGATCGAGCCGCCCTTCCCGACTCGAGCGAACTGCGCTCCGATGATGGAGGCGAGGATCGAGACGGCGCCGATCGCGAGCGGGTACTCGTAGAGCTCGCCGCCCGGGAAGCGCGTGACTGCGATCAGCATCACGGCGATGGCGGTGACCGCGTACGTCTCGAAGAGGTCCGCGGCCATCCCGGCGCAATCGCCGACGTTGTCGCCGACGTTGTCGGCGATCACAGCCGGGTTGCGCGGGTCGTCCTCGGGGATCCCGGCCTCGATCTTGCCGACCAGGTCGGCGCCGACGTCGGCCGCCTTCGTGTAGATGCCGCCGCCGAGGCGGGCGAAGACTGAGATCAGCGAACCACCGAAGGCGAGGCCGATCAGATCGTCGATCGCGGAGCGCGCGCTGTTGTCGAGCAGGTCGGTGAGCACCCAGTAGTAGCCGGCGACCCCGAAGAGACCGAGACCGACGACGAGCATTCCGGTCACCGAGCCGGCCCGGAAGGCCACGTCGAGAGCGGGCTTGAGGCCGCTTTTCGCAGCCTCTGCAGTCCGCACGTTCGAGCGGACGGCGACGTTCATGCCGATGAAGCCGGCCGCCGCGGACAACACTGCGCCGATGAGGAAACCGATAGCCGTCCCCCAGCCGAGCTTGTCGTAGAACCCGATCAGCAGGAGGGGGGCGATCGAGACCAGCCCGATCGTCCTGTATTGACGTCGCAAATAGGCGGAGGCGCCTTCCTGCACTGCGCGTGAGATCTCCTGCATGCGCTCGCTGCCCGCCGGCCTCCCGAGGAGCCAGACGGTCAGGCCGATGCCGTACGCGACTGCTGCGGATGCGCAGACGAGCGCAAAGAGAACTGAGTGTTCTTCGAAGAAGTCCAGCGCTGCCTCCCGGGTGCTCTTGAAGCGCCGAGAGCCGCTCGGCGCGCGGGAGGTTCTAACACACGCGCGTCAGCGGCGGACCTTTTAGCGGCTCCAGCTGCGGCCGACGACCAGGGTGACACCGTGTTCCCCCAAGCGCGCCAGGCGTCCGCCTGGGGCCAAAGAGGCAGGCGAGAACGATGGAGCGTCGCACCCCATCGTTCTCGCCGAAAACGGCCTAGATCTCTATCTCCTTCGAGTGGCTAGCGCCTGCCGACCACCAGGTTGACCCTGGTGCCAACGGGGCGAACCGCGCCGCGCCGCGGGCTC
Source organism: Actinomycetota bacterium (assembly GCA_013696805.1). Classification (GTDB taxonomy): domain Bacteria; phylum Actinomycetota; class Thermoleophilia; order Gaiellales; family Gaiellaceae; genus VAXT01. The sequence goes on from JACCXX010000088.1 coordinate 10,201, forward strand.
TGACGCAACACGCGGCCGACGCGCCTCGAGCGTGCTCTGCGGATCGTCCCGACCCGGCACCTACGCGCGCGGATCCGCGCCTTGGCCGTTGCCAGCCTCAGGCCGATCACGTACGGCACGCGACAGCGGGCCGGCGGTGGTGCCGGAGGTGGCGGGGGAGGTGG
>JACCXX010000104.1 GCA_013696805.1 Actinomycetota bacterium
GCTCGGCGTTGCGAAGCCGATCGGTGGTGGCGACGAGACCGACCTGGTAGCCGTGGCAGCCGTCGCACTCTTCCAGATGAGCCCGGAGAAGCGCGTGCTCGAACTGCGACAGCTCGTCGTCAAGCGCAAGCGACGCGTATTCTCGCGCACGCTCGCAGCGTCGAACAGCTTTCAAGTCCATCTCACTCAATCTGACGCAATACCCACCAGATAGTTAGACGATTCTCGCTTCTAGACCAGACGATACCTAGTGTCGGCCAGAACGCCGAGCGCGATTAGCGCCAGCCCGAGGGTCACGAACACAGCCGAGTTGTTCAGCGAGTCCTCCCGCTCCTCGAGCGACGCGTGGCGCATCACCCGCGGGCCGAAGAACGACGAGTCCGCGGTCTCTCGCTTCAACCGCAGCGGGCCCCTGTTGCCGATGAAAAAGCCGGCTACGAGTAGGAACGAGCCCACGCAGTAATAACCTAGGGAGATCGAGCGCGACAGAGAGGCGCCGAGCAGCAAGCCGATAAGCGCTGCAACGATTGCGATCCCGACGGCAGCGCCGGCGAACAGCTTCCCGAAGCGGCGCAGGGCCGCACCCCACATCAGGCTTCAGCTTCGGCCGTGGCTTTGGCCCCTGTGGGACCACTTTGGGCCTTCCGAAACTCCTCAGCGGTCAGTGGCCAGCGCTCGAGTGGGTAGTGGCAGGCGGCGACATGCCCGTTCGAGAAGGAGTAGAGCGGTGGCTCCTCGACATCGCAGTGCCCTTCGTGGAAACGCGGGCAGCGCGGGTGGAAGCGACATGCCGAGGGCGGATTGATCGGGCTCGGGACATCACCTTCGAGCACCACCGGCTTGCGCTGGCGTCCCATCTCCGGGTTCGGGATCGGGACCGCCGAGAGCAAGGCGCCTGTGTAGGGATGCTTGGGCGCGGCGTAGAGCTTGTCCCGCTCAGCGAGCTCGGCCACCTTGCCGAGGTACATGACCATCACGCGATCGGAAATGTGGCGAACGACGTTCAGATCGTGGGCGATGAAGACGTAGGTCAGCCCGAAGTCCTGCTGCAGGTCCTTCAGCAGGTTGAGGATCTGTGCCTGCACGGAGACGTCGAGCGCGGAGACGGGCTCGTCGCAGACGATCAGCTTCGGATTGACGGCAAGCGCGCGCGCGACGCCGATCCGCTGCCGCTGGCCGCCAGAGAACTCGTGCGGGAACCGGTTGTAGTGCTCAGGGTTCAGGCCGACCACCTCGAGCAGCTCCTGCACCCGCCGCTTGACCTCCGCGTCGGTCCCGAGCTTGTGAACCTCGAGTGCCTCGGCGACGATGAAGCCGACCCGCTTACGTGCGTTCAACGACGCATAGGGATCCTGAAAGATCATCATCATCTCTCGCCGGATCGGACGCATCTGTGCACGCGAAAGGTTCGTGATGTCCCGCCCGTCGAAGATGACCTTGCCGCCCGTCGGATCGAGGAGGCGCATGATGCACCGCGCCATCGTCGACTTGCCGCAGCCCGACTCGCCGACGACGCCGAGCGTCTCGCCGGGCTTGACCGTGAAGGAGACGCCGTCGACGGCCTGGACCGAGGCGACCTGCTTCTGGAAAATGATCCCGCGCGTGACCGGGAAATGCTTCTCGAGGTCTTCGACTACGAGGAGATCGTCGGACAACTAGGACGTCGCCTCCGCCATGGAGGCGTGGAGAAGCTTCGCAGCCTCACGGTCCTTGGTCTGCTCGTCGAGCCAGCACCTTTGCAGGTGATCGTGGTCGCCTGTGACCTGCTTCAGCTCCGGCTCCTCCTGCTTGCAGACATTCATCACGTACGGGCAGCGCGGGTGGAACCGGCAGCCGCGGGGCGGGTTCAAGAGCGAAGGCGGCTGTCCGGGGATCTGCACGAGCCGCTCGGTGTCTGTGTCGAGTCGCGGCAGCGAGCCAAGAAGCCCCCAGGTGTAGGGATGGTGAGGCCGCTTGAAGATCTCGTCGACGGTCCCCTGCTCTGCGATGCGCGCTGCGTACATGACGACGACGTCGTCGGCGGTCTCCGCGACCACGCCCAGGTCGTGAGTGATGATGATGATCGCACTGCCGAACTCGCGCTGGAGCCGGTTCATCAGCTCGAGGATCTGCGCCTGGGTCGTCACGTCGAGCGCCGTTGTCGGCTCGTCGGCGATGAGCAGGTCGGGGTCGTTGACTAGTGCCATAGCAATCATCACCCGCTGACGCATGCCGCCTGAGAACTGGTGGGGGTAGTCGTCGATCCGGCGGTCTGCGCGCGGGATGCCGACGGCCTTCAGAAGCTCGACTGCCCGGGCGCGGGCCTGGGACTTCGTCACATCGCGGTGCAGGAGAACCGCCTCGGTCAGCTGGCGGCCGATGGTGTGTACCGGGTTCAGCGACGTCATGGGATCCTGGAAGATCATCGCGACGTCGTCGCCGCGAATTTCGCGGAGGCGCCGGCTGTTCATCGTCAGCAGGTCTTCCCCGCGGAAGAGGGCGTTGCCACTCGTGATCGTGTTCCGCTTGGCGTTCAAGCCCATGATCGTCAGGCAGGTGACGCTCTTTCCGCACCCGGACTCGCCGACGATGCCGAGGGTCTGACCTTTTTCGACCTGGAACGAGACTCCGTCGACGGCCTTCACGATGCCGTCATCGGTGCGGAAGTACGTCTTGAGATCGTTGACCTCGAGCAGCGCCACGCTAGGCCTCCTGACTCAGCTGAGCCTGATTCGGGGGTCGATTACCGCGTAGAGCAGATCGACGGCGAGATTGAAGATGATGATCGCCAAGGTAGCGAAGACCGTGATGCCCATCACGATCGGCAGGTCGAAGCCGTTCAGGGCCTCGACGGCCACCTTGCCCAGGCCTGGGAGGCCGAACACCGACTCGGTGAAGATCGCGCCCCCGAGCGCGAGCCCGATGTCCATCCCGAGCATCGTCACGACCGGCAGCAACGCGTTCCGCAACACGTGCGAGCGCATGACCTGGGACTCGGGCGCGCCCTTGGCACGGGCCGTGCGCACATAGTCCTCGTTCATGGTCTCGAGCACGTTCGCACGAATCATGCGGACGTAGAGCGCCGCGAACAGCAGCATGAATGTGACCCACGGAAGGATCATGGAGTGGAACCAATCGATCGGCCCGCCACAATCGGTCGAGGGGTTGATGAGGTCGCAGTAGCCCCCGAGCGGCGTCAGGTTCAGCTTATAGCCGACGAAATACGACAGGATCAGCCCGATCCACACCGGGTGCGCCGAGATCCCAACGAGGACGAACACCATCGCGGCCCTGTCTAAGAGAGAACGCGGACGTAACGCGGACAGGATCCCGATCGGAACCGCGACGAGCATCCACAGAATCGCACCGCCGATGACGAGCGAGATCGTCACGGGCGCTGCACGCTTGACGACGTCGTTCACCTTCTGGCGCGTAGCGAGAGACTTCCCGAGCGACCCGTCGACGATCATGGTCTTCATGAACCGGCCGTACTGTTGCCAGACCGGCTCGTCGAGGTGGTACGCCTTCTTCGCGCGCTCGACTGCGTCGGGCGGCGCCTGCGGCCCGGCGATCAGCCGTGCGGGCTCCACCGGGACGATGAAGAAGATCACGAAGCTGACGATCGTGACCGCGACGAACAGCACCACCGCCCAGAGAACCCGGCGAATGAGATAGCGAAACATCTAGCGCGTGCTCCTCACGGGTGCGTCAGCTTACAGGGAAATTGCACGCACATTGCGGTTCTACCTCACCCTCCTAGCTAAGCCTGATGCGAGGATCGACCCAGGCATACGCGAGGTCGACCGCAAGGTTGAAGATGATGATCGAGAGGGTGGCGAAGACCGTGATGCCCGCGGTCTAAGAGGGAGCGCGGGCGCAGGGCGGAGAGGATGCCCATCGGGACGGCTAGAAGCAGCCAGAGGAGAGCGCCGCCGAAGACGAGTGAGGCCGTCACCGGGGCGGCGCGCACGACGATCTGATTGACGTCCTGCCGTGTGGCAAAGGACTTGCCGAGCGACCGCTCGACCACGAGCCGCTTCATGTAGCGCCCGTACTGCGCGTAGAGCGGCTGGTCGAGCCCGAGAAAACTTCCGGCAGCGCTCGACCTGTTCCGGTCCGCCCTGTGCCCCGCGCAAAGCCGCGCGGGCTCCGCGGGGACTATGAAGAAGATGACGAAGGTGACGATCGTGACCGCCACGAACAGCGGCTGCCCAGAGAACTCGACGAACGAGATAGCGGAACATCTAGTCCCTCCTAACCTCGATCAGCTCCCGGCAGGGCTGAGGTTCCTAACGAAACGTCTTCCAAAAGCAGAACGGGGC
>JACCXX010000134.1 GCA_013696805.1 Actinomycetota bacterium
CTCGAACCCGCGCCCCTGCCCGTGGCGCTCACGGTCGTGAAGGCAGGTAGCGACGATGCCTAGCGGCGCCGCAGTCATCCGGTACGAAGGCAAGACCCGCACGACCTGGCGAGTCAAGTACCGAGACGCCGATGGCCGGCAGGTGAAGGAAACGCTCGGGCCTGAGCCTCGCTGGAACGAGACGCGGGCGCAGCGTGAGCTCGGTAAGCGTCTGGACGAGGTCGAGAAGGGGCGTTGGCGCAAGCCGGCCCCCCTGACATTCGCTCGCTTCGCCGAGCGGTTCGAGCGCGAGTACCTACCGGGCAGAAACCTCAAAACATCCACAGTTGTGGACTACGAACTGACGCTGCGGCGTCATCTAGTCCCGGCGTTCGGGGACTGCGAACTGCGGGCGCTCGAACCAGCGGACATTGACGGCTACATCACGAGCAAGACTGGCGTTCTCTCGCCGAAGACGATCCGAAACCATCTGGGTCTGCTCGGCGTCATGTTCAAGGTCGCCCTTCGCTGGCGCCTGGTCGACGTCGATCCGACGGCCGGTGTCGAGTCGCCGAAGAGCGAGCAACCCGAAATGCAGGTGCTGACCGAAGCGGAAGTCGCGCGTCTGCTCGTGGCGTACCGAGAGCTCGGCGGCGAGTCGCCGGAAGACGCATGGTGGAACCTCACACGAAGGCTGGTGACGGTGGCGCTCGGAACTGCGCTCAGGCGGGGCGAGCTGCTCGCGCTTCGCTGGCAGGACGTCGAGCTCCTTGAGGGGCGCTTGACCGTTCGTCGGTCGTACGTGCGTGGGGAGTTCACGACGCCAAAGTCTCGGACCTCGCGCCGCACGATCGAGCTCGGGCCGAAAGTGCAGGCCGCGCTCGGCGAGCAGTGGGAGTCTTCCCGGTACCGCGACGACGATGACCTAGTGTTCGGTCACCCCGCGCTCGGCTCACCGCTTGATGCGTCAAAGCTCTCCCGCGACTACATGCGGCCGGCGCTCACGCGGGCGAAGATCGAGAAACCGTTCCGATCGTGGCATGACCTTCGCCACACGGCGTTGACACACGAGGCCGCAGCGGGCAACCCGCAGGCCTACGTCCAGCACAAGGCCGGCCATTCGCAGGGCTCGATCACGGAGCGCTATATCCACGCCGCCCAGGTGCTCTTTCCGGGCGCAGCCGAGAAGGGCGAGGCTCGGCTTTTCAGCGAGGTCGGACAGTGAAGCGGTACCAAATCCGGTACCAAAAAGCTCCCCGGGTTGGACTCGAACCAACAACCCTCCGGTTAACAGCCGGATGCTCTGCCAATTGAGCTACCGGGGAACGAGCTCGGCCGCGGGATTGTAGCCCGGCTTCAAGCACGCTCCCACAGCAAAGCCGGAGGGAGGTCCGGTCGGCGCCTACACGAGCTCGCTGACCGCGGAGCGGATGCGCATGAGCGCTTCCTGCAGCTCCTTGGCCCGTTCCGGATCCGCCTCGGCCAGCTCTCGGCGGAGGTGACGTTCACGCAGTCTCAGGAGCAACTCCTTCGCCGTCTGCTCGTCGATCGCCTCAGCTGCGGCCACGGCGTCGAGCTCGGCGATCAGCGCGACGAGCTCGCGGTCGTCTCCCCCACTTTCCTCGACCAGGTGTGCGCGCATCCGCCGGTTGCGCTCGCTGTCAAAGTGTTCGGCGGTCAGTTCGGCCAGTAGCCGCACAAGCTCCGGATGGGCTACGCAGCCCGCCAGAACTTCCCGCTCGAGGCGTTCGTCGGCGTCGATCATTTTCGACGACACGGGTGCACCGACACCAGCCGAGCCGCCGGTGGCGCGCAACTGCACGGTCAGCCCAAGACGATCGTTCGCAAGCCGCCACGCCTCGTGCCGTTCAGGCGAGTCGCGGATGCCATCTAGGAACTCCTTGACGGCCAAATACGCGAGCTGCCGATCCGGTGTTCGGTCAAGGATTAGCCGCACGCGATGGACGGGATACGACTCTGCAGCGCCGAGATGTTGTTCAAAGCCGGTCGGATCATCCGCAGGATCCTTGCCAAACGGGAGAGCAACGACGCGAACATCGAAGTCCTGCTTCGCAGCTAGCTCCATCCCGCGCAGCGTCGCGTCCTCTCCGGCGGCATCAGAGTCGAAGCAGAGGAAGAGCCGCCGCGTCAGGCGGCCGAGCTCCTTCAGCTGCGCTTCGGTCAGCGCGGTGCCCATCGAGGCGACGACGGGCAGGGTCCCGGCCTGCCGCAGGGCGATCACATCCGTGTTCCCCTCGACCACAAGCGCCCGGTCCTCCTTCGAGATCGCTGCGCGAGCGAGATTGAGCCCGTAGAGCACGTGCGACTTGCGGAAGAGCTCGCTCTCCGGGGAGTTGACGTACTTGCCGCGCAAAGGATCGTTCTCGTGCAGCTTTCGCGCCTGGAAGCCGACGATGCGGCCTCGAGCGTCGGTCAACGGGAACATGAGCCTGAGCTCGAAGTAGTCGCCGCCTCGGCGACCCAGGAGCCCGGCGGCGGCCAATTCGTCGCGCGTGAAGCCTTTCTCGCGCGCCCCCTTGCTCAGCTTGGCACCGGTCGGAGAGAGTCCGAGACGGAACTCTCGGCACACCTCTTCGGCCAGGCCCCTCGACTTCAGGTACTCGCGCACCGGCTCTCCCGCCGGCGTCTCCCAGAGCACGCGCTCGTAGAACGCTGCGGCCTGGTCGAGCAGCACGTACAGCCGAGCGCGGCGGCTGCGCTGAGCGTCCGCCTCGGGCGAGGCGTCCTCGTACTCCAGGGGGACTCGAAAGCGTTCGCCGAGCCACTCGATGGCGCCGACGAAGTCGAGGCTCTCCGTCTCGCGCACGAACGAGATCGAGTCGCCGCCGACCCCGCAGCCGAAGCAGTGATACGTGCCGCGGTCGGGCGAGACCGAGAAGGATGGCGTCTTCTCCTGATGGAAGGGGCACAGACCGGAGTACCTACCCCCCACCTTGCGCAACCGGACTCGCGCCTCGACCAGCTCGACGATGTTCGCGGCCGCCTTGACGGCCTCGACGGACTCGTCCTTGATGCGGGCCACCTAGAGGCCTGCCGCGTAGTCGAGCGCGAAGCGGTCGGTCATGCCTGCAACGTAGTCGACGATCTCGGTCGGCCCGTCGCCGCGTTCGGCGAGATGCTGGAAGATGGCTCGCACCGCCGCACGGGCGCGCTCGTGCTCCTCGGCCGTGTGCGGACCGATGTAGACGCGCTCGAACATGAAGGAGCGCAGCGCGAGCATCGCGGCCCCGATTTCCTCGCTCTGACGGATGTCACCCTCGCGATCGGACGTTTCGACTAGGTCATGGACGAGGGTGTCGATGCGCTTCGAGCCCTTCGGGCCGAGGAGCTCGACTTCCTCGCGTGGGAGGTCCGACGGGTCGAGGATGCCGTGCCGGACGGCGTCGTCGATGTCGTGGTTGATGTACGCCACCCGGTCGACGATCCGCACGATCTTGCCCTCCAGCGTCTCGGGCTCACCGGCCCCGGTGTGCTTGAGGATTCCGTCGCGCACCTCGGTGGTCAGGTTGAGCGATTCCGCGATGCGGAGCGATTGCGCGTTGTGGCGGAAGCCGGTCGCGAAACGCTCCGTCAGGCATTCGTCGAGCGCCTCTTCCCCTGCGTGGCCGAACGGCGGATGGCCCATGTCGTGGCCGAGGCCGATCGCCTCCGTCAGGTCCTCGTTCAGGCGTAGGGCCCTTGCGACGCCGCGCGCGATGCCAGTCGTCTCGAGCGTGTGCGTCATCCGCGTCCGGAAGTGGTCGCCGGCGGGATCGATGAAAACCTGCGTCTTGCCTTTCAGGCGACGGAATGCCTTCGAATGCAGGATTCGGTCGCGGTCGCGTTGGAACGGCGTTCGCACGCGACACTCTTGCTCCTCGCGCGCGCGCCCGCGCGTGTCATAGGAACGGACGGCCAGAGGGGAAAGGCACGACTCCTCGTGCTCGCGGACGCGCGCCTCGAATGCATCTGCAACTCGTCCCCCCAGCTCGGGCATGGTCTTGGCCACGTTAGACAATGATCGGGACGGTCCCTCCGTCCACGCTCCAGGCCGAACCTGTCACATAACTGGCGCGCTCCGAGCACAAGAAGCAGATGACGGCTGCGATTTCCTCCGGCTCGGCAAGTCGGCCGAGCGGGCGACCGGCGCCGACCGATTCGAGCACCTCCTCGCGACTCCTTTCGGACTTCGACGCCTGCTGGTCGGCAAGTCCTCCGTCGGCCAACCAGGCAGCGGTCGCCGTCGGGCCCGGAGTCACGGCGTTGCAGCGAATTCCGTCCTTCGCGTAGATGTCCGCCACCAGCCGGGACAACGAGAGCACTGCGGCTTTCGTCACCGAGTAGTGCGGCATGCCCGTCGAAGGGCGCTTGCCAGCGGTCGACGAGACGTTGACGATTGCACCGCCGCCCCGCTCGCGCATCGACGGGAGCACAGCCCGAATCGAACGGACATAACTCATGACGTTGAGCTGCCACAGATCGTCCCACTCGCCGTCGGTCACTTCTTCGAACGACGCCTGATACGCCTTGCCGACGTTGTTGATCAGGCAGTCGACGGGGCCTACCGTCTCGGTCGCTTCCCGGATGAGCTCCTCGGGTGCGCCTGGCTCCACGAAATCACAGATGACCCCGAGCGCTGCCCCGGCCTCGCGGCAAGCGCTGTCAACGCGCTCCGAATCCCGGCCCGAGACCACGACCTTCGCCCCCTCCTCGACCAGCAGGCGCGCCGTTTCCAGCCCGATCCCGCCGGTCGAGCCGGTGATGAGGCAAACCCGATTGGACAGGCCCAGGTCCAAGGCGCGTTAGCGTACTCGGCATGACGACGATCCTCATCGCCCGTCACGGGCAGAGCGACTGGAATCAGGAGAAGCGATGGCAGGGGCACGCGGACCGGCCGCTCTCCGAGCGGGGGCGCGAACAGGCCCAAGCGCTCGCTAACCGTCTCGCGCACATCGAGCTAGACGCGGTCTACTCGAGTGACCTGCAGCGCGCTCGGGACACCGCGGCCGTTGTCGCGGAGAATCAGGAGCTCGAGTTGGAGCAGCTTCCAGAGCTGCGCGAGGTCGACGTCGGCTCCTGGTCCGGCCTCACAAGGCCCGAAGCGGAGGAGCGCTTCCCCGAAGGGTTCACGCGGTGGCGTGACGGGTATCCCGGCTGGAAGGACGGCGAGACGTACGAGGCGATGACCGACCGCGTGCTCGGGGCCGTGCAACGCATTGCCGCCGAACACGAGGGTGGCCGCGTTCTCGTGGTCTCGCACGGAGGGCCGATCCGCGCCCTGCACGCTGCGGCGCTCGGGCTCGACGTCCACTCCTACCGTCGCCTGCGCCCGGTGGAGCCGAACGCGCGGCTCTCGGCGGTGTGCGTCGTCGACGGCAAGCTGACGGAGCTCTGTCCGGCCCGCGAGATCGACGCCCTGATCGCCCGCGACCAGGAAGCACGGCGCGAGGCCGCCGCACAGCCGCCGACTCCTGCGGGCTGACTAGAGTTCGGACGCGTGGAGGACTACACGAGCAAGTACAAGCTTCGTGTGTCCATGCGGGTTTGCGGCCCGGCGTGGCCCGCGAGACCACACCGGGACCACACCAGCACGGCGTTCTAGCCTTCGATAAGGGCCGAAAAGAGCTCGGATGGGATCTCGTCGGCGGGCATCACGTGCGAGTACACGTCGAGGCTCATCGACGGCCGCGAGTGGCCCGCGCGCTCTGCGAGCTCCCGCGCCGGGACACCCGACTGATGCCAGACCGTGATCCGGCGATGCCTGAGATCGTGCGGGTGGTAGTGCGGCGTCGCCGCCGCCTGGCAGGCCCTGGTCATCGTCTGGTACGCGCTCGCCTCCGTCACCCCCTGGAACACCAACCGCTCTGGTGTTCGGTCCTCGAGCGGGCACGTACTCTCGATCGCCTCGATCAGCCACTCCGGCAGATACACCCAGCGGGCACGGTCGCGCTTCGTCGCCGAGCGTGGCAGCCGCAACCTGAGCCCTGCACGGTCGACGTCACCCCAGCGTAGTCCGACGGCCTCGCCGAGGCGGAGCGCGCCCTGCTCGATCGTGATGAACAACAGTCGGCGCAGCGGGTCGTGGATCGCGGCGAGGATCGCGAGCACGTGCTCGGCCGGTGGCGGTGAAGGCTCCTCCCGTACGCGCTTCGGCAACTTCACCCGCGGGTCACGGGCTGGGTTCGGATCGACGGCGGCGTGATCGAGCAGGAGCCGGAACGCGATCAGGTACTGCTGCAACGTCCCCGGCTTCCGCGTCGTCGCGAGCGCGGCGACCCACTCGGCGATCTCGGAGGCGGTGATCGTGACGGGGTCTCGGTCGCCGAACGTCTCGTTGATCTTGCGAAGGGCCGAGCGGTAATTCTTCGTGGTGTTCGCGTCGATGTCGATG
>JACCXX010000145.1 GCA_013696805.1 Actinomycetota bacterium
AGCTCGACGCGTTCCGAGCGATCGCGATTGTGCTTCAGAGTCAGGAACTGCGGCAGGTCGGCCACGCCGCACCGATTCGCCTTGAAGGAAGGGTTTCCCCCTGCTACAGGCGTTTGCGAAGGAGCCCGAACATCCCCCGAACGACCTCGCGCTGGAGCGCCTTGCCTTGGCGCGAGCCGAGAAAGTCCTTCACGGGGTCGCCGCTCGGTTCCTTCGTCGTCGTGCCGCGCTTCGGCGCGAGCACCGGTTTCTCTGCCTCCTGGGTTGTCATGCGGGCCGCAAGCAACTCGCGCGCGCTCTCGCGATCGATCGCGGTGCCGTACTCGGCGTAGAGCGGGGACGCCTTGGCCGCGCCGTTAACGTCGGCGGCCGGCTTCATGCTCGCGAGCGGCGCACGAAGGCGCGTGTGCACGACGGGCGTCGGCACGCCGCTCTCGGAGAGGATCGTGACGGCCGCCTCGCCGATGCCGAGCTGGGTCAGAAGCTCCTCGAGATCGTAGAGCTCGGACCTCGGATACGTGGTGATCGCGGCTTTGAGCGCCTTCGCGTCGGCAGGCGTGAACGCACGGAGCGCGTGCTGGACGCGGTTGCCGAGCTGACCCAGCACGTCGGACGGGATGTCCTTCGGCGTCTGCGTGATGAAGAAGACGCCGACACCCTTGGAACGGATGAGGCGCACGGTCTGCACGACGGAGTCGAGGAACGCGTCCGTCGCGCCGTCGAAGAGGAGGTGCGCCTCGTCGAAGAAGAAGACGAGCTTCGGCTTGGGGAGATCGCCGACCTCGGGCAGCTGCTCGAACAGCTCGGCGAGCAGCCACATGAGCACGGTCGAGAAGAGCTGCGGCTTGTCCTGGACGGCCGGCAGCTCGAGGCACGAGATCACGCCACGGCCATCCGGAGCGGTGCGCAGCAGGTCGGCGATGTCGAGCTGGGGCTCGCCGAAGAACTCCTTCCCGCCGCCGTCCTCGAGCTGGGTGAGCGAGCGGAGCAGGACGCCGATGGTCGAGGTCGAGACGCCGCCCAGTCCCTTGAGATCCTCCTTGCCCTCCTTCGAGTCGAAGAAGGAGAGGAGCGCGCGCAGGTCCGAGACATCCAGGATCGGCAGGCCTTTGTCGTCTGCATACCGGAAGACGAGCGAGAGGCTCTGCTCCTGTGTCTCGTTCGCGTCGAGCACCTTGCCGAGGAGAAGTGGCCCGAAGTCGGAGACGGTGGCGCGCACCGGCACGCCCGGTCCAATGCCGCCGAGGGCGAGGAATTCAGCCGGAAAGCCGGTCGGGGTGAAGTCCTGGCCGAGCTCTTTCGCCCGCTTCTCGGCGGGGCCCCCCGTCTCGCCGGGCTCCGCGATCCCCGAGACGTCGCCCTTCATGTCCGCTGCGACGACGGGCACACCCGCGGCCGAGAGCTGCTCGGCGAAGAGCTGCAGCGTTCGCGTCTTGCCGGTGCCCGTTGCGCCCGCGATCAGCCCGTGGCGGTTCATCGTCGCGAGCGGCAGCTGGACGACGGCGTCGGCGTCCAGCTTCCCGTCGTGCACGCCGCGGCCCAGGTCGAGCGCCTCGCCCTCGACGGTGTACGCGTTCGCAATGGTCTTTCCGAAGTCGGTCATGGCAGCCAGGAGTGCGCCCGGCACGATTCGAACGTGCGACCTCTGCCTCCGCAGGGCAGCGCTCTATCCCCTGAGCTACGGGCGCGAAGGCGCCTAGTGTAGCGAGCGGGCTCTGCCGGTCTCACTCACGAGCTCGGCGTCCTCCGGGACTTCCGTTCGCACGTAGGCGAGCGCGACGCCGCTCGCCGCACTCGTGATCCGTCCGACGACCTTCTCGCGGTAGCGCAGCTCATCTCCTTCGCCCGCGCCTTCGACGGAGAGCACTCGGAGGGCGCGGTTCGCTTTTCCACGGTAATGCAGACGCGCGATCGGCTCCTGGCCCGGGTAGCAGCCCTTCGAGAACGAGACGGCGCGCTCCGTGAGCCCGGCCTCGACAGGAAGGACGCGGTCGTCGATCTCCTTGCCCCAGAGGGCTGTGCCGGCCTCGATCCGCATGCGCTCGAGCTCATCAGCGGAAAGGGTGGGCTCCACGTCGGCGTCGATCAGCTCAACGGCTTCCTCCCCGTATTCACGGTTCGGGATTTCGCCGTCGGCTCTGAAAACGATCACCGACCGGTGCTCCTCGAGCTCGACCTCGACCTTCGCCGCGAAGCGGGAGCGGAGGAGCGTCCTGGTCACGACCTCCCCGAGCCCGCGCTCGGTGAGGAGCAAAAAATCCTCGGAGCTCCGGCGGACGAGGACGAGCGGCGCGATCACCCGGGCCTTCGGCGTCAGCAGCAGCGCCTCGCACGGTGCCTGGGTGACGTCGTTCGAGACCATCCGCTGCAGGAAGTCCTCGGCGTCCGGGCCGGCAACCCGCACGTAGTCCCGCGGTCGGCTCGCTGCTCGTTGTTCCACCGTAATTAGTGTAGGCGCCGTGTTCCGCGCCAGAGCAGAGCGCAAGGTCGAGAAGGCCGGCATCGACCCGGCCCGGCTTCCGCCGGGCCAGTACATGACCGAGAAGTGGCCCGTGCTCCACGCCGGCACGGTGCCGAAAACGGACCTGGCGACCTGGGACTTCAGGGTGTCCGGCGAGGTCGAGACCGAGCTGCGTCTCACCTGGGAGGACCTCACCGCGTTGCCGGCGACCGAGATCGAGATCGACATCCACTGCGTCACGCGCTGGAGCCGCTTCGACACCCGCTTCAAGGGCGTCCATTGGCGAGACCTCGCGGCCCTGGCGAGCCCGAAGCCGAGCGCGCGGTTCGTCGTCGCCGAAGCCGAGCAGGGGTTCACCGCCAACGTGCCTCTGGCGGCGATCGAGGACGAGAATGCGCTGATCGCCTACGAAGCCGGCGGCAAGCCGCTGACCCCCGAGCACGGCTGGCCGCTTCGACTCGTAGTGCCGAGCAAGTACTTCTGGAAGAGCGCGAAGTGGCTCCGCGGCCTGAAGCTCCTGAACCATGACCAGCCGGGCTTCTGGGAAGGCTACGGCTACCACAACGAAGCCGATTACTGGAAGGAAGAACGCTACGAATTCTGACCGGCGCGAAAAATCCCGTCGAAATCCCGGGAATCTGCGCTAATATAGCCGCGTATTTCGGGGAGGGCTCGAGCTTTGCGGCGTTGATGAACGCGCGTCCGACTAGGTTCGCGCTCGGTCCCTGATGAGTCAACCGAAGGGGAGAAATGAAAAGAGCACGACTTCGATTCCGCAGACTGCCGACGGCACTCGTGGCAGTGGGGGCCTGCGCGGTCTTCGCCGCGTCGGCTGCGATCGGGAGTAGCGCCTTCGACCGCAAGGCGAACACGCCGCAAGTCGCCGGCGACCCGACGAGCGACACGACCGCGGTCTTTCCGACCAACAAGCAAAACGAGCCGACGATCGCGGTAAACCCGCTTAACTCGTCGTTCCTTATCGCAGGTGCGAACGACGAGCAGCGACAGCCACCCTGCGGCCCCGGCCCGGTGCGCGGCAACGTGCCGGCGAGCGATTGCTCGTTCTTCCCCGGCGTCGGCACTTCAGGGATCTACACGTCGGCGGACGGCGGGGGCACCTGGACGAACCGCGGCCTGCTCGACGACCAGGCGAGCTGGCAGGCGAGCGACTTCGTCTCTGACGGCGATCCCGTGATCGTCTACGGGCCGAAGCCCGGCGCGAACGGCGTCTTCTCGTATTCGAATGGCGTCCGCGCCTACTACGCGACGCTCACTTCGTACAAGCCGGGTCGCAGCCCGTACCCGCGAAACAAAGCGCCGGAGCTGCTCGCTGTCTCGTTCTCCGAC
>JACCXX010000149.1 GCA_013696805.1 Actinomycetota bacterium
TAGACTTCAACCAACGTGGCTGAGCTTCTGCTCTTCCATCATGCACAGGGACTGACGGCGGGGTGTCTCTCCTTCGCCGATGAAGTCCGCGCTGCCGGACACGTCGTACACGCCCCGGATCTCTACGACGGGAAGACCTTCGCCGACCTCGACGACGGTGTCGGCTACGCCCGGGAGGTCGGCTTCGACACCATCGGGGAGCGCGGTCGGCTCGCCGCTGAAGGCTTGCCGAACGAGATCGTCTATGCCGGGTTCTCGCTCGGGGCGATGCCGGCGCAGATGCTGGCCCAGACGAGGCCGGGTGCCAAGGGAACCCTGTTGTTCCACGGCTGCGTCCCGCCCTCGGAGTTCGGGGGCTCCTGGCCGCAGGGCGTCCCGCTCCAGATCCACCTGATGGAAGCTGACGAGTGGGCTCTCGAGGGAGACCTCGACGCCGCCCGCGAGCTCGACGAGACGGTGGAAAGCGCAGAGCTGTTCCTATACCCCGGCGATCGACACCTGTTCGCTGACAACAGCCTGCCCGACTACGACGAAAGCGCCGCGACGCTGCTCAAGCAACGCGTGCTCAGCTTCCTCGACAACATCGACTAGCTGCGAAAGCCCGCCGCCGGTACTCGGTGACGAGCTTGCGGCGCACCAGCCCCGACTGCGAATCGACCGGGTCAAATATGGAGGCGGCGGGAATCGAACCCGCGTCCGCGGACGCACCGGACAAAGCGTCTACAAGCTTAGGCTGCCCTTTAATTTCGCCCGCCGGCCGGTTGACAGCCGACCTACCGCCGGGCTAGCCATCCTGTGGTGTCGCGCCTCGGGCGATTGGCTCTCCCTTGGTGCCGAGCCCGTTTATGACGCCGCTACCCGTGCCACGGGCCGAGCTCGGAGCGACGCGTTACCTAACTAGGTTAGGCAGCGAGTGCGAGGTTGTCTTCCGCACTTACGTTGTTTCCCGGTTGTTTTACGAGGCCGACCGGGGACCTCGGCTTGCAGCTCTGCCGGAGAACCGACCACGTCGAAACCTGGTCGCCCCCGTATGTTGTCCTGCTAATTGTAGCCGCGATTTAGCGCCTCTCCTTCATCGCGCGCTCGATCTGGCGATCCGCATCGCGCTTCGCGATGTCACGGCGCTTGTCCCGTACGTCCTTTCCCCGCCCCAGGGCGACCTCGACCTTCGCCCGCCCGTTCTTGAAGTAGAGCTTGGTCGGAACGAGCGTCAGGCCCTTCTCGCGCACCTTCCCGTAGAGGGATTCGATCTCGCGCCGCTTCAACAGCAGCTTGCGATCACGCACGGGCTCGTGGTTCTCCAGCCCCGCCTGGTCGTACGTGTCGATGTGCGCTCCGATGAGCCACGCCTCACCATCGCGGACGTCGGCATAGGCCTGCTGCAGGCTCGCGCGCCCCTCGCGAAGCGACTTGACCTCGCTCCCGGTGAGGACGAGGCCGGCTTCGAACCGCTCGACGAGGTTGTAGTCGTGCCGCGCCTTGCGGTTCTCCGCGATCAGCTTCTCACCTTTTGCCACGGCCCGATTGTAGTTTTGGGCGTCCGCGCCGCCCTCCTCGCCCTGCCGGACGGCGCTCGGACCCGACAGGCTTGAGCTCGACCTTGCCCTCGGAGCGGCGGATGTCCTCCACGAGCACCTCGATCTCGTCTCCCAGCCGAAACGGCCGACCACTCCGCCTGCCGACCAGCGCGGTACCAAGCTCGTTGACCTCGAAGTAGTCACCGCCGAGGCGGCGCACCGGCAGGTAGCCCTCGAAGACCTCGCCAAAGCGGATGAAGAGGCCCGATGGGATGACGCCGATGATCTCGCCGTCGTAGGGCTGCTCCCAACCGCGGCCATAGAGCTCGGTCTCGAGCAGCCACGCCAGGCAGATCTCGTCAGCCAGGTACTCGATCTGTGTGGCCTCGCGCTCGGTGGTCGATGTGTGTTCGGCGAGGGCCTGAATGTCTTCCGGCGGTGGGGATTCGCCCTGGCCGATCTCGCGCAGCAGGGCGCGATGGACGACGAGATCCGGATAGCGTCGAATCGGTGACGTGAAGTGGCAGTACGCGACGCTTGCCAGCCCCGAATGGCCGAGATTCCTCGGGTCGTAGCGCGCTTGCTTCAGCGCTCGCAGGACGAGCCCGGGAAACGACTCGCCCCCTCGGCCTGACTTCTTGACGTACTCCGTGACACGTTCGCTCGCCTGGGCGGCGAGGCGTGTCGCGTCATCGGGGCCGATCGCCTCGGCGTCGGGCGCCGGAGGAGTGGGAACCCCGAGGTCACCGAGCTTCTGGAGCAAGAGCAGCACCGATTGAGGCTCGGGCTTTTCGTGGACGCGGTAGAGCGCCTCACGCCGGCGGTCGGCGAGGAAGGCCGCGACGGCCTCGTTGGCGAAGATCATCAGCTCCTCGACGAGCATGTGCGCGTGGGCCTCGCTCTCGAAGTAAGCGCGGTCGACGCCCCCCTGGCCGTCGAAGACGAACGTGACCTCCCTCGACTCCACACGCAACGCGCCGCGATCGAAGCGGCGTCGGCGGAGCTCGGTCGCGAGCCGCTCGGTGAGCCGGAGGTCGGCCACCAACTCGTGCCGCTCGCCTTCGGTGAGGATCCGCTGCACCTGCCCATAGCTGAAACGCTCGTTGCTGTTGATCACCGAGCGGTAGAACGTCGGTTCGCCCGGTTGCAACTGCGAATCGAAGAGGACTTCGACCGTGACGGTCGAGCGATCCTCGTGTGGCCGCAACGAGCAGGCCTCGTCGGAAAGCTCGTGCGGAAGCATCGGCGCAACCAGGCCGGGCACGTAGACCGAGTTCGCCCGCTCGGAAGCCCCGCGATCGAGTGGTGATCCGGCCGGCACGAAATGCGAGACGTCAGCGATGTGGACCCACGCGCGCAACCCATCGCCCTCGGCACGCACGGACAGGGCATCGTCGAAGTCCTTCGCAGTCTCCGGGTCGATCGTGAACGTCACGAGCTCGCGCAGGTCGACGCGCCCAGCATCCGTCGCCTTGGGGATGTCGAAGGGCTCGAAGCCTCCACGCGCCCCCTTCTCGACGAGCAGGGCCTCGAGGACGTTCTCGACGCGCTTGGCCGGCCCGATCACCTGCCGTACGCGCGCGCGACCCCGGCCCTTCTGGACGACGACGAGATCCCCGGGCTCCGCGCTGCCGAGGCTCTTGCGGTCGAGAGTGAGCGGCGTGCCGGGCGTGAAGTATGGCTCTCCGACGACGAGCTTCCCGCGCCGCTCGATCTCTACGACGAGCTGTTCGATCAGACGTTCAAGAAGCGGCGGAGTGTGATTCCGGAACCTGCGGCGCCGAGGACGAGCCCGACTCCGATGATGATCGCCGCGTTCCAGGCAAACGCGATCGCATGCACGCTCGACTCCCCGCTGTCCCGCCCGGACGTGATCGCGGGCAGCACGAGCTCTTTCCCGAGCAGGAGCAGCAGGACGGCGACGAGCGACCCTCCGAGCGCGCAGATCATCCCTTCGACGACGAAGGGCCCGCGCACGAACCAGTTCGACGCACCGACGAGCTTCATGACCTCGATCTCACGGCGCCGCGCGAAGATGGAGAGACGAATCGTGTTTCCGATCAGGATCGTCGCGGCGATGAGCAGCACCACGATCCCGAGGACGGAGAGCACGGTGAAGATGCGGGCCACCTGTAAGACCTTGTCTGCCGTCTTCTTGCCGTATTTCACCTTGTCCACACCGGGCGGCGGCGGGCTCAGCGACTGCGAGATCGCCTCCACGTGCTCGCCCCTCGTGGGCTTGACCTCGAAGGAACGCGGCAGCGGATTGCCCGGCAGGTTCTCGACGAGGTCGGGGTACTTCTTCTCCATCACCTTCAGCGCGTCTTCCTTCGACACGAAGGCGACAGAGGCGATGCGGTTGTCCGACTCCAGCCGTTCGCGGATGGAGTTCACCTGCTGGTCCGTGGCGGCGTCGGTCACATAGACCTTGACGAGCAGCTTCCTCTTCGCGTCGTCACTCCACGAGATCGCCCATGTGCCGAGAGCGATCAGCAGGCCGACGAGGAACATGCCGATCAGGACGGTCATCGTGGCCGCGATCGTGGTCGAAATGCTGGCGGTGATCGAGCGCCAGGCCTCGGAGAGGACGACCTTGATGCGGTTCATTCGGAGACGTACCCCCCACGCCGCTCGTCGCGGGCCAGCCGCCCGTCCTCGAGAGCGATCACCCGCTTGCGCATCTTGTCCACCATCTCGCGGTCGTGGGTGACCATGAGCACGGTCGTCCCGGAGCGGTTGATGCGGTACAGGAGCTGCATGATCCCGACCGACGTGTCGGGATCGAGGTTTCCGGTCGGCTCGTCGCAGACGAGTAGCGGCGGATGGTTGACGAACGCGCGCGCGATGGAGACGCGCTGCTGCTCGCCGCCGGAGAGCTCGTCAGGGTAGGAGCTCATCTTGTGGGCGAGCCCGACCATGTTCATCACGTCCGGCACCTTGCGGCGGATCGAGCTCGCGCTCTCGCCCTGCACCTTGAGGGCGTAGGCCACGTTCTCGTTGGCCGTCCGGTTGGGGAGCAGCTTGAAGTCCTGAAAGACGCAGCCGAGGTTGCGCCGAAGCTGGGGCACCTTCGAGCCCTTGAGGCGGCCAAGGTCGCGGCCCGCCACGATGATGCGCCCCGAGGTCGGCTCGAGCTCCTTGAGCAGCAGGCGGATGACCGTCGACTTCCCCGAGCCCGAGGCGCCGACGACGAAGACGAACTCCCCCTTGTCGATCACGAAGGACACGTCCGAAAGGGCGGCGACGTTCGGCTCATAGATCTTCGTCACGCCCTCGAACACGATCATCGAGCTCGCGCTGACGACGGGTCCTTCGGGGTGCCCGTTCTGCTCCGCGAGCGCGGCTGTGTCTTCTGGCTGTGTCTGGACGATCTCTTCCGGCACGGGATTTTCCGTTTCCGTGCCAGACTTCAGTCTGGCTCGGTGTTCATTCACCTGACGGCGAAAGGGCGCCGTTCCCGGCTGGCAACAGAGGGGGAGTCTAGCTGAAGCACCTGCTAGTGCCGCTTTTGGGGATGCTCCCCTCCTTCGGGGGTCGAGGAGCAAGCCGGGGTAGGACGCAGCGAGCCTCAATGCTTTTCAGCATTGGGGCGAGTGAAGACGCCGCCTGGCGCCGCTGATCGGCCCGGCCCCCGGAGGCGATGGGCTCATTGCCAAAGGCGGCACTAACGGGCCTTTCCCGTGGCCTTTGCAAGCAGATATGCGTGCACGAAGCCGTCCAGGTCTCCGTCGAGCACGCCCTGCGCGTTGCCAGCTTCGTGGTCGGTTCGGTGGTCCTTCACCATCTGGTACGGGTGCAGGACGTAGCTGCGAATCTGGCTCCCGAAACCGGTGTCCTGCACTTCCCCGCGCTCCTTGGCGAGCTCGGCCTCGCGCTCCTCGATCGCCCGCTCGGCCAGCATCGACCTGAGCAGCCGAAGCGCGGTCTGTTTGTTCGAGGACTGCGAGCGCTCGTTCTGGCACTGGACGACCATCCCCGTCGGAACATGCGTGATCCGAACCGCCGAGTCGGTCTTGTTCACGTGCTGGCCGCCGGCGCCGCTGGCCCGGTAGGTGTCGATCCGCAGGTCGTCCTCGTTCAGCTCGACGTCGACGTCGTCCGAGAGGAGAGGCGCAGCGAACACCTGCGCGAAAGACGTGTGGCGCCGGTGCGCGCTGTCGAACGGCGAGAGCCTGACGAGCCGGTGGACGCCGCGCTCGGCCTTGAAGACCCCGTAGGCGTTTTCGCCGGCGGCTGTGAAGGTCGCCGACTTGAGGCCGGCTTCCTCCCCGGGGCTCGCCTCGAGCAGCTCGGTCCTGAACCCGCGCTGCTCGGCCCAGCGCAGGTACATGCGGAGGAGAATCTCGGCCCAGTCCTGGGCGTCCGTGCCCCCCGTTCCGCCCTGGATGGTGACGACAGCGTCACCGTCGTCGTACTCGCCGGAAAAGAGGGCGTCCTCCTGCAGGCGCTCGAGCTCGCGCTGCAGCGGCTCCAGCGAGGACTGGATCTCGGCGGCCATGTCTCCATCCATGGCGAGGAGCTCCTTCGCGTCGTCGTACTCGCGCATGAGCCGCTCGTAGCGCTCGAGCCGCTTCGCGACGCGCGAGTGCTCGGTGGAAATCTCGGCCGCGCCCTGCTGGTCGTCCCAGAATCCGGGCTCGCCCATCTCGGCCTCGAGCTCGGCCGCGCGTTTGGTCAGCGCATCCGGGTCAAAGGTACTCACGGACCCAGTCGAGCTGGGCCCCGATCTCCTGCAGTCGTTCGTTCAGCGGCGCGGTGTCGGCCATTAGTCGATGGTAGCCCCTCGATGTGCCTGCATGGAAGCGGCTACGGCTTCTTCCCCACGAAGGGGAAGCTCGACCAGATGTCGTCCCAGGGCGCTAGGGCTGGCGCGCGAGAGCCAGTCGTTGGGCGGAGCCGGGCTTTGCCCGGCGGGAGCCCAGGTTGTGTGGGCCAATGGTTGGCGTGAAGGAGGGGGCCGACGGGAGAACCATGGGTTCCCCCGTTATTACGCCCCGTGACACTTCTTGAACTTCTTGCCGGAGCCGCACCAGCATGGGTCATTTCGGCCGACCTTCTCCTCGTCGGAGACGACACGTTGCTGCTGCGTCGCAACCCCGCCACCGCCTGCGCTGAGCGCGCCTGCGGTCACCCCGGCGCCGGTGCCCGCGGCCATGATCGCGTCGGCTCCCGCGAGCGACTCGTGCTCGTACGCAAGTGGCTGGCCGTTGACTTCTTCCCCGCGCTGCAGCTCATCGACGTCCTCTTCCGAGATCTGCGCATGGAACAGGAGCATCACGACTTCCTCGTGGATGATGTTGCCGAGCTCCTCGAACATCTTGTGGCCCTCCCCGCGGTACTCGACCAGCGGGTCCTTCTGGGCGAAGGCGCGCAGGTGGACTCCTTCGCGGAGGTAATCCATGTTCTCGAGGTGCTCGCGCCAGCGCGTATCGACGACCTGTAGGACGACGTAGCGCTCGACCTCGCGCATCACGTCCGCCGTGACGTCTTCTTCTTTGAGCTTGTACTCCTCGTGGGCGTCCTCGCGGAAGTAGGTCGTCAGCTCCTCGACGCCGGCGTGGACGCCCTCCTCGCGGAGCTCGTCGACGGTGATCTCCGTTCCGTAGAGGTCGGCCATGATGTTGACGAGGCCATCGAGGTCCCATTCGGCGTCGTCGAGCTCCCCCGTGGGCTCGTGCTGGAGGACGATCGCCTCGATCACCTCGTCGATCCACTCACCGATCTCCTCGGACAGGTCCTGGCCCTCGAGCACCTTGCGGCGCTGCGCGTAGATCACCTCGCGCTGGACGTTCAGGACGTCGTCGTACTTGAGGATGTTCTTGCGCGCGACGAAGTTCTGCTCCTCGACCTTCTTCTGCGCGTTCTCGACCTGCTTCGAGAGGATGCCCGACTCCATCGGCTGGTCGTCGGGCACGCCGAAGCGCTCCATGATCCCGTGGATCCGGTCGCCTGCGAAGAGGCGGACGAGGTCGTCGTGGCCGGAGAGGTAGAAGCGCGACTCGCCGGGATCGCCCTGACGGCCTGAGCGGCCACGGAGCTGGTTGTCGATTCGCCGGGCCTCGTGGCGCTCGGTGCCGAGCACGTAGAGCCCGCCGAGCTCGCGCACGCCCTCGCCGAGCTTGATGTCGACGCCACGGCCGGCCATGTTCGTAGCAATCGTGACCGCGCCGGGCGCGCCTGCGTCCTTGATGATCTCGGACTCGCGCTCGTGCTCCTTCGCGTTCAGCACGTTGTGTGGGATCCCTGCGCGCGTCAGGCGCTGCGAGAGATGCTCGGAAACCTCGACCGAGATCGACCCGACGAGCACCGGCTGGCCTATCTCGTGGCGCCCCTTGATGTCTTCGAGGACGGCGTCGTACTTGGCTTCCTTCGTCTTGAAGATGTAGTCGTTCTCGTCGGCCCGAGCAACGTCGACATTAGTGGGGATCTCCGCCACGCTGAGGTTGTAGATCTCGACGAACTCCTTCTCCTCGGTCTTGGCCGTGCCGGTCATGCCTGCGAGCTTCTCGTACAGGCGAAAGTAGTTCTGGAGCGTGATCGTCGCCATCGTGACGTTCTCCTCCTGGATCGCCACGCCCTCCTTGGCCTCCACCGCCTGGTGCAGCCCCTCCGACCAGCGCCGGCCTTCCATGATGCGGCCGGTGAACTCGTCGACGATCTTGACTTCGCCTTCCTGGATCACGTAGTCGACGTCGCGGTGGAAGAGCGCCTGCGCCTTGAGCGCCTGGATCAGGTGGTTGACGAGCTGGCCGTTCCGCGGGTCGTAGAGCTCGTCGATGTTGAGCGCACGCTCGATCTTGTCGATGGCGCTCTGGCTCGGTGAGACGGTCTTGAACTTCTTGTCGTACGTGTAGTCGGCACCCGAGGTCTCCGTCTCGTCAATGCCCTTCGTCCCCTTGCCCCTGGTCTCGAAGCCCTCCATCTGCTTGACGATCCGCGCGAAGTCGTAATAGACCTTGGCCGCGGCTTCGGGCTCGCCGGAGATGATGAGCGGCGTGCGCGCCTCGTCGATCAGGATCGAGTCGACCTCGTCCACGATCGCGTACGGGTAGCCGCGCTGGACGGTTCCGTCGAGCGAGACAGCCATGTTGTCGCGCAGGTAGTCGAACCCGAACTCGGCGTTGGTGCCGTAGGTGATGTCGCCTGCATAGGCGGCCTTGCGCTGCGCGAAGGGCATCATGTTCTGGATGAAGGCGGAGGTGACGCCGAGGTTGTCGTACACCGGCTTCATCCATTCCGGGTCGCGCTTGGCGAGGTAGTCGTTGACCGTCACGAGGTGGACGTTGGCCCCCGTCAGCGCGTTCAGGTAGAGCGGCATCGTGGCAACGAGCGTCTTGCCCTCACCCGTCCTCATCTCGGCGATGTCGCCCTCGTGGAGGACGATGCCGCCCATCAGCTGCACGTCGAAGGGACGCTGTCCCAGACCGCGCTTGGCTGCCTCGCGGACAGCGGCGAAGGCTTCGAACAGAAGCTCTTCCAGGGATTCGCCGTTGGCGACACGCTGCTTGAACTCGGGCGTCTTGGCCGCAAGGTCTTCGTCGGAGAGCTTCTCGAACTCGGGCTCGAGCGTGCTGATGTACTCCGCCTGGTCGCGGAGGCGTTTCAGGCGCCGTCCTTCGCCGAAGCGAAGGGCCTTTTCGAGCCTTCCGAACTGCTCCGAGGCCATCGTCCTAGGGTATCGGCTTGTCAGCCGCCCAGAGTTGAGCGTGATTGACCGAGATTGGTTCGACCGGTCATTTCAGACTGGCGGGCGGGCAAAGAGCACGCGCGCCCTGAGTAGGCGCCGCAAGCGGCGCCTAAAGCGGGTTAACCGTGACCTCCCAGAGCGGTCCGTCGAGCCGGGTTGCCTCCAGCACATAGGCCTCGAAATCGGCCTCCGCAAAGTGTTCCAGGCTCTGGATGCGGTCGTTGTAGCGCTGATCGCCGACGAGCGTCGTTCGCAGGCCGTCCTGGACGGCGATGCTGACCGTGTCGCCCGATAACTCCTCCGGAACCTCGACGACGTCGACGACGAAGGCCGCGGCGGCCCAGACGTCCTGGCCCCGGCGACGCGCGTACGCGTGATACGGCGGCGCGATCGAGATCTCGAGCGCATCGGCGAGCGGCGTCAGCGCCCCGTCGGCGACGTCGTCGTCCACGATCAGCGTCCCGTCATCCAGCACGACGAACTCGAGCTCGTCGCCCGGCACACCCGGCGCGTCGGCGCTCGCAACGGCATCCCATTCGCGCGGACGCGGCACCCCGTGGATGCCCGCAACTTGCTGGAAAGGATGGCGTGGGTCGAGCGGGCCTGCGAGGTCCTGCGTGCTCTGCGGGAAGTCGAGCCCCCCCTCACGGGCGAGCTTCTCGTGCAGCGGCTCCTCGCGCCGCAGGAAGCCCACTGCTACCCGGGCTCGATCAGCCCGTAGTCGCCGTCGCGCCGACGGTAGACGACATTGACCTCCTCGGTCTCGGCGTTCTTGAACACGAAGAAATCGTGGCCGATCAGGTCCATCTGGAGGACGGCTTCCTCCGCGGTCATCGGCTTGATCGCGAACTGCTTCGTCTTGACAATCGTCGGCTCTGTGTCCGAATCGGCCGGGATCATGGGTCCCTCCTCCACGAGCTGTGCATTTCCGTGTGGGCGATGGCCGCGCCGGCGCTTGTCCCTGTAGCGCTTGACCTGGCGCTCGAGCTTCTCGACGAGCTGATCGATCGAGGCCTTCATGTCCGCGGAGGACTCGCGGGCGCGCAGGACAGGGCCTTTCGTCCAGACGGTCGCCTCGGCGACGTGATTGTCCGAGATGGAGGGGTTCTTCTCGACGAGGAGCTCGAGCTCGATGCGCGTCGGGTCTTTGACGAGCTTGTCGAGCTTGCCCAGTTTCCCCTCCGCATAGCTCCGGATCTGTTCGCTGATCTCGAAGTTCCGGCCCTTGACCTGGAGTTCCATGGGGAGAGAAATCTAGCTGACGGCTAGGCTCGCGGCCGATGCGACAGGCCGAGGTCCTCGAGAGACTGGTGGCGTGGGGAGAGGAGCAGCCTTCCGTGCGAGCGATGATCCTCACCAGCTCCCTGGCCAGGCCTGACGCGCCCTTAGACATCCTGTCGGACGTCGACGTGATCCTCGCCGTCACAGACCCGGAAAGGTTCGCGCAAGACAGCGCCTGGCAGTCTGACTACGGCGCTCCGATGGTGCGCTGGAGCGATCAGAGCGATCAGAGCGGTCTGACGACGTACTTCCGCGGCGTCGTGTACAGGGACGGCGCCAAGATCGACTATTCGATCTGGCCCGCTGACTTGCTGGCGCACGTCGCGGAGGCGCCGGTCCTCCCGGATGAGCTCGACGTCGGCTACAGGGTCTTGCTCGACAAGGACGGGCGCACGTCGGGCTGGAGTGCCCCCACCTATCGGGCCCACATCCCGGCCAGGCCGACGGAGGCCGAGTACCGTGATCTCGTCGAGGAGTTCTGGTGGGGCACGACGTATGTGGCAAAGAGCCTGTGGCGCGACGAGATCGTCTTCGCCAAGTTCATCCTGGATCAGGATCTCAGGCTCGGCGCGCTGCGCGTGCTACTCGAATGGAGGATCGAGATCGACCATGACTGGTCTCTGAAGCCGGGCTGGTTCGGACGAGGCCTGAAGCGGCTGCTGCCGGCCGATACGTGGTCGGAGCTCGAGAGCACCTACGTGGGAGCGGGCAGCGACGAGAACTGGGCCGCGCTTTTCCGAACAACGGCACTCTTCCGGCGGATCGCGAAAGAGGTGGGCCAGGCGCTGGGATACGAGTACCCGCATCAGGTCGACGACCAGGTAGCCGCTTACCTCGAGGAAATACGGAGCGTCCCAGGTGCTAGCGCACCGCCCTCGCGAAGGTGACCACCTGCACGTGCCGTGCGCCTGCCCTGCGGAGCGCCGTGGCTGCTTCTGAGACGGTGGCGCCCGTCGTATAGACGTCGTCGACCAGCGCGAGCTTCGTGGGCGGACGTTCAGTCGCGCTGAACGCGCTCTTCACGTTGCGCCGCCGCTCGTCGAGCGGAAGTCCTCGCTGGGGCCTGATACCGGTCGCACGCTGGAGCAGTGCGGGCGACGGTAGCTCCCAGCGGTCTCCCAGCTCCTGGGCGAGCGTCTCGGCAGGGTTGTGGCCGCGTCGAAGGCGCCGATCGGGGTCGGCGGGCACGAAGGTCAGCGTGTAGACCGGTGGTCGAGACACGGCCTCACAGACGAGCTCCGCAGCGAGCGCGGCGATCGTGCGCAGTCCACGCTCCTTCCAGGCTGCCATGAGCAGCCGGGCGCCGTCGTCGTACGCGACTGCAGCGCGGGCGTGTGCAAAGGAAAGCCGACGGCCGCTGCACTCCTTGCAACGTGCTACAGGCCAGGCAGTGGGCGCTCCGCATCGATCGCATCGGGGGGCACGGAGTTTCCTGAGCCCATTCCGGCACGAAACGCAGAGCTCGTTACCTGACGCCGCGCAAATCACGCAGCGCCTCGGAAGCAGCAGATCGAGGAATGCCGACACCGATGCCCGCCCCAAGCGAGGGTAAGTGCGAAGGCATCACGCGAATGTGACGCCTTCGCACCTGTTGTGTGCGCCTAGGAGGAGGGGCGCTTGCCGAGCTTCACTTCGACTGTGCGCGAGTCACCGTTTCGCACGATGGTCAGGAGCACGGTGTCGCCTGGTCGGTGGGAGTCGATCACCCTGCGCAGCGCGTCGGCGCCCTCGACAGCTTCGCCGTCGACGGCTGAGATCACGTCACCGCCGGTCGAATAAGTCTCACCCTGGACGGTGCGGGTTCCAGTGGCGGCCTTCAGGCGGGCCTTGGCCGCGGGCGTCTCCGGGCGAACCTCGGTCACCATCGCGCCGCGTGGCAGATCGAGGGCATCGGCAGCAGCAGAGTCGATCGTCTGGCTGGCGACGCCGAGGTAGGCGTGCTCGACCTTGCCGCCGTTGATCAGCCGGC
Source organism: Actinomycetota bacterium (assembly GCA_013696805.1). Lineage (GTDB taxonomy): Bacteria > Actinomycetota > Thermoleophilia > Gaiellales > Gaiellaceae > VAXT01. Next base: position 12,455 of record JACCXX010000149.1, read on the forward strand.
CTGCGATCTCCTCGACGGTGTTGGAGGGGATCGCGAAACCGACGCCGTCGTTGCCGCCGGACTCGCTGCGGATCTGAGCATTCACGCCGATGACCTCACTCCTCAGGTTCAGGAGCGGACCGCCGGAGTTGCCATGGTTGATGGCGGCGTCGGTCTGGATCGTGTCATCGATGGCGAAGTTGTTCGTCGCCGAGATCTCTCTGCCGAGCGCGCTGACGATCCCAGCAGTCACGGTCCCCTCGAGCCCGAACGGGCTGCCGATTGCGACGACGGTGTCGCCGACGCGAACCGCAGCAGAATCGCCCAGCCGAAGCGGCTTCAACTTGGAGGCCGGGGCGTCAACCTTGATCACAGCGAGATCGGTGGACGGGTCGCCGCCGACGACCTTGGCCTCGTAACGACTTCCGTCCGGCAGGGTCACGGTCATCGACTCAGCGTCGTCCACGACGTGCTGATTGGTGATCACATGGCCCTGGTCGTCGTAGACGAACCCTGACCCCTGACCCCGTTGCTGCTCCTCGCCGCCGAACGGCGTCTCCTGAGCAGCGCCCGTGACGGTGATCTCGACCACCGAGTCACGCGCGGCCCGGTAAACCGAGTTCACGGAATTGGTCGTCGTGGTCGCCGCGACCGGCTCCGCAGCCGTCTCCCGGATGACCGTCCGCGTGTTGTCCGGGTCGAGCGCTGCGTAAACGCCGGCGCCGAGCCCGCTTCCTGCTGCGACAGCCGCTAGGACGACCGCGATTGACTTGTACCTGAACATCTCTATTTTCTCCTTACCCGAATTGTCATATCGCCATGAGACCAGTTCCGCTTAAGGCTGCGCTGAGATTCGGATAAGAACTTCCTAAGAGCGGGGTCCCGCTCGCGTCGGGACTCGAATCACAGTTCATTCAACGCCGGTGCTCAGGACCTGCTCTTAGCTTCCTCTCACGAAGGGCGGCGACAATGGCGCCGTGCAGATTCTCGTAGTGGATGACGAAGCGCCGGTCCGTGACGCATTGCGCCGCGCGCTGACGCTCGAGGGGTACTCCGTCGAGCTGGCGGTGGACGGTGCCGAGGCGCTGCACCGTCTGGGAGATCAGGCGGCCGCCGACGCGGTCGTCCTCGACGTGCTGATGCCGGGCATTGACGGACTGGAGGTCTGTCGCCGGCTCCGCAGTGCAGGCAACGAGATACCGGTCCTGATGCTCACCGCCCGGGACGAGATCGCGGACCGGGTGGCCGGCCTTGACGCCGGTGCCGACGACTACCTCGTCAAGCCGTTCGCGCTCGAGGAGCTGCTCGCCCGCCTGCGCGCCTTGCTGCGCCGCTCATCGGAGAGCGGAGAGGCCGTGCTGCGCTTCGCAGACCTCGAGCTCGATCCGGCGACGCGAGAGGTCAGCCGTGGCGGCGAACCGATCGAGCTCACGCGCACCGAGTTCGCCCTGCTCGAGCTCTTCCTGCTGAATCCGCGCCAGGTGCTGACCAGGTCGGTGATCTTCGAGCGCGTCTGGGGCTACGACTTCGGGCACTCGTCCAACTCTCTCGACGTCTACATGGGTTACCTCCGGCGCAAGACCGAGGGCGGCGGCAAGCCGCGCCTGCTGCAGACGGTTCGCGGAGTCGGCTACGCGCTGCGCGAGCCATGAGTTTTCGCGCCCGCCTCGCTCTCGTCGCCGCCGCCGCGGTGGCATTTGCAGTCGTGCTCGCCTCGGTGACGACGTACGTCGTCGTTCGCGACGAGCTCCGCGACACGGTCGACGAGGCACTGGAGAGCCGGGTCGACGAGATCAGGCGCCTTCCACCCCATGCGGTCGAGCGGGCGCTCTTCGACCTGCGCACCGAGCTCGGCGGAGCCACGGCCTACCCGCAGGTCGTCACTTCTAGTGGCGACGTGAGGTTGCCCGAGGGCGCGACTATCCAGCTTCCGGTGACCGGCAGGGTTCTCGAGGTGGCCCAGGGCGAGCGCGACTCATACGCAACGGACGCGGAGGTGTCCGGCAATCACGTTCGAATCCTGACCTTTCGCTACCCCCCGGCCGACGTGGCAGTTCAGGTGGCCCGGCCCCTGGATGAGGTCGACAAGACCCTCGAACGAATGCGCCTCCTGCTCGTGCTCATTGCCTTGGGGGGAATCGCGGTCGCGGCGGGGCTCGGCCTTGTGGTCTCACGGGCTGCCCTCGCCCCTGTCCGTCGACTCACCGCGGCAACCGAGAACGTCACCGAGACCGGCGACCTCTCGGAGCGCATCGAGTCGGGCGGCCAGGACGAGCTCGGTCGACTGGCTGAAAGCTTCAACACGATGCTCGGCGCACTCGAGGAATCGAACCGGAAGCAGCGCCAGCTCGTCTCGGACGCATCGCACGAGCTGCGCACTCCACTGACCAGCCTGCGCACCAACATCGAGGTACTCGCGCGAGACCAGTCGATGCCGTCGGAGGACCGTGAGCAGCTGCTGCACGACGTGGTCGCCGAGCTGACGGAGATGACGTCGCTGATCACGGAGCTCGTCGAGCTCGCCCGCGGCGATGCACAGCCGGCAGAGATGGAGGAGGTGCGGCTCGACCTGCTCGTCGCCGAACTGCTCCAACGCGCCCGGCGAAACGCGCCCCGCGTCGAGTTCGCTGCGCAACTCGAGGAGACGACCGTGCACGGCGCGCCATCGACGATCGAGCGTGCGGTCTGGAACTTGCTCGACAATGCGGCCAAGTGGAGCCCGGACGGCGGCCGCGTCGACGTGACGGTGGCCGATGGCGAGGTAGTCGTCCGTGACCACGGGCCCGGCATCGACGAGGACGACCTGCCAAAGGTCTTCGACCGCTTCTACCGGGCCCCGGCGGCGCGCGGGCTCCCGGGCTCCGGCCTCGGGCTCGCGATCGTGCGCCAGGTCGCCGAGGCCCATGGTGGCCGGGTCGTCGCCGAGCGAGCCGAGGGCGGCGGCACTCTCATGCGCCTCAAATTCGCTTCTTAGTGACTTCTTAGAGACGTCTTAGGTCGTTCTCACTCGTGCGTGTTTTGGTGAGGGTGGCACCGAACGAAAGGAACTCGTCAATGAATGGAATGTTGAAGCGCAAGGTCCTCGTCGCCGGCGTCGTGGCCCTCGCAGTCGCGGTCACCGGCGGCGCCTTCGCGGCGACCAGGGCCACCTCCCCCAAGGCCGAGAGCCAGGCGGTCGTCAACGACGCTGCCAAGCAGCTCGGGGTTCAGCCCAGTGAGCTGAGCGCCGCGCTCAGGAAGGCCCTGGCGAACCGCGTCGATGCGGCGGTCAAAGCCGGACAGATCACGAAGGCCCAGGGCGACGCCATGCAGGCCCGGATCAACTCGGGCGACTTCCCGCTGTTCGGTGGGCCGCACCGGGGCTTCGGTGGGCCCGGCCACCACGGGCCCGACTTCAAGCTGCACGGGCTCGATGCGGCCGCGTCATATCTCGGCCTGACCGAGGCCGAGCTCCGGACGCAGCTGAACGGCGGCAAAACCATGGCGCAGATCGCCAAGGCCCGTGACAAGTCGGTCGACGGCCTCGTGGACGCTCTCGTCGAGGACGCGACCAAGAAGATCGACAAGGCAGTCGAGAACGGACAGCTGACCAAGGCTCACGCCGACCAGATGAAGCAGAAGCAACGAGAGCGCATCACTCAGTTCGTGAACGGCCAGTTCCGGTTCGAGTTCCGCGATCGGGGCCGGCCAAACTTCCACCCAGAGCCCGGGCTGCGGGACGGCCCGGATTCCCTCCCTCCGCCCATCCTGTAGCAGCTAGTCGGGCGTATACGCGGCGCGTCGGGGCAACCCGGCGCGCTCGCGCATGCGCCCGTCGGCTTCCAGGAGCTGCTCGTGGTCGCCGATGTCGAGCCACTCCCCGCTGAAGCGGTA
>JACCXX010000168.1 GCA_013696805.1 Actinomycetota bacterium
TGGCGAACGGTGCTCTTCGCCCTGCTCGCGGCGGCGGCGCTGCTCATCGCCGGCGGCACGATCAAGCCGCTGAGGCGCCGCATGCACATCCGTCGAGCACCCACCCCCGCCTAAGACGCGGAGCGCACCAGTGAGAGCGCCGCCCCGGAAGGCCGGGGCGGCCTCTTTCGTTTCTACTATTAGAGATATGGAGCGAAAACTCGCCACGGTTCTCTTCGTCGACCTAGTCGATTCCAGCGGCCTGGTCGCGGCCAGCGACCCCGAGGTCGTACGCCGCCGCGTGTCGCGGTTCTTCGAGCAGGTCTCCAAGTGCATCGAGGGCCATGGCGGCACCGTCGAGAAGTTCGCCGGCGACGCGGTGATGGCTGCGTTCGGCGTGCCGCAGGCGCACGAGGACGACGCGGAACGCGCCGTGAAGGCGGCGCTGGCGATTCTCGAGTCCGTCGACTTGCCTGCGAGGATCGGCGTCGAGTCCGGCGAGGTCGTCACCGAGGCCACCGACTCGACATTTGCGACCGGCGACGCCGTCAACCTAGCCGCGCGACTGCAACAGTCTGCCGAGCCGGGCCAAGTACTGATCGGCCCAGGCACGCACCGGCTCACGCTCGGTCGGATCGAGACGGAAGATCTCGGCCCGGTCGAGATCCGAGGCCGGGCTGAGCCAGTCTGGGCCTGGGTCGCGATCAGCGCGAACGGCACAGCTCCCGCGCGCGTGGTCATCACGCCGCTGATCGGCCGTGATCACGAGCTCGAGCTTCTCGAAAACACTTACTCGCGCGCGATCAGGGACCGGCGCGCACATCTCTTCACGATCTACGGCGAGCCGGGGGTGGGCAAGACGCGCCTTGCCAACGAGTTCCTCGAATCGCTCGAGGGAGCGACCGTCGTCAGCGGGCGTGCGCTGCCATACGGCGAAAGCATCACGTACTGGCCACTAGCGGAGATGGTCAAGAACGTTGCCGGGATTTCCGACGACGACCCGCTCGAGGTCGCGATCGAGAAGCTTCGTGAGTGCTGCCCGGCGGAGGCGGTCGCCGACCTCCTCGGCCTGGCGACCGGCGTCCTCGAGGCCGTCCACGGCGAGCGCAGCCAGCAGGAGATCGCCTGGGCGGCCCGCGAATGGGCACAGCTCATGGCCCAGACCCAGCCCCTCGTCCTTGTCTTCGAAGACATTCATTGGGCGGAGGAGCCGCTGCTCGAGTTGATCGAGCACATCACGGAATGGGTGCGCGAAGGGCCGCTACTCATCCTCTGCCTCGCGCGCGCCGAGCTGCTCGACATCCGCCCGGACTGGGGCGGGGGCCGCTTGCGCGCGACGTCGATCGAGCTCGAGGCGCTGAGCGCGGGCGACAGCGAACAGCTCATCGACGCGCTGAGCGCGGGCGCGGGTGTCACCCCCGAGACGAGAAAGGTGCTGCTCGAGAAGACCGAGGGAAACCCGCTCTTCCTCGAGGAGGTCATGCGCACAGTCGAGGAGTGCGGCGAGGAAGAGGCCGCGGCCGGCATCCCCGATACCGTCCAGGCCCTGATCGGGGCGCGCATCGACCGGCTCCCGGCGGGCTCGAAGGCCGTCCTGCAGCGCGCATCCGTCATCGGCCGAAGCTTCTGGGGCGGCGCCATCGCCCATCTCGTGGACGAAGACGTGGAAGACGCGCTGCGCGACCTCCTGATGCGGGACATGGTCGTCGTCGAATCGCGCTCGTCGATCTCGGGCGAGACGCCGTACCGCTTCAAGCATGTTCTCATCAAGGAAGTCGCCTACTCTGGGCTGTCCAAATCGTCGCGCGCGGGTCTCCACGGGCGCTTCGCCGGCTGGTTGCAGGAGCGTGCGGGCGATGAGCTCCTCGAGATTCGCGCGTACCACCTCGACCAGGCGGCCGCGCTGATGGCCGAGTTGGACGGGGCGCCTCCGCCCGAGCTGGCGCAGGAGGCCGCGGCCGCGCTACATGAGGCAGGTAGGCGCGCGCTCGCGCGCGAGGCGAACCGCGCAGCCCGTACGAGCTTTCTGCGCGCGCTCGAGCTGGAGCCGACTCCCGAGCGACGCTATCTGGCTGCGAAAGCGGCCCGGCGCCTGGACGACCTGCCTGCCGTTGCGCGCGAGATGGAAATCGTGCGAGAAGAGGCCGAGCGCACCGGGAACAACCGGTTGCATGGCCGCGCGCTGACCTCGCTGTCCGACGTCGCCCTCATGCGCGACGCCGATCTACCGCGTGCAAAGGAGCTCGTCGAGCGCGCGCTCAGCGTGCTCGACCCCACCGACTCGGCCTCGCGCTTCGATGCGCTCGAGGCCCGTTCCTGGATCGGCTGGTGGACGGGCCGGCTGATCGAGGCCGAGCCGTACATCCGAGACGCTCTCGCTGCTGCCCAGGAAGTCGGCCGCAAGGATTTGGAAGCCGGTGCGCTCGATTTGCTCGCGAGCACGCACCGCGCGAAGCTCGAGCTGGACGAGGCCGAGAGGCTCCTGGCCCACGCGCGCGATCTCGCCGAGGAGAGTGGGGCCGTCGTCGGCCGCGGCTGGATCTTCCTGACCTGGACGCGGGTCTACCTGCTGCGGGGCAACATCGAGCAGGCCGAGGCGTCGAGCCAGGAAGCGATCAGGCTCTTCTCTGAGGCGGGCGCGGCCTGGGGCGCCGCGAGGGCGCTCACCCACGGCGCGTGGGCTGCGTGGTCGGGCGGCGACCAGACGAAGGCCGAGAAGCGCTTCCGCGAGGCGATCCGGCTCCTGAAGCCGCTCGGAGACCGGGCGGCGCTCTGCGAGAGCCAGCGCGGGTTGGCCCAGCTGCTCGTGGAGCTCGGCCGCATCGACGAGGCCGAGCGCTTCGCGCTCGAGGCTCGCGAGACCGTCGGGCCCGCGGACATCACCTCGTTGTCCACGACGAGCTCCGCGCTCGGCGTCGTTCGCGCCGCTCAGGGGCGAGACCTCGAGGCCGAGGCTCTCCTGCGCGACGCCGTCGACCTCATTGCGCCCACCGACTTCCGCGAGGCTGAGCTAGAGGCTCAGCGCTCGCTCGCTCAGTTCCTCCGGAGCCGGGAACGAGACGACGAGGCAGAGGCGGTCGAGGCACGCTGCGAAGAGCTCTTGCCAGCCTGGGACAGCACGGCACGAATGGCCTGATGTGAGGTCTCGTCCGGCGACTCGGTGATCACGGTCGCGGGGCGGGCAAAGCGGGCCAGCGCCGAGCGAAGCGGGTCGACCCGGAGCGTCCCTTCGCCGTACGGCAGGTGCCTGCTCTCGTTGCGGTTGGCGTAGGCGATATCGGAGAAGTGGATGTGGAACGGCGCGCCGCGAGGCAGCAGCTTGTTGGCTCCCGAGAGGATCTCTCGAAACGCCTTAACGGTCGTGAATCCCCCGTCGGTCACCGCGTGCAGGTGAGCAAAGTCGATGACGGGGCGGACCCACGGGAGCGCCTTCGAGATCGCAAAGATGTCTTCGGCGCTGCCCAGTTCCCGCACGCGGCCCATGACCTCCACGCCGAAGTCAACGTCACGCCCTTTTCCCTCGAGCCGTTCGCGCAGCTCCGCGAGCTGCTCGACGACCGAGGCAATGGCGTTCTTGCGCTCGCGGCCGAGCAGGAAGCCAGGATGGAACACGACGACCTCCGCGCCGGCCGCCTTGGCGATTCCCGCGGAGTGGTCGAGCATCCCCACCGCCATGCGCTGCTTCTTGTCGCGCTCGACGTGCCCCATGAAGCCGGCGATGGGCGCGTGCACGGAGAGCGCGATCCCGGCCTTGCGCGCCAGCTTCCCGAACTCCTCGGCCCACGGGTAGTCCATCCAGAACCCACTCGCGAAGTCGATCTCGCAAGCCGTGTACTTGCGCTCCTTGAGGAGCCTGATCGCGTCCGCGGGCGATTGTCGTGAGGGGACCCGAGCCGGGCCATAGCGGAGTTTTCCCATTTGTGCATTCTGACGACGGCATTCAGGTGCTCGCAGGCCGGGCGGAGCCGGGCTTTGCCCGAGCGCAGCCCACGACGTGCCGCATTAACCCAAGGCGAAAGGAAGGGGGCGCACGGGGGAAACCCGTTTCCCCCGTGAAGCGAGGACTCTGTCCGACGCGCTTCCTACGATTTCTCCCATGCCCAAGCGACCTTCCCGGATCGACCTCCTCGAGCTCGACATCGACCTCCGCCTCGCCGACCTCTGGCGCGAGGCTGCCGACGTGCAGGAATGGAACCTCGACGTCATGGCCGCATTCATGCGGGCCGCCTACGGCAAGGGATACTGCGACGCGCTCACCGAGGACGCTCCGGGCAGCCTCTGCGAAGACCACGGATACCGGATTCCCGCCAGGCGCCGCCAGACGCCTGCTCGCAGAGCCGCCTAACTCCTCACGCTGACTAGACTGACTGCATGGCGCGGCAGTCACCCGTGCGGCTCGTTTTCGCGGTTTCGATCGCGGCTGCGCTCGCCGTCTTCCTGCTCTACGTCTCGGTCGCCGGCGGCACGCCTTCGTTGCAGCCGAGCCAGCTGAAGAACCGCACCGGCAAGGTCGCCCTGGTGGGCAAGGTCGTGCAGCCCGTTCGCCGCACCGCAGGCAAGCAGGAGATCCGTTTTCGCCTGCGTGACGTGAAAGGCTCGGCGGTGGTGCCGGTCTTCTATCGCGGCTCCGTGCCCGACCAGTTCAAATTGGGGCGCGAGGTTCGACTGGAAGGACGCCTTCGTAACGGCGTCTTCATCGGCAAGCCGGGTACCCTCGTAACGAAGTGCCCGTCGAAGTACGAAGCAGAAAAGCGCGCGTAGGCGGCACCCGTGCCTGAGCTCGGCCGCGCGGCTCTCGTCGTCTGCCTGGGGCTGGCCCTCTATGCCCTGTTCGCCGGCGGCTTCGCGGCGTTCACGAGGCGGCGCAGGCTCGCGGTTTCCGCGCAGAACGCTCTGATCGCCGCCTTCGGCGCCGCGGCGGTGGCAAGTGCCGTGCTCCTGTCCGCGTTGTTGCGCAACGATTTTTCGTTCCAGTATGTCGCTGACAATACGAGCATCGAGCTGCCGACGGCGTACACGATCTCTGCCTTCTGGGGCGGACAGGAGGGGTCACTTCTTCTCTGGCTCCTCGTGCTGTCAGGCTTCTCGGCTGCGGCTGTCGCGCTCAACAGGCGCTTCAATCGCGACCTGCTCGCGTGGGCCGTCCCGGTCCTCGGGCTCGTTGCCGTCTTCTTCAGCTTCATGCTCGTCGTCGTCTCGAGCCCGTTCGTGACCCAGGTCGCTCCGCCCGACGGCTCAGGTCTCAACCCGAGCCTTCAGAACCCCTACATGATGGCTCACCCGCCGCTGCTCTACCTCGGCTTCGTGGGCCTCACGGTGCCGTTCGCCTTCGCGATGGGCGCTCTGCTCGCTCGCCGGAGCGACGAGGCGTGGATCGTCTCGACACGCCGCTGGACGCTGGCTGCCTGGACGTTCCTCGGCATCGGTCAGCTTCTGGGCGCGCACTGGGCGTACGTCGAGGTCGGCTGGGGCGGCTACTACGCCTGGGATCCGGTCGAGAACGCGGCGCTGATGCCGTGGCTCGCCGCCACCGCCTTCCTGCACTCGGTGATGATCCAGGAGAAGCGCGGGATGCTGAAGGTCTGGAACGTGCTCCTCGTCGTGGGCGCGTTCGTGCTGGCCCTCTTCGGGACGTTCCTCACCCGATCCGGGATCCTGAGCTCGATCCACTCGTTCACGGAGAGCTCGATCGGGGCCTGGTTCCTGGGCTTCATCATCCTCGTGCTTGCCGGATCGCTTTTTCTCGTGCTCTCCCGGCTTCCGCTGCTGCGTGCGAAGACACGCTTTGAGTCGCTCGTGTCCCGCGAGGCGACGTTCCTCTACAACAACCTGCTCCTCGTCGCGCTCTGCCTGACGATTCTCTGGGGCGTCGTCTTCCCGATTCTCTCCGAGGCCGTGCGCGGGGAGCAGATCACGGTCGGCGCGCCCTATTACAACTTCTTCCTGAAGGCGTTCGGCCTCCCGCTGCTGCTCCTCATGGGGATCGGGCCGCTGATCGCCTGGCGTCGCGCGTCGCTCCGGTCGCTCGGCAAGAGCTTCATCTGGCCCGCGGCCGCCGCGCTCATTGCGGGCGCCATCCTCCTCGCGCTTGGTGCGGGCTCCTCGCCGGCCGGTCTCATCGCCTACACGTTTGCGGCGTTCGCCCTCGGGTCGATCGTGTACGAGTTCGTACGGGGGACACGTGCTCGGCGAGCGCTCGGCGCCGGCTCCTGGCTGGCCGCGTTCAACGGGCTGATCGCGCGCAACCGCCGTCGCTACGGCGGGTACGTGGTCCACGCGTCGATCGTGCTCCTGGCGATCGGCGTGGCGGGCTCGAGTGCGTACGACACTGTCCGCCAGCAGAAGCTGAGGCCCGGCGAGACGATGGCGGTCGGCGACTACCGGCTCACCTATCGCGATCTCGAGGTGCGACAGGGGCCGAACGCCGAAGAGCTCCGCGCGCGCCTCGACGTCGAGCGGGACGGGAAGTCACTCGGATCGATTCAGGCCGGAAAGAACAGCTACCGCGCGGAGGATCAGGTCTCGAACGAGATCGGCATCCGCAGCGACCGGCTGACGCTCGAGGA
>JACCXX010000004.1 GCA_013696805.1 Actinomycetota bacterium
CCTCTGGACCGGAGTCGACAAGATCGAGCTGATCGCCCTTCTGCTCGCGATCTCCTTCGTCCTCATCGCCGAGATGATCAACACGGCGCTCGAAGCCGGAATCGATGTCGCGACGACGTCTTTCGACCCGCTGGCCAAGCTCGCCAAGGACATCTCCGCGGGGGCCGTGCTGATCGCGACCGTCAACGCGGTGGCGATTGGCTACCTCGTCTTCTCCGACCAGGTCGTCAATCGCAGCTCGCGACTCATCGAGCGCTTGCGCGATGCCCCGGCCGAGCTGACGCTCGTCGCGCTCGTGCTGACGATCATCGTCGTCATCGCGATCAAGGCCTACACCGGCCGCGGCACGCCGCTGCGCGGTGGCCTGCCGTCAGGCCACGCCGCCATCGCCTTCGGAGGCTGGATGGCGATCACGAACGTCGTCGGCGACACGACGCACTGGTTCCTGATCTCCTCGCTCGCGTTCCTGATGGCGCTGCTAGTCGCGCAGACACGGGTCGAGTCGGGCGTGCACTCGCTCCTCGAAGTTGCCTACGGCGCAGTGCTTGGTGCGCTGGCAGTTCTTGTCATCTTTCAGGTGTTCGCATGAGCTCCGACCTTTACGGGTTGGCCGTCGCCGTCGCCGAGCGGGCCTACGCACCGTACTCCGAGTTCCTCGTCGGCGCTGCCGTGCGGGCGCGGGACGGGCGGGTGTTCGAGGGGGTCAACGTCGAGAATGCGTCATATCCCCTCGGGATCTGCGCCGAGCGAGCCGCTCTGGCCCGGTCCGTCGTCGAGGGCTGCCGGCCGGGAGACCTCGAGGAGATCGCAGTCACGGCGTCGCCGTGTGGAGGCTGCCGGCAATGGATCTACGAGTTCCGACTCGACCGGGTCACGTTCCGCGGAGCTGACGGCGAGGTCGTGACACGCACTCCTGCGGAGCTTCTGCCCGAGACGTTCGAGCTGTGAAATCGGGGTTCGTCGCACTCGCGGGGCGGCCAAACGTGGGGAAGTCGACTCTCGTCAACGCTCTCTGCGGGGGGAAGGTCGCGATCACCTCGGACAAGCCGCAGACGACACGGCGGCGAACCGCGGGTGTCGCGAACGGACCGGAGTGGCAGCTCGTGCTCGTCGACCTCCCCGGTTTCCAGCGTCCACTCGACCCGCTGACCGAGCGCATGCAGAAGACCGTCGACCATGCCTTCGAGGACGTGGACGCCGTGCTATTCGTGCTCTCGGCCCGCGAGCGCATCGGCGGGGGCGACCGTTTCATCGGCCGGCGCGTGTTCGCTCTCGGAGTGCCGGTCGTGATCGCCCTGAACAAGGTCGACAACATCGTCCCAGGCCACATCGCCGCCCAGATGCAAGTGGCAGCCCGGCTCGGAGACTTCCACGCGCTCCATCCGGTGAGCGCGAAGACCGGCGACGGAATCGGCGAGCTACGCGAGGAGCTGGTGGGCCTGCTGGCGGAAGGGCCCGCGTACTTCGAGCCCGGTCAGCGCACGGATCTCGCGGTCGAGGCGCAGGTGGCCGAGCTCGTGCGCGAGAAGGCGCTCCAGCTGACGCGCGAGGAGTTGCCGCACGCGATCTCGGTGGACGTTGCCGAGCTGGGCGAAAAGGTTGTGCGGGCCGTCGTCTATGTGGAGACCGACTCCCAGAAGCAGATCGTCGTCGGCCGCCGAGGTGCGATCGTGAAGGAGATGGGGGTCCGTGCGCGCCCCGAGATCGAGCAGCTCCTGGGCCACCCGGTGTTCCTCGACCTGCAGGTCAAGGTGCGCCCAAAATGGCGCAAGGACGAGCAGCTACTGGGACGACTTGGCATCTAGGAGATGTCACCGAGGGGCGATGCAGGCCCGCATCAACCAAGGCGAGCTTTTCGTCGGCGAAAGTGCTTGCACTTTCGGTGAGTCCCAGGCCCGTGGCCCGGGACCTCAGTTCCAGACGCCGTGGATGGCTCCCACGGTCACCATCGCGACCAGCTGGTAGCCGCGGTGATGAACCAGAGCGCGCGTGGCTGGCCGCCGAAGTACGTGTTGGCTGCGAGGACGGCTGCCATAAAGCCCAGCCAGACGCGAAGAGGGCGTTCGAGTACCAGAGCGCGCCGAGCACCATCGGGACGATCGTGGCGACCCACGATCGCGATCCAGTTGAGGTCGACATCTTGCATATGGCACAGCTCCGGAATCGGGTCCGGGCAGGAACTACGCCAGGGCTACACTCCTCGCATGGCCAAGGCGCCTGCGCTCCCGGCCGGATT
>JACCXX010000013.1 GCA_013696805.1 Actinomycetota bacterium
AAGCTCTCGGATACCGCCGTCGACCTCCGCGTGGAAGACCACCAGCGGCCGATCGAGGAGCTGCAGCGCATCTACCGGCTACACCAGGCGATTTTCGGCGAGACGCCGCGCGACCGGTGGGTGCAGGTCGACGACGCCCTCGCGCAGGAGCTGCGCGAACGGCTGGTGCGACTCGGCTACGAGGGGGAACTCGGCGAAGCGTTCCTCCGCTGGGCGGGGAATGAGAATCTCGAGGAACGCGTTGACGGAATCGTGGCCGTGGACCCAGTAGTGCTAGAAGAGCTGCGTAGCCGATGAGCGCTTACGAAGTAGCGCATCTCGACGAGCTCGAGTGCTTCCCCGTCGACGAGGAAGGGCTCACCTGGCGACCTGTTCGGCGCCGCCTCGGGATCGAGGCTTTCGGCTGCAATGCCTACACGGCGGAGAAGGCAGGCGACCGGGTGGTGGAGGAGCACTCCGAGGAGGGCGGCCACGAGGAGCTCTACTTCGTCGCAGCCGGCCACGCGACGTTCACACTCGGCGACGATGAAGTGGACGCACCGGCCGGGACTTTCGTCTTCGCCGCGCCCGACACGAGGCGCGGCGCGCACGCGACCGAGCCAGGCACGACGATCGTCGCCCTCGGAGCCAAGCCCGGCGTGCCGCACGAGGTCTCGAAGTGGGAGGCGATCTTCGCTGCGTTCGGCCACTTGAAAAGCGGGGACGAGGCCGCCGGGCGCCAGGAGCTTGAGGCTGCGCTCGCCGAGCACCCGCAGGAGTGGCAGGGGTTCTTCAACGCCGCTTGCTTCGAGGCCCAGACCGGCAACCGCGAGCAGGCGCTCGCCCACCTCCGTCATGCGATCGAGCTCGACCCCAAGGCGAAGGAGTGGGCTGCGAAAGACACGGATTTCGACTCGCTGCGTGACGACCCGGAGTTTCCGGCATGAGCGCGGAGTCCAGAGCCGCACACATTTCGGAATTCGAGATCGGAACGCATGAGGGCCGGCGCTGGGCCCAGGTAAGAGCGACGTTCGGCATCGGCGCCTTCGGCGTCAACGCCTGGACGGCGGACGGGCCCGATCAGATCATCATCAACGAGCACGAAGAGGATGGCCCTCGACCCCACGAGGAGCTGTACTTCGTCGTCAAGGGGCATGCCGTGTTCACCATCAACGGGGACGAGGTCGATGCGCCGGCCGGGACGTTCGTCTTCGTGCGCGATCCGGCCGCTAAGCGCAAGGCGGTCGCGAAGGAGGCAGAGACGACCGTCCTGGCCGCCGGCGGGCCCCGAGGCCACGCGTTCGAGACCGTGGAGTGGGAGCGGGGCGCACAGGCCCTGCGGCACTGGGCGACGAAGGACTGGGAGGCCGCGATTGCGGAGCTTTCCGAGCTCCACGGCGAGCATCCCGAAGACGCGACCATTCTCTACAACCTCGCGTGCGCCGAAAGCATGGCCGGTCGGCGAGAGGACGCGCTCGGCCACCTGCGGCAGTCGGTGCAGCTCGACGGGAAGTTCGCCGGGCTCGCTGCGGACGACTCCGACCTGGATGCGATCCGCGATGACCCGGAGTTCTCAGCTATCGCCGGGCAGACGGACACCCCCGGCCCGAGCTCGTAGCCCCGGAACCGGGTCGGCCTCGGGCCGCGCGACGATCAATACGGCACCGTAGCCACCCCCGGTCAGGGAGTCCACGAAGAGCTGGAGCCCGACCGCAAGCGCGAACGCTTTGTGCGCGTGCTCGCCTCCGAACGGGACGAGCTCTTCCTCGGCAGCCTCGCCCGCTAGCACCTCGCCGTAGGTGACCCGCCCCATCGAGACGTCGGCGACGATGGGGAGCCCATCCGAGCTCGGAATGCCGATCGCAAGCGGGTTCGTGCCGGCGAGGGGCGGGCCGCCCTCCGGGTGCCCGAGCCGCGGAGGAGAAGTCGCCGTCAGCGCCGCAACGAGACCGCCATTCGCGAGCTTACGTACCCAGTAGCCGAGCATCCCCGTCGGAAAGCAGTTGGCCCCGACGACGATCCGCGTTCGCTCGGGAGGGTCGGCGAGCTGGGCCTCGCAGATCGCGGCGAGTGTCAGGTAGCCCAGCGCGCCGCCGCCGTCCCAGCGCTCGAAGCCCGGCACGGCCACGATTTTCGCCGGCCTGGCCGCCGGATCTAGATCGGGCAGCGATTCCAGCCAGTCCACACGTGTCAGACCGTGGCCGCGCTTGCCCCGGGATTCGGCGGCGAGGAAGTGATCCGCAAGCACAGCTGCGTCCTTCTGCGCGAAACCGAGCTTCGCGAGCCGCTCCTCCACCGAATCGCTAGGAGAGAACGGGCAGCGGCTTGAACGTCGAGCGCTTGGCCTCGACGACGCTCTCCGCGATCCGGAGAATCGACTGCGAGGTTTCCGAACTCGGCTGAGTCCAGACCAGCGGCTCGCCCTCGTCGGCTGCCTCGCGTAGAGCAGGGTCGAGCGGCACCTGGCCGAGGAGCG
>JACCXX010000038.1 GCA_013696805.1 Actinomycetota bacterium
TTCGCCGATCGTGCCGAGCTCGCCTGGCTCGAGCGCCTGCTGCACCCGAAGGTGATGGCACGTACCGAGGCGTGGCGTGAAGAGCTCGCTGCTCTTCCTGATCCGCCGGCGCTCGCGGTCAACGAAGTGCCGCTTCTGTACGAGACCGGCTCGGAAGACCGATTCGACCTCGTAGTCGTGATCACGGCGCCAGGCGAGCTGCGCGCCGAGCGCGCCGGCGAGCGTCTCGACGACCGCGAGGACCGGCTTCTTTCGGATGATGTGAAAGTAGGACGAGCCGACTTCGCCTACGTCAATGACGGGTCTCTGACTGATCTAGACGCTTTTGTCGCCGATGTCACGCAGACACTTGACAGACATCACACATGACGTCATTATGACGTCATGGAGATGGCTCGCTTTCTCGGGGGGCTGGAAGCGGACCTCGCTGCGGTCGCCGCGGTCGGGGACGACGAGACCGCCGCTGCAGCCGAACGGCTGATCCAGGCGATCCGCGGCTCGGCTGGCCTGCGCCTGCTCGATGCCCTCGGAGAAGCAGCTCTGGAGGTCAGCGGCCAGCTGCCCTCAGGCCATGTCGACGTCCGGCTTTCGGGACAGGACCCGACACTCGTTTTCGTGGCGGAGACGGAAGCAGCGCCTGCGCCCGACGACGGCCTCACTTCGCGCATCACCTTGCGCCTGCCGGAAACGCTCAAGACGAGCGTCGAGGCGGCCGCCGCACGAGAGGGCATCTCCGTCAACAGCTGGCTCGTGCGTGCGCTGTCCCGCAGCGTCGCGCCGCGGGCCCACCGATCCGGCAACCGGCTCCGGGGCTTCGCCCAGAGCTAGAGGGGAGTTTTTCCATGAGACACGAAAGCTTCGATACGCCCGGGCCGCTCAAGGTCAAAGTCGACATTCCGTCCGGCGGGGTCGAGCTCGAGACCGTCGAGGGCTCGAGGACCGAGGTCGAGCTCACGGGCTCCGAAGACCTGATTCAGGAGGCCCGCGTCGAGCTCCGGCCGCATGGGGACGGCCACGAGCTGATCGTCGAGACCCACCCGCGCGTCGGGTTTCGGCTGTTTCGTTCGAGCTCGCGTGGTGTCGGCGTGAAGGTGTTGGCTCCCCACGGTGCAAGCGTCCAGATCTCGAGCGCCTCGGCAGACGTGCAGGGTCGCGGGAGATTCGGCAAGGTCGAGGTCGACTCCGCGTCGGGCGACGTGACCTTCGAGGAAATCGAGGGTGACGCGCACGCGAACACTGCGTCGGGCAAGGTCGAGATCGGTCGCCTCGGCGGGATCGGCAAGTTCCAGTCCGCCTCCGGCGACGTAGAAGTTGTCGAGGCCGGCAGTTCGCTCAAGGTGCAGACGGCCTCCGGCGACCAGGAGATCGGCAGCGTTGCCTCGGGCGAGGTCACCCTGCAGAGCGCCTCGGGCGACATCAAGATCGGCGTCAAGCGGGGCTCCAAGCTGTGGATCGACGCGCGCTCGATGAGCGGTGAGACGAGCTCCGAGCTCGAGGTCGGCGAGGAGGCGCCGGAAGGCGAGGGTTCGCTGGTCGAGGTGCGCGCGACCGCGATGAGCGGTGACGTGCGCGTGGTCCGAGCCGGCTAGCGCGCTTCGTCTTCGAGTTGGTTCGTCTTCGCGCAGAGCGCCGAGAAGGCGGCCTGCAGGAAGTCGTTCGCTGCGGAGGCGCCGAGCGTCCAGGTGAGCAGCCGCCCGAAACGCGGAGAAATCACCTGCGACGAGGCGAGCGCCGCCGCGCTCCAGGTGCCGAGACAGCGCGGGCAGGTCACCAGCTCGCCGACCGCGCGCTGCAGGCCGGTGCCGGCCGGCCGCTCGTCCTCACCGACGTTGGCATCGCCGTCGACGAAGGGCTGGCGAACGAAGCTGCCGATTCGCTCGCGCGTGAGCGTCCGGGAGACCTTGAAGGTCGCCGCGGAGAGCGCCGCCAGCTCGAGCGCGGTGCCGGGCGGTGAGCGTCGCGAAAGCGCGGCGACGCTCGCGAGACCACCGATGAACACGGCGGCGATCACCGCGTAGGCTTCGTGAGGAGCCTGTTGTTGTGTGGGCTGTGCGGCCGTAAACACCACGGCTACCCTTTCCCGCAATGCCCGACTTCAAGACATCGGACGCGTATCTGCCGACCGGCGACCAGCCGAGGGCGATTGCCGAGCTCACCGAGAGCCTCAAGCGCGGAGACCAGTTCCAGACCATGCTCGGCGCCACCGGCACCGGCAAGACGGCGACGATGGCCTGGATGATCGAGCAGGTTCAGCGCCCCGCGCTCATCATCGCCCATAACAAGACGCTGGCAGCGCAGCTCTGCAACGAGTTTCGCGAGTTCTTCCCGCACAACTCCGTCGAGTACTTCGTCTCGTACTACGACTACTACCAGCCTGAGGCCTACGTGCCGCAGGCCGATCTCTACATCGAGAAGGACTCGTCGCAGAACGACGACATCGCGCGGCTGCGGCTCAACGCCACGTCGGCGCTCTTCTCCCGTCGCGACGTGGTCGTCGTGGCGTCCGTCTCGTGCATCTACGGCCTCGGCTCCCCCGAGGAATGGCGCGAGCGCGTGCTGATCCTCGATGTAGGGGAGGAGCACGACCGCGATCTCGTCCTGCGCAAGCTGATCGACAGCCAGTACTCACGGAACGACACCGTGCTCGGGCGCGGTCGCTTCCGCGTCAAGGGAGACGTGGTCGAGATCCAGCCGGCCAACCAGGAGACGGCGTACCGCATCTCCTTCTTCGGCGACGAGGTGGAGCAGATCTCGCACTTCGACCCGCTGACCGGCGAGATCCTGGCAAAGCTCGACAACGTGGCCATCTGGCCGGCGACCGAATACGTGACGTCGAAGCCGACCGTCGAGCGGGCGGTGGACGAGATCCGGCACGAGCTGAACGAGCGCGTCAAGGAGCTGGAGGCCGAGAACAAGATGCTCGAGGGCCATCGCCTGCGACAGCGCACCGAGTACGACCTCGAGATGATGAAGGAGCTCGGATTCTGCTCCGGGATCGAGAACTACTCGCGAATCCTCGAAGGACGGGCCCCCGGCACCCACCCGTTCACCTTGCTCGACTACTTTCCGCGGGACTTCGTCGTCTTCATCGACGAATCCCACCAGACGGTTCCGCAGATCGGCGGCATGTACGAGGGCGATCGCTCGCGCAAGCAGACGCTTGTCGACTTCGGCTTCCGCCTCCCGTCTGCTCTCGACAACCGTCCGCTGCGCTTCGACGAGTTCCTGGGGAAGGTGCCGCAGATGGTGTTCGTCTCCGCGACGCCGGGCCCCTTCGAGCTCCGGCATTCCAAGGTGATCGCAGAGCAGCTGATCCGGCCGACCGGGATCGTCGATCCCGATGTCGAGCTACGCGCGACGAAGAATCAGATCGACGACCTGCTGAACGAGATCCGCCGGCGCGAGGAGCTAGGCGAGCGCACGCTCGTCACCACGCTGACGAAGAAGATGTCCGAGGATTTGACCGACTATCTGCTCGAGTCGGGCGTCAAAGCCCGCTACCTGCATTCCGAGGTCGACACGCTCGACCGCATTCAGATCATCCGTGAGCTGCGCCTGGGTGACTACGACGTGCTCGTCGGTGTCAACCTGCTGCGCGAAGGGCTTGACCTACCGGAGGTTTCGCTCGTCGCGATTCTCGACGCCGACAAGGAGGGGTTCCTGCGCGGCAAGACAGCACTGATCCAGACGATCGGGCGCGCCGCCAGGAACACGAACGGCAAGGTCCTGATGTACGCCGACAAGATGACCGAGGCGATCAAGGGCGCCCTCGACGAGACGGATCGCAGGCGCTCTGTCCAGCTCGCGTACAACGAGGAGCACGGGATCACACCCGCGTCGATCCAGAAGGGCGTGTCCGACATCGCCGAGTTCCTATCTCTCGAGGCGCCGACCGTTCCCGGCAAGCGCCGCCGCGGCTCACGCAAGGTCGAAGGCATGTCGACCGACGAGATCGAGCGGCTCGTCGTCACACTCGAGGAGGAGATGTTCGCCGCGGCGCAAGAACTGCGCTTCGAGTACGCGGCGAAGCTGCGTGACGAGATCAAGGACTTGCGACGCGAGCTGCAGGCCGCCCAGCCCGTGGCGTAGCGAGCCGGCTCTTAACTGGCCTTTCACAGCATCGACACCCCCGCAGCTCTTCAGTTCCGTAGCATCGGGCTGTCATCAGCATCAGGGAGAGAGAGGGAGCACCAAAATGAAGCGTTTTCGCCGGCTCGGCCTCGTCGCCGCACCGTTCTTCGTCCTCGTCGCCATCGCGTCCATCGGCCCAGGTACCGCCGACGGCAAGAGACGCGCAACCAGCACCGAGAAGGTGATCCTGTTCGCCTCCGACGGGATGCGCCAGGACCTCGCCGAGCGTTACGCCGCGCAGGGCGTGATGCCCACGTATCGCCAGCTGCTGCGCGACGGCGTCCGCGCCGACAACGACGGCCTGATCCAGGGCTTCCCGCCGAACACGGGCGTCGGCTGGCACACCCTCGCAACCGGCACGTGGCCGGGCGAGCACGGCTCGATGAACAACACCTACCACCGCATCGGCGAGGGAAACTTCAACAACCGCACGTCCTTCGCAACGACGGGAGCGCTTCAGGCCGACACGGTCGGGCAGGCTGCCGAACGCGCGGGCAAGACCGTCGTCTCGGTGGAATGGGTCGGCGCACGCAACTACGTCCCTGCTCTCCAGGGGCCTGTAGTCGACTTCCGCACCTTCTTCTCGAACCGCGGGATCCTGCTCAACTACGACCTCCCCAACCAGCCGGCCGACGCGAACCGCTTCGGTGTCTCGTACCAGCGGGTCGACCTCGACGACGCCGCGGGCTGGAGCAACGTTCCGGCCTCCTTCAGTCCGGCGCGGCAGGAGCAGCTCGTGGTGACGAACACCGCCTTCCCTGCGAGCGACAACTTCACCCGGTTCTATGACCTGTACATCTACGACTCGACGAACGACTCGGCGACGAACTACGACCACGTGCTCGTCGTCCCCTCGACCGCCGGCAAGAACGGCTCCGCCGCGGTGGCAACTCTCGCCCGAGGCGAGTGGGCCGACGTCAAGGTCACGCTGATTGGTGCACGGGCGGGACAGACCGCCGGCTTCTTCCTGAAGGCGATCGACCTCTCGCCGAGCCTCGACCGCTTCCGCATCTACTTCACGTCGATCGCGCGGTCGAACGCGACCTACAACGGCTGCACGTACGCTCCGGGCTGCTCAACGCCGCTCGGCTTCGAGGAGACGCTGGCCCGCGACTTCCCCAGCTCGACGGCGGCCGACTTCGCGCCGCTCGAGGCGCACATCATCGACGAGGACAGCTACGTCGAGCAGGGCCTCAAGTGGGCGGACGCGCACTGGGCGTATCTCGAGTTCATTTTCGAGGACATCGGGGTCGACGCGGACCTGCTCCAGCTCGGCAACCCGGTGACGGACGAGTTCAGCCACCAGTTCATGGGGCTCGTCACGCCGACCGACATGGACGGCGACCCCAACCCTTACTACGACGACGTCCAGAACGACGACGTGCTCGATGGGCGCGTGGCGATTCGCGAGGGCTACATCCGTTCGGCCTATCAGGAGGCCGACGGTACGCTCGCGCTGGGCCGCGAGCTCATGGGTAAGCGCGACACGACCGTCTTCGCCTCCTCCGATCACGGCTTCGTCCCGCAGTGGTACGCCGTCAACGCCGGGACTGTGCTCAAGGACGCCGGCCTCCAGGCGACCGAGCAGACGTCGAACTGCCGTGTCGGCGGAGCGCCGACGAAGGCCAAGGCCTGCTGGGCCGGCGGTACTGCAGCGATCTACATCTCGCTCGCGGGTCGCGATCCCGGCGGCGTGGTGCCGGCCGATCAGTACGAGACCGTCCGCAACCAGATCATCACCGCCTTCCAGAACCTCACCGACCCGGCGAACCCGAGCAAGCAGGTCGTCCTGCGGATCTTGCGCAAGGAGGAGCTAAAGAACGTCGACGGCAGCGATTCGCTGCACCCGAGCCGGAGCGGGGATGTCGTCGTAGTGACGCGGCCGCCATACCAGTGGGACGCGGCGACCCCTGGCGTGCGGATCGCCCATTCCGAGTTCTTTGGCCAGCACGGCTATCTACCCGCCCTCCAGGACTTGCAGCACAACGTGAACATGCGCGGGACGTTCATCGCGGCAGGTCCGGGCATTCGCCGGCACCGCGAGGTGAACGACGTGCGCGCGATCGATGTCGCGCCCACGCTCGCCTACCTGATGCGAATCCCAGGCCCGCAGAACGCGCGCGGCCAGATCCTCAGGCGCGCCGTCGAAGGCGGGCATCAGATCCGTGAGGCGACGATCATCGACATCAGCGATTACCACGGCCAGCTGATCCCGCTCTCGGAAGCCGCAGACAACGTCAGCGGCACGGGCGCGGCCAACCCGGCCTTCAACATCGGCGGGGCGGCGTTCCTCAAGCCGTGGTTCGACGCCTACCGCGGGGAGGCCGAAGGGGGTGCGCTGACCGTCGCCGGCGGAGATTCCGTCGGGGCGACGCCGCCGATCTCGAGCTTCTTCGGCGACACCCCCACGATCGAGCTCATGAACATGATGGGCTTCGACGCCGACGCGCTCGGCAACCATAACTTCGACCGCGGGCAGGCCTATCTGCGCAACACGCTGATTCCGCTCGCTGACTTCGACTACCTGTCGGCGAACATCGTCGACTCCCGCGGCCGGACGCCGAGGGAGTGGAGGCCGTCCAAAATCTACAACCTCGGGCGGGGCACAAAAGTCGCGCTGATCGGCTTCTCGAACGACGATCTGCCGACCCTCGTCCGGCCCGATGCCCTGGGGCCGTTCCACGTCGAGAACTCGACGGCGGCCGTCAACGCGGAGGCAGCCCGGCTCGCGCGACGGCGCGACGTCGACGCGATCGTCGCTCTGGGGCACCTGGGAGCCACGGGCGGGACGCTGAACAACCCGACGGGACCGCTCCTCGATCTTGCGGACAACGTGTCGAACGTCGACGCCGTGATCGGGGATCACACCGACTTCCAGGTCGTCTCGACTCGGCCGAACGGAGTGCTCGTGACCGAGAACCGGAGCAGGGGAGTCCGGTTCACGCGACTCCGCCTGGTGACCGACCGGAAGAACGTCATCTACATGACCGCCGACTTCCACAAGCCCTGGACGATCGGCGTCACCCCGGATCCGGGAATTCAGGCCCGGATCGACGAGCTGAACGCAGAGCTCGGCCCGATCCTGAACACGGTCATCGGCGGATCACAGACGCCGATCCCGCGCTCAGACCGCTGCGGGAACTCCGCCGGTCGGACCTGCGAGTCGAAGGTCGGCAACGTCGTCACCGACTCGATGCGAACGACCTACCTGACCGATTTCGCGATCACGAACTCCGGCGGGCTCAGGGCAGACCTCACCTGCCCGCCTGGAGTGCCGGATCCCAACACCGGCGACTTCTGCCCGGCCTACACGCCGCCGCCGTACCTGATCACGCGTGGCCAGGTGCTGACCGTGCTTCCGTTCGGCAACGTCGTCGTCACGCTGTCGGTGAACGGCGCCGAGCTGAAGACGATGCTCGAGAACGGCGTCTCGGCCATGCCGGCCGTGAACGGCCGCTTCCCGCAAGTCTCCGGCCTCTGCTTCACGTACAACATCTCGAGCCCGGTCGGCAACCGGGTCACCGGGGCAGTGCGGCAGGCCGCCGACGGAAGCTGCACCGGCGCGGCAGTGGACCTGACCTCGGCAACGACCTACTCCATCGCCGAGAACGACTTCATGGCGAGCGGCGGCGACGGCTACCCGAACTTTGCGAGCCGGGCGACCACCCGTGACGTCATGGATCAGGTGCTCGCCGACTACATCGACGCGAGTGACCCGCCGCCGATCAATCCCACGTACCAGGGCCGGATCACCTGCACGCCGGGTGTCCCGCCCTGTCCTGCCTTCGCGCCGTAGGCCTAGGCCAACCGAGGAGTCCGCCGAGTCGTGCGGCGGACTCCTCGCAGCGGCGCGGTTCCGGAGTCTCTGCGTTTTCCCGAAGCCCTGAACGGGAAGTCCCCATTCCGACCCACGAGAAAAGGAGTTCCATGGGAATCATCGCGTTCATCATTCTCGGACTACTGGCCGGGATCATCGCCAAGGCGCTGCTCCCCGGTGACGACCCAGGCGGTTTCATCGTTACGGCGATCATCGGCATCGTCGGAGCTCTGCTCGGCGGCTTCATCGCCGGCGCGCTCTTCGATGCGGATCCGCTCGACGAGTTCTTCGACATCAGCACCTGGCTGACAGCGATCGTCGGCGCGATCATCCTGCTCGTGATCTATCGAGCGGTGATGGGTCGCAGGGGCGCTGTAACGTAGCGCGACCCCGAGAGAGGAGACGTACGAATGGGAGGAATTGGACTTGGCGGGCTGCTGGTGGTCATCGGAATTGTCGTAGCCCTCGTCTGGAGCCTTTGGCTCGGAATCATCATCGCCCTGATCGGGCTGATCGCTTTCGGCGGGTTCGCTCGCGGAAAGTGGTACTAGTGCCAGTGCCGGCAATGAACCCATCACTTCCGGCGGCCGCTGAGCGGCGCCAGGCAGCGTCCTCAGTCGCCCCCATGCTGAGAAGCATGGGGGCTCCCTGCGTCCTCGCCTGGCTTGCTCCTCGGCCCCCGGAAGCGGGGGAGCATCACCGGCACTGGCACCGCTAACTCGCAGACTCGACGGCCAGGGGCTCTCGGCCTCGCGCGAAACGGCGCACCGCCGTGAGCCCCCAGTCGTCATCACGCCAGACGTACGTCTCGACGCGGATCGCGCCAGGCTCGCACTCGTAGACGTGTAGGCCGCGCGCTTCTCCTCGGCGCTGTGGGCGCGGCTGTCCGAGACCGGGCGCGATCGAGACGATCACCCCTCTGAGCTCTCCAGTCACCACCTCGAACTCGTGGCGCTCCGCCACCGAGGCCTGGTGGATGTGGCCGCCCAGGATCAGCTCGGCGCCGGCGTCGACGAGCGTCGCCAGCACGTGCGATCGACGTGCGACCGGCTTCTTTCCCGACCGCCATGGCGCGCCGATCATCTGGTGGTGCATGGTGACGACTCGCAGCGAGCCCGGAGGAGCTTCGGCGAGGAGCTTCGTGGCTCGTTGGAGCTGCTCCTCGCGGATCCCGCCCGACTGGTGTCGCCAGGCTCGCACCGAGTTGAGCCCGATCACATGCAGGCTCTCCGAGCTGAAGACGGGCTGCGTCGTCTCCCAGTGGCGCTCGAACTCGTCGAACGTGCGCGTGAACCTCGCGGGGAACGTGTAGGGGATGTCGTGATTCCCGGGAATCGCAAGCACGGGCAGGCCCAGTGACCGCAGGAATGCCGCAGCGGCAGCGTGCTGCTCCGGCAGCCCACGGTGCGTGAGATCACCGCTCGCGATCACCAATTCGGGCTCGAGGCGCTCGATGAGCCCCTCCAGCGCGCGCTCGACTGGAGGGGACTCCTGGGTCCCGACATGCAGGTCTGAGATGTGGAGCAGGCGGGTGGCCATCGAGGAGAGGAGGCTAACGATGGCCGCCGAACCACGAGCTAGAATCAGGTCATGGTGGAAGAGCCGACCGAGATTTTCGACGACCTCTATCTCGGGCTGCGGGCGGGCGGTGCTATGCGGAAGAAGCGGCGCGGCGAGCCTCTGACGATGGAAGAGGAAGAGGCGCTCGGACGCTGGGAGGGTCTGTCTCGTGGGCGCAAGTCCGCCACGATCGGCGCCTTCGCGATCGGGACGTTCGGTCTGGGCTTCACTCTCGGCGGCCTGGTGTTCGGCCGCTGGCGCAAAGCCTGAGCGGTATCAGCCTTCCGAATCTTGCGCTGAGAAGATCACCGTCGGGACTTCCTTCTCGGCGGGATCCTTGTCCAGGACGATGACGTCGATGAGTGTCGCCAGCACGGCGGCCAGCGGAATCGCCAGTAGCACCGCGAACCCCCCGAACAGGATCGCCGTCGCGGTCACCGAGACGAGGACGAGGAGCGGTGAGAGCCCGACGGCCTCACCGAGGACCTTGGGTATCACGAGGTAGTCCTCCACTAGCCGGACGATGAGGACGACGACGCCTGCAGCAATGCCGAGCTGGATTGATTCCGTCAGACCGACGCCCACGGCCACCGCCCCCGCGCTGAGCGGCCCGATCACCGGCACGATCTCGACGAATCCCGCGAAGACGCCGACGAGCAACCAGAACGGCAGGCCGATCGCCCAGAAGACGAGCGAGAGGGTCGTCGCGACCAGCGTGATCAGCAGGGCTTGGCCCCGCACGTAGGCGCCGAGCTTTGCGTCGATCAAGTCCCACGTGTCCCGCACGACCTTGCGGCGGGGTCGTGGCATGAGCGATGTGACCAGCCGGATCGTGTGCTCACGCTCGAAGATCCAGTAGGCCGCACACGCCAGCACGAAGAAGACTCCGATGAAGATCTCGAAGCCGATCACCGTGACCTCGACAGCGGGGTCGATGAGCTCCCGGGCAGACGGCAGTTCCTCGAGCCGCTGCTGGACGCCTTCCAGCGCGTCGCGCTTCCAGCCGGTCGCCTGAGCTTTCTCCTCCCGAAGGTTCTCCTCGCCAAGAGCGTTCTGCACCTGGTCGATTGCGCGGGGCACGACGAGCCAGAGCAACAACCCGACGAGGCCGAGCAGGGTCGCGTAGTGGATCAAGACGCCGACGCCGCGAGGGATGCGCAGCCGGCGAAGCGCGTCCACTCCCGGGCGCATCGCCGCGGCGATGATGAACGCAAGGAAGAGAAGGGCGATGAGGACCTTCAGTTTCCATAGCGCGAGGGCGACCACGAGCACCGACCCGATGACGAGGCTCGTGATGAACGCGCGGCGAGCTGTTTCCTTCATGGAGGTAGTTTCGCCGTCCGGAGGCGGCAGGAAACCTGTACCGCACCGGCGAAGGCGGCTCGCATGCTCGCCGAGCGTGACGAACGCGTCTACCTGATGGCCCGTTGCCACGGGATCGTGCTCGTGCGCCCGCTTGTCCGTTCGGCTCTGCTGCTCGTGCTCGGAGGCGGCCTGTTCACGCTACCGGGCGTAGTCACAGCGATTGTCGGCGCTGTCCTGACCGCCGCCGCCGCCCTCCTCATGCTGCGCGCCGTGTGGGCGTGGGAGCGCACGCGCCTCGTCGTGACGACAGAGAAGATCTACGTGGTCAACGGGATGCTGCACCGGCGCGCGAAGGCCGTGCGGCTCCGTGCCGTGGAGGCAGTCGAGGTCGACCAGTCGCTCCTCGGCCAGATGCTCGGGTACGGAACGGTCGTCGTCGGCCCGCTGAGCATCGGCCATATCGCCGAGCCGAAGCAGGTCTGCCGGCTCGTCGAGCGACTCGCGTCGTGAGCTAAACCGAACATTCGTTCGCGTCCGATCCTCCTGGCTAAACTGGGTCGATTATGGCTGCCTCCGACGAGTTGGTTGTGCATGGTGCCCGCGAGCACAACCTCAAGGACGTCACCGTCACCCTGCCCCGGAACAAGCTGGTCACCATCACCGGGCTCTCCGGCTCGGGAAAGTCCTCACTAGCCTTCGACACGATCTACGCCGAGGGCCAGCGCCGCTACGTGGAGTCCCTCTCCGCCTACGCGCGCCAGTTCCTCCAGATGATGGAGAAGCCCGATGTCGACTCGATCGACGGGCTCTCGCCGGCGATCTCGATCGACCAGAAGACGACCTCGCGCAACCCGCGCTCGACCGTCGGCACCGTCACCGAGATCTACGACTACCTGCGCCTCCTGTATGCGCGAGCCGGCCGGCCTCACTGCCCGGTCTGCGGGCTGCCGATCGCCGGCCAGTCGATCGACACGATCGTCGACCAGGTGCTTCGGCTTGCGGACGGGACGAGGTTCACGGTCAACTCACCGGTCGTTCGCGACCGCAAGGGCGAGTACAAGGACGTCTTCGAGGAGCTCCGGGCTGACGGGTTCACGCGGGTGAAGGTGGACGGCGATCTCCGGATGCTCGAGGACGAGATCGTGCTCGACAAGAAGTTCAAGCACACGATCGAGGTCGTCGTCGACCGGCTCGTGATGAAGCCCGATCTGCGCACGCGGCTCACGCAGTCGATCGAGACGGCGGTTTCGCTGGCCGAAGGCCTCGTCGTGATCGACATCGCCGATGGCGAGGAGCTGACGTTCTCGGAGCAGTTCGCGTGCTCCGAACACGGTGTCTCCCTGCCGGAGCTCCAGCCGCGAATCTTCTCGTTCAACTCGCCGCACGGCGCCTGCCCACGCTGCCAGGGGCTGGGCGCGCAACAGGAGATCGACCCCGACCTGCTCGTCCCCGACCCCTCGCTCTCGATCGGCGAGGGTGCGCTCGTCCCCTGGTCGGTGGGCAGCTCGAGTTTTTACGAAGCGGTCACCCAGGGCATCGCGGACAAGTGGGAGCTCGATCTCGACCAGCCCTGGCAGGACATGACCGAGGAGCATCAGAACCTCTTCCTCTACGGCACGGACGGCGTGCGGGTCTATGTCCGTTACAAGAACCGCATGGGCCGTCGCCGCTCGTACATGCTCGCCTTCGAGGG
>JACCXX010000073.1 GCA_013696805.1 Actinomycetota bacterium
GTCGAGGAGGCGCTGGCCGGCGGCGCGGAGACGATCGTCGGCCTCGTGCTGGCGCCCCACTACTCAAAGCTCTCGATCGACGGTTACCGGGAGCGGCTGGAGGCGGCGCTCGCCGGCCGGGCCGAGCTGCGCTTCGTCGAACACTGGGGAACGCAAGAGCCATACCTCGAGGCGCTCGCCGAGCGGGTGCGTGGCTTCGCTGGCCACGTCGTCTTCACCGCGCACAGCCTGCCGGCGCGGATTCTCGAGGAGGGCGATCCCTACCGGGACGAGCTCCTCGAGACCTCGCAGCTGATCGCCGAGCGCGCGGGGCTCGAGCTCTGGTCGTTCGCCTTTCAGAGCGCGAGCCCGACCGGGGAGCCCTGGCTAGGCCCGGACATCCTGGACGAGCTCGATGCGCTGCACGCTCGCGGGGTCGGGCGCGTCCTCGTCTGTCCGATCGGGTTCGTCTCCGACCACCTGGAGATCCTCTGGGACATCGACGTCGAAGCCCGAGAGCGGGCCGCCGAGCTCGGCCTCGAGCTCGACCGGATCGAGTCCCTGAACGACGATCCGGCCTTCATCCGGGGGCTTGCCGGGCTCGTTTCAGTACCCTCGATCCTATGAGGCCGGGCGAGATCGTTGCCGCGAAGCTGGGGCGGCGGTTCCGCGTCTACCCGCACCGCAACCTGACGCTGAAGGAGGCGATCGTCCGCCGCAGGCATGTGCGATCGACAGAGATCTGGGCAGTCCGCGACGTCGATCTGTCGATCGAGCCCGGGGAGTCGATCGGGTTCGTCGGGCGAAACGGCTCGGGAAAGACGACCCTCTTGCGCCTGATCGCCGGCATCTTCGCGCCCACGGAGGGAAGGCTCGCGGTCGGCGGCTCGGTCGGCTCGCTCCTCGAACTGGGGGCCGGCTTCCATCCCGACTTCACGGGTCGCGAGAACATCTACCTGAGCGCCTCGATCTATGGGCTCCCGCGAAAGCTCGTGGACGAGCGGCTCGACGGAATCGTCGCCTTCAGCGAGCTCGAGGAGTTCATCGACATCCCGGTGCGGACTTACTCCTCGGGGATGTACATGCGGCTTGGGTTCGCGATCGCCGTGCACATCGAGGCCGATGTGCTGCTCCTCGACGAGGTGTTCGCCGTCGGTGACGAGGCCTTCCAGCGGAAGTGTGTCGATCGCGTGCTCCAGTTCCGCGAGCGCGGGGGCACGGTCTGCTTCGTGTCGCACGATGCGTCCGCCGTGGAGCGGCTCTGTGAGCGGGCCGTGTTGCTGACGCAGGGCCGCGTCGAGTACGACGGCGCGACGAGCGAGGCGCTGAAGCGCTACCACGCCCTGCTGGCGGCCGAGGAAAGCCCCGAGGAGGTGCGTGTGGGTCTGCGGGAATGGGGGAGCGGTGAGGTTCGCGTGGCGGACGTGCAGGTCGAGGGGGCGGAGGGGCCGACCGAGGAATTCGCGTCTGGCGATCCACTCGTCGTCAGGTTGCGGCTCCTGGTCGAGGCCCCGGTCGACCCGCCGAGGCTCGCGCTCGAGCTGCGGGACTCGGACGGGGGCTTGCTCGCCTCCAGCACGCTCGATCTCGACGAGGTGGGCTGGGACGGGACCGTCGGGGAGCAGAGCCTCAGCTTCGCGGTCGGGCGATTGCCGCTGGCGGAAGGCAGTTTCCAGCTCGGCGTGACGCTCACCGATCGCGCCGGTGCGAAGCGCTACCACCGGATCGACGGAGCAGCTCACTTCTCGGTCGCGTCCTCTGACGGCGCGCGCGGAATGCTGAGGTTCGACGGCGACTGGAGCTCGGACGGCGTGGAGGTTGGTGCCGGGTGAGCTCGCGCATGTGCCCTGACTGGCCGGAGCTGACGGAGATCGCGCCCGACCTCCAGCTCAAGCACTACACGGTCGCGGAGGCCTATCTCCCGTCCGAGGCGCTTGTCGATCTCGACGACTTCCCGCTCGATGCAGTCGCCATCTGCTGCGATCTCGACAAGAACGTCTTCTACGCAGCGCACACGGACCCGAAGGTCGCCGCCGCCCTGCGGGCGACCCACTGGTACGAAGTGCGCGAGTGGACGACGAGCGGGCCGGGCACCGACCGCTAGCCAGCCGCTAGGGGCGTCGCGCTGTCACGAGCGCCACGCGCGCTTCGTCGTCAACACTCGTCGTCTCCTGGGGCTCGACCACCCAGGTGCGTGGATCGAGCTGCCGGGCAACGGTCAGATCCTCGAGCTCCCATCCTTCGAGCAGCGCCTGGAGCCCCGCATGGTCGTAGGTCCGCTGAACATCGTTGACGCCGGCCTCACCGAGAGGGACAGTCAAAACAAGCAGGCCCCCGGGCTTTGTCAACTCGCGCATCCGCTGCATCGCTGCCCCGTCACTGCCTTCGTCAGCCCGAGGCTCGCCGTAGGCGCCGAGCCCGATGTGCTCAATCGTCGACACACAGACGACGA
The DNA here is from genome assembly GCA_013696805.1 of Actinomycetota bacterium. Lineage (GTDB taxonomy): Bacteria > Actinomycetota > Thermoleophilia > Gaiellales > Gaiellaceae > VAXT01. Next base: position 2,432 of record JACCXX010000073.1, read on the forward strand.
CGTCGAAAGCCCCGTCATGGCTCCAGTCTTGAATTGGCGCGACGACCGTCTCGAGCGAGGGATGGACCGGCGCGTAAGGGCGGATATCGATCGCCGTGACGCGGTATCCCAGTGACGCAAGCGAGACCGCGAGTGTGCTCTCGGCGGCCCCGACGTCGAGGACCGTGGCGCCCGGCTCGACCCGAGAGAGCGCTCGAAAGACGTATGGAGTCTCGACGATTCGCTCGTTGACCTGGGCGAGGACGACGTCACCTTCGCGGTAGCGCACGGACAAGGGAGGGTTGAACCAGAGGTTCCGTTGCGCTGCAAAGCCGCGGTGAGTAACGGTGTGATTCAGCATGCGTGCGATCTCTTCGTCGATGTCGTCGACCAAGCCGCTTCTCATCGCTCGCCTGAACCGGTCGCCCTCGCCGATCAAGTCGGCGAGCGCTCGCGCGAGCTGGATGTTCTCGGCATGCCGGTGCCGACTCTCGTCGCGGAGGTGCCGACTCTCGTCTCGGAGGGCAGCGATCTCCGTCAGGCCAGTGTCCAAGCGGGAAGCAACGTCTCCGTGCTTCGCGTCGATCCGATGTGCGAGGCCTTCGAAGCGGGGATCGAAGAAGCGACGGAATGGCCACAGGATCGCGCGAGCGACGGCTCTCAGAGGCTGGGTGACCGCCAATCGTTCAGCCCGCGCGCCACTACGTGGATCGTAGTGTCTTGACTCAGTGCGTGACAAGTCGCGGCAGCCCTCGCTGGTGCCAGATAGCCATCAAAGAAACGTCGGTGATCCTTGGCCCCCCTCGGATTGGGCGCTATTCTAGCGCCGTCTCTTTGGAACGCGAGGGAGATCGGGGGTCTATCTGATCGTGACGACGGCGAGTACTCTGATTCTGGCTGTCTGCAGTGCTGCTCTTCTGTCAGCGCTCGTCCGCTACCTGCCCGGGTTGAGGGCGGTTCCATCGGTCGATCGCTGGCATCGAACCCTGACGCCTGTCACGGGCGGCATCGCGCTGTTCGCCGCTTTCGTGATCGCGCTTCAGCCCGCGTTCTTGTCGGGGGCCGTGGATCGCCGTTACGCACTGCTCGTCCTCGGTGCGGCGGCTGCCTTCGGACTCGGTTTGCTGGACGACGCGAAATCTATTGGCGCCCGCAGCAAGTTCGGCGGGCAACTCGCGATCGGGCTCGCTGCCGCAAGTATGGGTGTCCGGCCCGATTGGCTCCCTCTCTGGGCGGGTATCCCGGTGGCGTGCCTGGTTCTGGTCGCGAGCATGAACAGCTTCAACCTCCTCGACAACATGGATGGGCTCGCCGCCGGTACGGCTGCGATCGCTGCTCTGGGCCTCGGGCTCCTTGCCGGCCTTGTTCCGGGCTCGGGCTCCTCGGTGGTCGCGGTCGCGCTAGCCGGGGCGTGCCTGGGGTTCTTGCCCTTCAACTACCGACCCCGCCGTCCGGCGGCGCTCTTCATGGGTGACTCCGGGTCTCACATGCTGGGATTCACACTCGGCAGCCTTGCTCTACTCGCCAGTCCCGGCGGCGCCGGTGGGGCGGCAGCCGCGGTCGCGGCGCCACTTCTGATCCTGGCCCTGCCAGTCTTGGACACTGCGCTCGTCATGCTCGTACGCTTCAGCGAGGGCCGACCGCTGTCCCTCGGGGGGCGGGATCATTCGTCCCACCGCCTCGTCTACAACGGGTTGGGCGAGCGTCGCGCCGTGGCCGTCCTTTTGGCGATCACCGTCAATTGCACGGCGACCGCGATCGCGCTCGTCATCTTCCAGGACGCGTTGCTGACGGCGCTCGTTGTCGGGGCGACACTTGCAGGGCTGATCGCGTTCGCGTCTCAACTCGTCCTCGTCACGGAGCAACCGGGACGCGTCATCGGGCTCGTTGCCGGGGGGCTCGAGAGGGAGGAGGAACGCAGTGCGAACGTGGTTTAGCGTCATCGCGATCCTCGCGGCCGTCGCCTACGCGGAGCCTGCGCTCGCCGATTCGCCGCCGGACGTCTACAGCGATTTCGCCGAAAACGGTGCACTCAGTTGCAACCACTCGCGATCGGCGTTGAAGGGCGTCCTGAACGACGCGTCGTTGTACCAGTACGGCGATCCTCTGACGTTCCTTCAACTCAAGCTGGCGATCCGAAGACAACTTGCGCGAGGGTGCAATGGGCGCACGGCCACGGCCACGGGTGCTGGTGACCCGGCCTCGAGCGAGACGCGTGCTGATCCGTCTGGCGCATCTGAATCAAAGAAGAGTGCGAGAGCCAAGAATCAGCCACGGCGGGAAAAACGAGCTGCGCTTAGCGCCCAGGACGAGAGGATTGCTCAGTCCGGAGAGGTGCAGCGGAGTGGCGCAACGGTGATCCTCGGAATCGGCCTGCTCCTGCTCGCCCTGGGAAGCGGCGGCTGGGCCGCGAAGCGCGCATTTAACGACTAGCCATGGCGTCGGAGGCTCGTGCGTCGATCGCGCGGTCAGTGCCGGACACCGCGCGTTTCATCGCAGCCGCCGCGTTTGCCATTCCGCCCCTCATGTTGCTCGGCGTCGCCGGCGGGCTCGCGTTTCGGGGAGGTGGCGTGGCGCCTCTCCAGTGGCAACCCGTTGCTCTCGGGCTCGGCGCTTCGCTCGTCGTGCTCTCCGCCGTTGGCGCCGTCCCCGCGTTGCAGCGCGCGGTGCTGCCAATGATCGTCAGCCTGTCGGCTTTGCTCGTCTGGAGCGCGGCCTCGTTCGCGTGGACCGTGTCACGAGAGGCGACGTTCGAGCACGTGCTCCGCCTTGCCATGCTCGTTGCGGCCGCCCTCGTAGGGCTCGCGTACGCGGCACGGCCGCGGGCCGCATTACTTCTCGCCGTCGGGCTCGCGGTCTTCGGCGCTGTCATGGCCGGTGCCATCGAGGTCAAGCTGCTGACAGGAAACACGGACGCCTTCGTCGGATCGCGCCTCTCCTGGCCGATCAACTACGCCAACGCCGACGCAGCGCTGGTCTGGCTGCCGCTGCCGGCACTTGTCGCGCTCGCGGCGGCCCAGCCGCTTCGCCCTTTCGTCCGGGGCGTGCTCGGCCTCTTTGCAGCGCTCGCGCTCGCGGTCGGGCTCGCGGCCCAGAGTCGAGGCGGCGCGATCGCGCTTGCGGTCGCACTCGTCGCCTCCCTTGCGATCGCTCGTGATCGCGGCCGGTTCGCGCTCACGCTCCTCGCGATCGTCGCCCCCATCGCTGCAATCGCAACCCGCATGGTCGGAGGAGAGGCTGCGTCGTCGGCAGACCTGGTGCGCGCCCGCGGACTCGCAGCGCTCGTTGGAGCGATC
>JACCXX010000095.1 GCA_013696805.1 Actinomycetota bacterium
GGAAGATCGGATCCGCTGAGAGCTACCTTCAGGATCTCGTCGATCTCGGGCGCGATCCGCTGGGCGATCGACTGGTAGAAGCCGAGGATGACGCCGGACTTGGCCAGGTCCTGCGGCAGGAGCGCGCTGTAGAGATCCGTCCACGCGATGGCGATCTCGAGGGCCGCGAACGGGACGCCCTGAGCGGCGGCGCCCCAGAGCGCACCGCCTCCGTACGAGTACCCATAGGCGCCGATCCGCCGAGGGTTCACGACCGGACGGGTGGCCAGCCAGTCGAAGAGCGATCTGACGTCCTGGATCTCGCGTGGGCCGTCCACGCCCACCTGGCCTCCCGAATCGCCGTGCCCGCGCGCGTCGAAGGTGAGGACGGCGTAGCCCTGCGGGACGAGATGACGCTCGGCCACCGAGTTGATCGACATCCCGACGCCGTTGGTCTCATCCGAGCGCGACTCACCAAGGCCGTGGAGCATCAGCACCGCCGGCCAGCCCCCGCCGGGAGTGGCGCCGTCGGGCACGTAGTAGGTCGCGGCGATGTCGACACCGTCACTCATGCGGATCTGGAGGTCGGTCTTCGAGAAGGCCTGGGCAGGCGCCGGCGCGAAGAGTGAGACGGCTGCGGCAATCAAGACGGCGCGGCGCATTCACGCAAAGCCTACAATCGGGCCTCTTGAGCTCTGCTCCCGTCGGCGTCTTCGACTCGGGCATGGGCGGACTCACCGTCCTGCACGAGTGTCTCGTGACTCTGCCGCACGAGGACTTCACCTACCTCGGAGACGCGGCGCGCCTGCCCTACGGGCCCCGTCCGCTCGACGAGATCCGCCGCTTCGCGGGTGAGATCGCCGGCTACCTGGAGCAGGACGGAGTGAAATTGATCGTCGCCGCCTGCAACTCGGCGACCGCAGCCGCCCTGCCCGAGTTGCAGGAGCGCCTCGAGGTGCCGATCGTGGGCGTGATCACGCCGGAAGCGCACGCGGCCGTGCAGACGACCCGCAACCGGCGCATCGGCCTGCTCGCGACGGAGGCGACCGTCCAGGCCGGGCGCTACGAAGAGCTTGTCCGCACCCTCGACGCGGGCGCGCGGGTGTTCCCCGTCGCCTGTCCCCGCCTCGTGCCTTTGATCGAGAGCGAGGAGCCGTTCGGCGCCGAGACGGCGGCGGCGGTGCGCCAGTACGCGCAGCCGCTGAAGGAGGCGGGGGTGGACACGGTCATCCTCGGCTGCACCCACTACCCGCTGATCCGCCCAATCCTCCAACGAGTGTTCGGGCGTGGCGTACGGCTCGTGTTCTCTGCCGAAGAGACCGCGCGTGAGGTCGCGGAGACGCTCGACCGCAAGGGCATCGAGAACGATTCCGCCCGCGAGGGAGTGGCCCGATTCCTCACGACCGGGGACCCCGCCCTCTTCAAGGCTCTTGGCGAGCGCTTTCTGCAGCTGCCGATCTCCGAGGTCGATCGGGTGTCCCTCGCCGAGCTCGAAGCAGCAGCGGCTTGAGAGCAGACGGCCGCCGCCCAGAAGCGCTTCGCCTGCTCGAGATCGAGCCCGACTTCCTGGAGCAGCCGCACGGGTCGGCGCTCATCTCGTGCGGCAAGACGCGCGTTCTCTGCACGGCGTCGATCGACGAAGGCGTGCCGCGCTGGCTACACGGTTCGGGTCGAGGCTGGCTGACGGCCGAGTACTCACTGCTTCCGGCGTCGACCGGCCAGCGGACCCAGCGGGAGGCCAGCACCGGCAAGCAGAAGGGCCGCACCGTCGAGATCCAGCGCCTCATCGGGCGGGCGTTGCGTCCCGTTACCGATCTCGGGGCGCTCGGCGAGCGAACGCTCTGGGTCGATTGCGACGTGCTGCAGGCGGACGGCGGCACGCGCTGCGCCGCGATCTCGGGCGCCTACGTCGCGGCCCGTCGCGCCCTCGACCGCTTCGGGCTCGGCAGGACGCTGACCGATTCCGTCGGCGCCGTCTCCGCCGGGATCGTGGCCGGCGAGGCTCTGCTCGACCTCGACTACCTGGAGGACTCGGCGGCCGAGGTCGACATCAACGTCGTCATGGCGGGCGACGGGCGGCTGATCGAGGTGCAGGCGACTGCCGAACGAGCCCCACTGACCCGGGCGCAGCTCGACGAGTTGCTCGACCTGACCGCGCACGGTATCGAGGAGATCGAGCGCGCGCAGGCGGCGGCCGTCGAGGCCGTTCGTGCCTGAGGCGAGACTCGCCTCGCAGAACGAGCACAAGCTGGCAGAGCTCCGGAGCGCGCTCCCGGACTGGGATCTCCAGCTCCTCGAGGCCGAGGAGTTTCCACCCGAAGACGGAGACACGTACTACGAGAACGCGCGGGCGAAGGCCCGCTTCGGGCGGGAGGTTGGGCCGGCAGGCGCGTGGGCCCTCGGCGAGGACTCGGGGATCGAAGTCGCCGGCCTCGACGGCGCGCCCGGCCCGAAGTCGGCGAGGTGGGCGGGAGGTGCGCACGTGCAGCGTGTGCTCAAGGCACTCGAGGGCATGGAAGGCGAGGGCCGCAGTGCGCGCTACGTCTGCGAGCTCGTGGCCCTGTCGCCTGACGGCGAGGAGCTTCGTGGCACGGGCGTCCTCGAGGGCCGTATCGCCGAGGAGCCACGCGGCTCGGAGGGCTTCGGCTTCGACCCCGTCTTCATCCCGGACGGCGAGGAGCGCACCGTGGCCGAGCTGGGCGATGCGTGGAAGGCCAGGAGCTCCCATCGCGCGCGAGCCGCCCGCGCGCTCGCTGAGCTGAGGGTTTGACGAATCCCCGCTAGACGTCTAGGCGGAGCCTAGAGAGCCGCTACAAAAGGCCGCCGAAGCCGGGCTTAGCCCGGCGGGAGGTCCACAAAGGAGAGGGGAACGCCTGAACCACCCCACCAGCCGCCGGCTCCTAAAACCCAACGAAGCGAGCCGCCGCCCGCAAGGAGGGGGCCCACGGGGGAACCAGGGGTTCCCCTGTGACTAGACCCCCGTGATCAAGCGAGGCCCGCGGCCTCCTCGGCCTCGACTGGTTGCCGCCGCCTTGCGACCCACCAGTTGATCTCGGCGCCGAACACGATCACGTTGGAGATCAGATAGAGCCAGACAAGGAGGACGGCGGGTGCGCCGAAGGCTTGCAGCGCGATCACGTCCTTCGAGAGCCAGAGATAGAGCGGCAGGATCTGGAAGCTCGTCTCGAGGGCGACCGTTGCCACGATTGCGCCCGGAAGGACCTCCCGCACGGTCAGCTTCTCGTTCGTCAGCAGGTAGTAGACCGAAAAGAGAAAGACGAAAACGGAGAACGTCGAGACGACAATGGTCAGCACCAGCGCGACGTAGGTGTTGCCGAGGACGTCCCCGGCGAAGCGCTCCAGGACTAGAGCGCCGATCGAGCCGACGAGCAGCCCCACGAAGAGCGTGAAGAGCGAGCCGATGAGGAACCCGAACGAGAGGACCTTCCCGTGCAGGAAGGAGCGGTTGGGGCGCCCGTACACGATGTTGATCGCCGACTCGAGCACGCTGAACAGCGACAACGAAGTCCAGAAGAGGGCGACGCCTCCGATGATTCCCAGCGTCGTCGCATTGTCCTGAATCTCCTCAATGACCCCGACGATGCTGTCGACCGAAGTCTCGGGGAACGTCTTGTTCAGCTCGGTGACGAGGAAGCTCGATTCGTCGGCCCGGCCGAAGAGGCCGAGCATGGCGAGCGCCAGGAACAGAAGCGGCACGAACGAGAGCAACGCGAAGTAGGCGATCATCGCCGCGAGGTGGGTCCCGCGATCGGCGAAAAACTTCGAGAAAAGCTCGCGCACGCGCACATTTTCGCCGCGCTGCTAGCTTCTCGCCGTGGTGGCCGCCGAAAAAGCCCTCTCGGAGTTGATCGACATCTCGTCGCAGGTGCAGGCCGCAGTGCTCTTCGACGAGGGCGGGAGCGTGCTCGCATCGACGGTTTCTGCCGAGCGCGCCGAGGGCTTCGCCGCCGCGGCGAAGCTCCTCTGGGAGCAAGCGGTGGTCGTCAGAGGTGAGGACGTGGCAAAGCTGACCCAGCTGGAAGCGGCGACAGCCGACGGCAGCGTCTTCGTCGTTCGAGAGGCCGAGCAGACGCTCGCCGCCGTCACGTCGCCGGAGCCGACGGCGGGGCTCGTGTTCTACGACCTGAGGTCGGCTCTCCGTTCTGTCGGCGAGAAGCCGAAGAAGCGGAAGGCTCCCGTCAAGAAGACGACGTCGAAAGCAAAGCCCCGTGGGTCGTCGTAGCGCTCTCGCCCTCGGAACCGCGATCGGGACGCTGCTCGGCGTCGGCCTCTACGGCCGATTGTTCCGCCGCGGACAGCGAGTCGATCTCTACTTCGAGGACGGCTCCATGGTGTCGATCGCCGGCGACTCGCCCGAGGCCGCAGTCGTGATCCCGTATGCGCGCGAGGCGCTGCGGGCCGCTCAGTGAAGCGCGACGAGCTCGCGGCCGGGATCCGCGAGGCCGCCTATCTCGAGGGGGACTTCGTGCTTAGCTCCGGTCGGCGCTCGAGCTACTACCTCGACAAGTACCGCTTCGCGGCGAGGCCGGAGCTGCTGCAAGCGCTGGGGGAGCAGCTGGCAGCGCTCGTGGCCGAGCACGAGCCGGACGCAGTTCGCCTGGCGGCCCCCGAGTTGGGCGCCGTCGCGCTCGCGGCCGCGACGTCGTTGGTCTCGGGCCTGCCGTTCGTCATCGTCCGCAAGGAGGCCAAGGAGTACGCGACCGCGAACCGCCTCGAAGGTGCCTTCGAACCGGGTGAGCGGGTCTGCCTGATCGAGGACGTCGTCACCTCAGGAGGGGCCGCGGTCGCCGCGATCGAAGCTCTGCGTGAGGCGGGCCTGGAGTGTCGAACGGCCGTCTGTGTCTTCGACCGCGAGGAGGGTGGAGCGGACGGCCTCGCGCGCCGCGCGACCCGCTTGGTTGCGCTCTTTCGAGCAGGAGAGCCTGCCATGGCGCCGAAAACACCAGCAAAACCGCATGGTTGAGCCGAAAGGGGCAGCCTGTTAGGGTCTTGCCCTTGTTCAACCATCGTCAAGGGAGGAGAGGTACGTGACAAAGCAGGAGTTCGTTGACAAGGTCGCCTCTAGGGCAAACTTGTCGAGGCGCGACGCGGCTGCCGCAGTCGACGCGTTCCTCGACTCGATCACCGACGCGCTGAAGAATCGCGACGACGTCGCCTTCACAGGTTTCGGGAAGTTCACGACACAGGACCGCAAGGCGCGGCAGGGCGTGAATCCACGCAATCCCTCCCAGAAGGTGCAGATCCCCGCATCGACCGTTCCGAAGTTCTCCGCAGGTAGCCAGCTGAAGCAGGCCGTCAAGAGTGGCGGCGGCGGAGGAAACATGATGGGCGGCAGCGGAGGAGACGAGGGCGGCCGCGGGTTCTAGCCGACCCGGCGAAGGTTTCTCACGAGGGCCGCGCGCAGCGCGGCCCTCGTTCGTTTTCCGAGGCTCCCGCTAGGCTGGAAACTCGATGGCCTCGAACCTCGAAGCGGCCGAGCGCGTCGAGGCGACGACGTTCGGCGACCGGCTCGCCGAAACCATCGACCGCAAGCGAACTCAACTCGTCGTCGGGCTCGACCCGCAGCGCGACCTGCTCCCGGTGGAGCTCGCCGGAGATGCCTACCAGGGGCGGGATCGCACAGCCGAGGCGTTTGTCCGCTTCTGCAACGGGATCGTCGATGCGGTCACGCCCTACGCCGTGGCGGTCAAGCCGCAGCTCGCGTTCTTCGAAGCGCTCGGGTCCGACGGCATGCGTGCCCTCGAAGAGGTGTGCGCTTACGCGCGCCAGGCTGGCCTGCTCGTCATCGTCGACGGCAAGCGCGGCGACATCGGCTCGACGGCCCGCGCGTATGCGGCCGCGTACCTCGAGGGCGCGCCGCCGCTCGCCGACGCCCTGACGGTCAACCCGTACCTCGGCCGCGACTCCCTCGAGCCGCTGCTCGGCGCCTGCCGCCGCCACGGGGCGGGCGTCTTCTGCCTCGTCAAGACGTCAAATGAGGGCGGTGAGATCCAGGATCTGAAGCTCTCCGACGGCACTCCCCTGTGGCAGCACGTGGCGAAGCTCGTTGCGGAGTGGGGCGAGGACCTGGTCGGCGCGCGGGGGCTCTCGAGCGTCGGAGCCGTCGTAGGCGCAACGCATCCGCGTGCCGTCGGCGAGGCACGCCGCCTCTTGCCCCAGTCGATCCTGCTACTGCCGGGCGTCGGCGCCCAGGGCGCCTCCCCGGGAGACGTCGCGCGCGCGTTCACAAGCGGTCCCGCCAGCGCGCTCGTCGCGGCCTCGCGCTCGGTCATCTACGCCTTCCGGTCGGCGTCCGAGACCGACTGGCGCTCTGCCGCGGCCGCGGAGGCAGCGCGGTTGAAGAGCGAGATCTGGGCGGCAGCCGGCTGGTGAGCGAGACCGACTGGCGTGTCGAAGTCCGGCGCTACGCCGTGCCGGTGCTGCTGCTTCTCCTCGTGACCGTCGGCGCGCTGATCGCCCGCAGTACGCTCAAAGACTCGGAGCCGGCCTCCCGGTCGAAGCCGGCGCCACGCAGGCCGGCGAAGGTGGGGGTCAAGAGCGCGGCAGTCAGGCTCCATCTGGTCGAGTCCGGCGACACGCTCGGCGGTATCGCCGAGCGGTACGGCACGACGGTTGCCCGCCTGCACGTTCTCAACCCAGGCGTCGACGCAGGAGCTCTACGCGTGGGCCAGCAGATCCGGCTGCCTGCACCTGACCGGTAGGTTGCCCGTCGTGAAGCTCAGGCTTCTCGGCCTTGCCGCTCTCCTCTCGCTTACACCTTCGGCCCTCGCTGCCGGCCCGAACGTGCAGGCGCGCGCCTATCTCGTCGTCGACGGGCGCGATGGCCACGTCTTAGCGGCCGAGGCCCCCCGCCAGAAGCTTCCGATCGCCAGCATCACCAAGCTGATGACCGTGCTCGTCGCGCTCGAGAGCACGAAGACCACCGACGTCGTGACCGTCTCGCCGCTGGCCGCCTCGATCGGCGAGTCCTCCATCAACCTCCGCGCCGGCGAGCGGATCACCGTCCACGACCTGATCGAGGCATCGCTCATCCAGAGCGCAAATGATGCCGCTTGGGCGCTTGCGTACCACGTGGGCCGGGGGGACGCGGGACGCTTCGTGCGGGTCATGAACATCCGTGCCCGGCAGTGGGGACTTGCCGACACGCGCTTCGTCCGACCTGACGGCCTCGACGTTTTCGGACACCTCTCGAGCGCGCGCGATGTGACCGAGCTGGCGCGCATCGCGATGCGCAAGCCGCTCATCCGCTCGCTCGTCGGCGAGCAGACGGAGACGATCTCGGGCGGCCGGCGTCTTCACACCTGGAACGACCTGCTGGGCGCCTTCCCCGGGCTCGTCGGCGTCAAGACGGGTCACACCCGTGCGGCTGGCTGGTCGCAGGTCGCAGCCGCGCGCGCGACTGGCGTGACGGTGTACGCGACCCTGCTCGGCGGTCCGACGCGAGCACAGCGAAACGCCGACCTCGCCAGCTTGCTCCGGTATGGCCTCGGGCGATTCCGGCTCGTCCAGCTCGTCCGGCCCGAAAACGTCTATGCACGCACGGGAACGCCCTACGGGCAAGGCAAGCTCGATCTCGTCACGGAGGGCGCTCTTCGGTACACGGCGCGCGTCGATCAGCGCTTCGTGGAGCGGATCGTCGCTCCGACGGTCGTCGAGCTGCCGGTTCGGAAGGGCGATCCGCTCGGCGAGGTGCGTGTCTTCGACCGAGGCCGGCTCGTCGTCCGCACGCCGCTCGTCGCATCGCGCTCGGTCGAGAGGCCGGGACCTCTTGGGCGCGCGAGGTGGTATTCAGGGGAGACCGCCCGTAACGTCTGGAGCTGGGTCTCTTGATAGTCACCGTGACTCTCAACGCTGCGCTCGACCGTACGCTGACCGTCCCCAACTTTCAGCGCGGCCAGCGCCACCGGGCCAGCGCAGGCCTCACGCTCGCCGGCGGCACCGGGATCAACATCGCGCGGGCGCTGAAGCTCCTCGATGTCCCCGTGGTCGCCACCGGGCTCGCCGGGGGAAGGATCGGCGAGCGCATCGTCGAGGAGCTGACCGGGGAGGCGATCCTGAACGACTTCGTGCGCATTGCATACGAGTCCCGCACGTCCACCGCCGTCGTCGACCCGACGGCCTCCGCTTACACCGAGGTCTACGAATGGGGCCCGCACGTCGAGCCCGAGGAGCTCGAGCTGCTGCGCGAGAAGATCCACTACCTCGCGCGCGGCGCCGACACGGTCGTGTTCGCCGGCTCTCTGCCGCGCGGTGTCTCAGAGGACTTCTACGCCGAGGCGATCCGCGACCTCAACCGGCGCAAGGTCGAGACCGTGCTGGACTCCGAGGGGCAGCCGTTGCGGCTGGGCGCCGGTGCCGAGCCGATGCTCGTCTCGCCGAACCAGCGCGAGGCCGAGAGCCTCGTCGGCCAGGAGTTCCACGACGATCAGGACTTCACGCAGGCCCTCGACGACATCGCCGAGCTGGGTGCGCGAAACGTGGTCATCACGCAGGAGTCCGGATGCTTCGCCCTACTCAGAGAGGATCGCGAGGTGAAGCGGCTGAGGGCGGTGGCGCCACGGATCGAGGCCGCGTCGACGGTCGGCTCAGGGGACGTGCTGCTCGCAGGGTTCCTCGCAGCACGCTTCGCGGGCAAGCCTCTCGACGAGGCGCTCCGGAGCGCGGTCGGTACAGGTGCCGCCTCGACCCTCGAGATCGGAGCCGGGCGTTTTGACCCGCGTGAGGCGGCCCGTCTGGCGAGTGCGGTCGAGGTCACCGAGCTCGAGCCCGTCGCGTCCTGACGGGGTGGTACGATCGACTGCCACTTGAGAGGCGAAGGCACAAACGTTTTTTCCGGCCCAGGCGACTTACCGAGCCTGGGCTTTTTGCATCTGGAGCTGAGGCACCGCTTACGGTGCCGCGTCCAGGACGGTCGGGCCTTGCCCGTACGTCCGTCGGAAATGACCGGTCGCTGCGCACGAACCGAGCAGGGAGGCTCTGAGCGGTGGAAGTAGAGATCGGCCGCGGCAAGAAGGCGCGCCAGGGCTACGGGTTCGACGACATCGCAATTGTCCCGAGCCGCCGTACCCGTGACCCCCAGGACGTCGACATCGGTTGGAAGCTGGGCCCGCACTTGCTAGAGCTCCCGCTGCTCGGCTCGGCGATGGACGGGGTCACCTCGCCGGCGACGGCAATCTCACTCGGCCAGCTCGGCGGCCTCGGCGTGCTCAACCTCGAGGGCATCTACACGCGCTACGAGAACGCCGACGCCGAGCTCGTTCGGATCTCCAAGCTGCCGAAGGAGAAAGCGACCGAAGGGCTCCAGAAAATCTACGCGCGCCCCGTCGAGCCGAAGCTGATTGCAGAGCGCATCGAGGAGATCAAGCGTGCGGGCGTTCTCGCCGCCGGCTCGCTGACTCCGCAAAAGGTGCGCGATCACTACGAGCTCGTCCTCGAGGCGGGGCTCGACGTACTTGTCATCCAGGGGACGGTTGTCTCTGCCGAGCACGTGTCGTCCAACGGCTCGGCGCTCAACCTCAAGGAGTTCATCGCGGACCTTCCGATCCCGACACTCGTCGGCGGCTGCGCTTCGTACCAGACCGCCCTCCACCTGATGCGCACGGGCGCCGAGGGCGTTCTCGTCGGCGTCGGCCCCGGGCATGCGTGCACGACGCGCGGCGTCCTCGGGGTGGGAGTGCCACAGGCAACGGCCATCTCCGACGCGGCTGCGGCGCGCGTCCAGCACCTGCTCGAGACCGGTAAGTACGTGAACGTGATCGCCGACGGCGGCATGCGCACAGGCGGCGACATCGCGAAAGCGGTCGCGTGCGGCGCGGATGCGGTCATGGTCGGCTCGCCGCTCGCCCGCGCGCAGGAAGCTCCCGGCCGCGGTTATCACTGGGGCATGGCGACCTTCCACCCGACGCTCCCGCGCGGCGCGCGCATCCAGACCGAGCAGGTGGCCTCGCTGGAGGAGATAGTGGTCGGCCCCGCGCGAGAGAACGACGGGACGCTGAACCTGATGGGCGCTCTCCGGACCTCGATGGCGACCTGCGGGTACGAGTCGATTCACGATTTCCAGAAGGCCGAGGTCATGCTCGCGCCGTCGATCAAGAACGAGGGCAAGATTCTCCAGCAGGCTCAGAAGATCGGGATGGGGTAGTGGTCGACCACCCATGGGTCAGGTAGTCCCGCTCCCGACACCCGAGCCGGCCGCCGAAGAGCGGCCGGTGCTCGTTCTGGACCTCGGCGGCCAGTACTCGCAGCTGATCGCCAGGCGTGTGCGCGAGTGCCGTGTCTACTCGGAGCTCGTCCACCATTCGATCACTCCCGAGGCCGTGCGGGCTAGGAACCCGCTTGCGCTCGTCCTCTCCGGCGGCCCGGCCTCCGTCTACGCCGAGGGGGCTCCCAGGATCGACCCGAGGATCTTCGAGCTTGGCGTTCCTACGCTCGGCATCTGTTACGGCATGCAGCTGATGGCGCAGAACCTCGGGGGCCGCGTCGAGCGAACCGGCGTCTCGGAGTTCGGCAAGACCGATGTCACGGCTGAAGAGGGCGAGCTCTTCACGAACCTTCCGTCCGAGCAGGTGGCGTGGATGAGCCACCGCGACTCGGTGACTGCGCCGCCCAAGGGCGCGCGCGTGGTCGCGTCCTCGCCCTCGACCCCGATCGCCGCCTTCGAGGATCCCGACCGCGGTCTCTACGGCGTCCAGTTCCACCCCGAGGTCGTACACACGCCCTACGGCAACGACCTCCTGAAGAACTTCCTCTACACGGTGGCCGACGCGCCCCCCACCTGGACGGCCGCCGCCGTGATCGAGGAGCAGGTCGAGCGCATCGGCGCCCAGGTCGGGAGCGAACGGGTGCTGTGCGCGCTGTCCGGGGGCGTCGACTCCGCGGTCGCCGCCCTCCTCGTCTACAAGGCGATCGGTGACCAGCTGACGTGCGTCTTCGTCGACCATGGACTCCTGCGGAAGGAGGAGGCGACTCAGGTCGTCGAGACCTTCGGGAACCACTTCCACGTCCCGCTCGTGCACGTCGACGCGGAGGAGCGCTTCATGGCGCGCCTCGAGGGGATCACCGATCCTGAGGACAAGCGGCGCGCGATCGGCGAGGAGTTCATCCGCGTCTTCGAGGAGGAGTCGCGGACACTCGGCACGATCCGCTATCTCGTCCAGGGCACGCTGTACTCGGACGTGATCGAGTCGGGCGGGTCCGGAGACGGCGTCGCCGCGACGATCAAGTCCCATCACAACGTGGGCGGCCTGCCCGAGGAGATGGACCTCGAGCTCGTCGAGCCACTGCGGATGCTCTTCAAGGACGAGGTGCGGCGGGTCGGCGAGGAGCTGGGGTTGCCCGAGCGGATGGTCTGGCGCCAACCGTTCCCGGGGCCGGGACTCGCGATCCGGATCATCGGCGAGGTCACGGAGGAGCGGCTCGAGATCCTGCGTGAGGCCGACTCGATCCTCCAGGAGGAGATCCGGCGTGCCGGCCTCTACCGAGACCTCTGGCAGAGCTTCGCCGTCCTGCCCGCGATCCGATCCGTCGGCGTGCAGGGCGACGAGCGCACGTACGCCTATCCGATCGTGATCCGCGCGGTCACGTCGGAAGACGCGATGACCGCCGACTGGGCACGGCTGCCGTACGACCTGCTGGAGACGATCTCGAGCAGGATCATCAACGAGATCCCGGCCGTGAACCGAGTCGCGCTCGACATCTCCTCGAAGCCGCCCAGCACGATCGAGTGGGAATAACCGTCGCCTAGCCTTCGCCGGCTGTGATTCACCGCCTCATAGGGATGTGGGTCCTGCGGCGGGCCTACCGGTTGCTGACCGCCGGCGACGGACGGCCGCTGCAGGCGCGCTTGACGCGGGAGGCGAAGCGGATCATCGTCGGAGCCGCCATCACGTTGGCGCTGATCGTCGGCGCGGTCATCGCGCTGATCGTGATCCTGGTCGCCCTCGCCACCTAGCAGCAGGCTCTATGGGAGCGTAACGAGTGAGCCGACCTGGCGCCAGCGACCCTGCCGGAAGCGCACGAGCCGCGATTTCTGCACGGGGTAGTAGTCGCTCGCGCCCGTGCGCACGGCGATGCCCCGATAGAAGAACGGGTTCGCCTTCTCGTTCAGGCTCGTCGCGGCCCGGAGGAGGCTCCGGCGAGTCGGCTGCGTGCCCGCCTTTCGCAGCGCGTCGACCATCGTGTACGCCACGGCCATTCCGTAGAGGTGCGCGACCTCCTTCACCCGTGCACTCGGCAGGTGGCGCTTCAGGATCTGCTTGTAGAGCTTCACTCCCGGGTCGCGCGCGAGCGCAGGATCGGTCGGGTCCTTCAGGAACGCGCTCGAGATCGCCCCGTCGACGACCGCGGTACCCGCGTTCTTGCGGACGACCTCGATCACGAAGGGGTCGATCGAAACGGAGTTGACGTAGTACTGAGGCCGCCAGCCGAGCTTCTTGGCAGCCAGGAAGGCCTGGATCGTCGGCCGCGGGAGCGCGAAGACCATGAAGACGTTTGCACCCGAGGCCTTCAGGCGTGCGACCTGCGAGTTGAGGTCGGTATCGGTCAGTTGGTAGCGCTGGACGGCGACGATGCGCGACGCCGAGCGTCCGAGACCCTGGCGGAGGCCGGCGATCATGTCCTCGCCGTACTCGGAGTCCTCGTGCAGGACGGCGATCCGCGCCTTCGGCTTCGTGCGAAGCAGGTGGCGGCCGTAGAGCGCCCCCTCACCGGCGAAGCGCGGGAGGTAGCCCATCGTCCACGGATACGTGCGTCGCTGGGAGTGCAGCGACGTGTGCCCGCTGCCGACGAAGAGTTGAGGCACCTCGGCCTGATTCAGATACGGGCGAACGGCGAGCACGTGCTCGGTGCCCACGCTGTTGAAGATCGCGAACACCTTGTCTTGCTGCACGAGGTCCCGCGTCTTGCGAACCGTCTCCGCCGGGTTGTAGCCATCGTCGACGTAGCGGTACTCGATCCGCCGTCCGTGCACGCCGCCTCGCCCGTTGACGTACTTGAAATACGCCTCGGCCCCGCGCGCGACGGCTGCGTACGCCACCTCGTCGCCGGTCAGAGGAACGGTGCCGCCGATCGAGATCGATTGCGGCGTCACTCCGGGTTCTTCGGCGGTGCGCGCGAAGGCGCCTGGGAGGACGACGAGCGCGGCCGCGAGGACGACTCCGGAGCCGTAGCAGAGCCTCATGGAGGCAAGCCTACAATCGGCAGTCGTGGGCCCCTCCTTGTCTGATCTGCCGATCCGCCGGAATACGATCCTGCTCGCCGCGGTCACTGCCGTGAACCTGACGGTGCTCCAGCTGGTGGCTGCGGTCGCCTCGCTGACCTTCGTCCTCGTGACGGGGTTCGAGAGCCTGCTGGGACTCGGCCCGGCGATCTTTCTCACGGCGGCGGCGCTGACTGCCCTGCCCGCGGGCCGGGCCATGGACCGCTTCGGCCGCGTGCCCGTGATCGTCGGTGGGCTCGTCGTCGGCGCGATCGGTTGCGCGCTGACCGCGGCGGCCACCCGTTGGGATTCGACACCGCTCGTGATCGTCGGCTTCATGCTGATCGGCGCCCAGGGTGCGACGAACTTGCTGATCCGCACCGCTGCCGGCGACATGTATCCGCCCGAGCGCCGCGCGCGCGGGATCTCGCTGGTTCTTTTCGGCGCGGTCTTCGGCGCCGTCCTCGGCCCGGCCGTCTTCAGCCCGCTTTTCGCGGGGAAGGAGGTCGACGCCGACACGATGACCATCCCCTGGCTGGCCGCCGGCGGGCTGTCGATCGTCTCGATGCTGATCGCACTCGCCGTGCGTCCCGACCCCAAGCTGATCGGCGAGCGGATCTACGGCGCTTCGGGAGCGCAGCCGTCCGGGCCGGCAGCGCCGCTGAGCGAGATCGTCCGTCGCCCCGGAGTAGCTCCCGCCATGATCGCGGCGCTGGCGAGCTTCGCGGTCATGGTCTCGGTGATGAACCTGACCGGCTACGTCGTCGTTGATCACCATCACCACAGCCAGGACGCCGTGTTTCCGATCGTCGGCGCGCATGTCCTCGGCATGTACGCGCTCGTCCTCGTCGTCGGGTCGCTTATCGACCGGATCGGCCGGCGCGTGGCGCTCACGGGCGGGCTGCTCATCGTCGCGGCGTCGTGTTCGGGGCTGCTCTTCTTCGAAGGCGTCTTCATGACGGCCCTGCTCCTCTTCGGGCTCGGCCTGGGTTGGAACCTCTCGTTCGTCACGGCGACCGCCGAGCTCGCTGACAAGACGGCGCCCGCCGAGCGCGGCAAGCTCCTCGGCTTCAACGACCTCCTGGCAGGGCTCCTGGGAGCCGGGCTCGCACTCGCCGGCGGGCTGGCGCTCGACCTGCTCGGCGTCGCCGCGCTGGCGATTGGAGCCACTGTGCTGGCCCTGGCGCCAGCCTTCCTGATCACGCGTATCAGACCCGCCGAACAGATTCTCCGCTGATCCTTGTTAGAATCGCGCCTCGGCGGGCGCCAGTCCCGCCTTTTCAATGAAGACCTACACCGCAAAACCGGGAGAGATCGAGCGCCTCTGGTACGTCGTGGACGCCGAGGGGAAGACCCTTGGGCGCCTGGCAACTCAGATCGCAGACACGTTGCGCGGCAAGCGCAAGCCCCAATACACGCCGCACGTCGACACGGGTGACTTCGTCGTCGTCGTCAACGCGGAGAAGATCCACGTGACCGGCAAGAAGATGGACGAGAAGATGTACTACCGGCACTCCGGGTACCCGGGCGGCCTTCGCAAGCGGCCGCTTCGCGCCGAGCTCGAGCGTCGGCCGACGGAGGTGTTGCGCAAGGCGGTTCGGGGCATGCTGCCGAGAACTCGACTCGGCCGCGCGCAACTGACCAAGCTGAAGATCTACGCCGGTCCCGAGCATCCGCACGATGCCCAGGCGCCGAAGCCGCTGCCACTGGAGAGTGGAAATGGCTGAGCAGGCCTCCTACCAGGGCACCGGGAAGCGCAAGACCTCGGTCGCCCGCGTGATCTTGCGCCCGGGCGACGGCGCGACCTGGATCAACGGGCGCACGATCGAGGACTACTTCCCGCGTGCGACGCACCGGACGCTCGTGATGTCGCCGCTCAAGCTCGCGGACGCCGAGGGCCGTTACGACCTGCGCGTGCGCGTCAACGGGGGCGGCCCGACCGGCCAGGCGGGCGCCGTTCGCCACGGCATCGCCCGTGCTCTCGTCGAGGCCGATCCCGAGCTGCGCATCCCCCTCAAGCGCGAGGGCTTCCTGACGCGCGACGCACGGAA
>JACCXX010000098.1 GCA_013696805.1 Actinomycetota bacterium
TGGCTCGACCTCGTCGGCCTGCGTTACGCGGTCCGCCTGAACGGGCTCACGTCGCTGGCGCTCACGAAGCTCGACGTGCTCTCGCCCTTCGGCGAGTTGCCGGTCTGTGTCCGATACCGCCTTCGCGACGGAACCGAGACGTCCGAGTTCCCGGCGCACCAGAGCGACTTCCACCACTGCGAGCCGGTCTACGAGGTGCTGCCCGGCTGGGGGGAGGAGCTGAACGGGCTCGAGGACGTTTCGCAGCTCCCCGAACGGGCCCGCAGCTACGTGCAGTTCGTCGAGCGCGCGCTCGGGGTCGAGGTCTGCCTGATCGGCACCGGCGCCGATCGTGAGCACGTGCTTTCGCGACGCGGCGTCGAGGCCGTGCTTAGTTAGCACGGGGGAACCCCTGGTTCCCCCGTGGGGCCCCTCCCGGCTCCGGCGACCGTTGATGGTGGCATTCGAGAGGTTTGGATCAACGCGACACCACGATGGACGGCGCACTAGGACACGATTTCAGACGCCCGAGGGCGGGAGTACACTCGCGCCCGTGAAAGTGCTCCTAGTCGGATCGGGAGGGCGCGAGCACGCGCTGGCGTGGAAACTCGCGCGAAGCCCGCAGCTCGAAGAGCTCCACGCGGCGCCCGGCAACCCGGGAATCGCGCAACTCGGCACCTGTCACCCGATCCACTCCGAGGACGGCGAATCGTTGATCGAGCTGGCGCGCAACCTGCCGGCCGATCTCGTGATCGTCGGTCCCGAGGCCCCGCTGGTCGCGGGCGTCGCCGACGAGCTGCGGATGGCGGGCAGCGCCGTTTTCGGGCCCAGCGCGGCCGCAGCGCGAATCGAGGGCTCCAAGGCCTTCGCGAAGGAGGTCATGCGTGACGCGGGCGTGCCCGCAGCCGAGACGATGTCCGTCGCGCGGACGCCCTGTGTGGTCAAGGCCGACGGCCTGGCAGCCGGCAAGGGCGTCTTCATGTGCCGCACGCAGGAGGAGCTCGACGCCGCCCTGCTCGCGGTGCGCGCGCTTGGCGAAACCTGGGTCATCGAGGAGCTGCTCGAGGGCGACGAGGTCTCGGTCTTTGCGATCTGCGACGGGGCCGGCGGGCTCGCACTCGCCGCGGCGCGCGACTACAAGAGGATCGGCGACGGCGACGAAGGGCCCAACACCGGTGGCATGGGTGCGTACTCCCCGGTCGCCGACGTCAGCCCCGCAGAGCTCGACGAGCTCCTCGAGACCGTCCACTTGCCGGTGCTCGCCCAGCTGGCGCAGCGCGGATCGCCCTTTACGGGTCTCCTGTATGCCGGGTTGATGCTGACCGCCGACGGGCCTCGAGTCCTCGAGTTCAACTGCCGCTTCGGCGATCCCGAGACGCAGGCGATCCTGCCGCGCGTCGAAGGTGACCTGCTCGGGGCGCTGCTCGCGGCCGCCCGGGGCGATCTGAGCCAGACCGAACTAGCCGTCAGCGACCAGGCTGCGGTGACGGTGGTCGTCGCGGCGGAGCACTATCCCGAGTCGAGCGACTCGGGAACGCCCATCGAGGGCATCGAGGCGGCTGAGGCCGGAGGCGCTGTCGTGTTCCATGCAGGCACGGCCGAACGAGACGGCCGCCTGGTAACGAATGGCGGCCGCATCCTCAACGTCACCGCGACTGCGGACACCCTCGAGGAGGCGCGCGCCCGCGCGTATGCGGCCTGTGACCTGATCTCCTTCGGCGGCGCGCGCTACCGGCGCGATATCGCGGAGAGCGCGGTCAACGTTGTTTCCTGAGCCCGAGGCGATGGAAACGCCGTTGGAGGTGCTCGAAGAGAGCGCCGAACAGGGGCCGCTGGTCGGTATCCTCATCGGCTCCGAGTCCGACCGCGAGACGATGGAGGCAGCGGTCACGGAGCTCGTCGAGCGCGGGATCTCGAACGAGCTGCTCGTGCTCTCGGCGCATCGTGACCCGCGCGGCGTGGCCGACTACGCGACGAAGGCTCAGGTCCGCGGCGTGCGCGTGATCATCGCCGGCGCCGGGATGGCGGCCGCGCTGCCAGGCGTCGTCGCGGCCTACAGCGACCTGCCCGTGATCGGCGTGCCCCTCCGCTCGAGCAGGTCCGTGGGGGGCGGGCTCGACGCGCTGCTCGCGATCGCACAGATGCCGCCGGGAGTCCCTGTTGCCTGCGTCTCGGTCGACGGAGCGCGAAACGCAGCCATCCTGGCCGCCCGAATCCTCGCCCAGGGCGGCGGATACCCGCAGCACCCGCCTCTAGACTCCAGGCAGTGATTTCGCGCTACTCCCGCCCGGCCATGTCGCGGATCTGGTCGGAGGAGGGCAAGCTCGAGCGATGGCTCGAGGTCGAGTTGGCAGCTCTCGATGCGTGGGCCGAGGTCGGGGTCGTTCCGGCAGAGGCAGCCCGCGAGATCCGCGCCGCCGCCCGGCCACCCTCCCCGGCCCGCGTCGCCGAGCTCGAAGAGACGACCCAGCACGATCTCGCGGCTTTCGTCGACGCGGTCGCGATCGAGCTCGGGCGCGAGGGTCGCTGGTTCCATTACGGGCTCACGTCGTCCGATGTCGTGGACACCGCGCTCGCGCTACAGATCGGCAAAGCAGGCGAGGTGATCCTCGCCGGCGTCGACCGAGCGCTCACGGCGGTGGTCGTGCGCGCGGAGGAGCATCGCAACACGCTGATGATGGGGCGAACGCACGGTGTGCACGCGGAGCCGACGACGTTCGGGCTGAAGCTCGCCGTCTGGGCGTTCGAGCTCGACCGTTCTCGACAGCGCCTGGCGCGAGGGCTCGAAGGCCTTCGGGTCGGCAAGCTCTCCGGCGCGGTAGGCACCTACTCGGCGACCGATCCCGAGGTCGAGCGCCTCGCCTGCGAGCGCCTCGGCCTCGAGCCTGCGCCGGCCGCAACGCAGATCATCCAGCGCGACCGGCACGCGGAACTGCTCTCCGCGCTCGCCGTCTGCGCCGCGTCGCTCGAGAAGTTCGCGCTCGAGATCCGGCTCCTCGCCCGCACAGAGGTGGCCGAGGTGCAGGAGCCATTCGGCAAGAGCCAGAAGGGCTCGTCGGCGATGCCCCACAAGCGGAACCCGGTCGTGGCAGAGCGAATCTGCGGTCTCGCCCGGATCGTCCGAGCCGCCGCGCATGTCGGCCTCGAGAACGTCGCCCTCTGGCACGAGCGCGACATTTCCCACTCCTCGGCCGAACGCGTCGCGATTCCCGACGCGTTCTACGCCCTCGACTACATGCTCGACAGGTTCGCCTGGCTCGTCGAGGGCCTGGTCGTCCGCCCGGACCGGATGAGGCGGAACCTCGATTCGAGCCACGGCCTCTTCTTCAGCCAGCGCTTACTGCTCGCACTCGTCGACGCCGGTCTCTCGCGCGACGAGGCGTACCGGCTCGTGCAGGCGCACGCGATGCGCGCATGGGAGGAAGAACAGGACTTCACCCAGCTCGCTCGCGAGGACGGGGAGATCGCCAGGCACCTCGACGCCGGCGCGCTCGACTCGGTCTTCGATCTCGACTCGTACACGCGGCACGTGGATGCCATCTTCGACCGACTGAGCGACCTGACCCAAAAGGAGGAGCCCGTTCATGCCTGACGCCGTCCACGTAGGGAGCGGAAAGGTGCGCGAGCTCTACGCGCTCGACGACGAGCGCCTGTTGCTCGTCGCCAGCGACCGCATCTCGGTCTTCGACGTCGTCCTGCCAACCGAGATCCCCGACAAAGGCCGCGTGCTGACAGGTCTCTCGGCGTTCTGGTTCGCCCGCACGAAGGAGATCTGCGCGAACCATCTGCTCGGCGTTCGGGACGACGGGCGCTCAACCGAGTGCCGGCGGCTCGAGATGCTGCCGATCGAGGTTGTCGTCCGCGGTTACATCACGGGCTCGGGCTGGAAGGACTACGGGGCGACCGGCCAGGTTTCAGGGCACCGACTGCCGGAGGGGCTCAGCGAGTCCGAGCAGCTACCGGAGCCGATCTTCACGCCGTCGACCAAGGCTCATGAAGGTCACGA
The DNA here is from genome assembly GCA_013696805.1 of Actinomycetota bacterium. Taxonomy (GTDB): domain Bacteria; phylum Actinomycetota; class Thermoleophilia; order Gaiellales; family Gaiellaceae; genus VAXT01. The sequence continues at coordinate 3,986 of JACCXX010000098.1, forward strand.
CGAGAACATCACGCGCGACCAGGCCGCCGGGCTCGTCGGAGCCGAGCGGCTCGGTGAGGTCGAGCGCGTCGCGATCGAGCTCTACCGGTTCGCGTCCGAACACGCGGCGGAGCGCGGGATCATCATCGCCGACACGAAGTTCGAGTTTGGCCTCGACGAGGCCGGCGCGCTGATGCTTGCCGACGAGGCGTTCACCCCCGACTCGTCTCGTTTCTGGCCGGCCGAGGAGTACGCGCCGGGCCAGGCGCAGGCTTCCTTCGACAAACAATTCGTACGCGACTACGCGGAGTCGCTCGGCTGGGACAAGGCAGCTCCAGGCCCCGAGCTGCCGGTCGACGTCGTCAGCGGAACGCGGGCGCGCTACCTCGAGGCGTTCGAACGCCTGACCGGCATCTCGTTCGACAGCTACGCCGACGATCCGGAGGCCGTCTCTCGATGAAGGTCTCCGTGCTCGTCCGCCCGAAGCCGGGGATCCTCGATCCACAAGGCGAGGCCGTCGAGAACTCGCTGCGCCACCTGGGCTTCTCCGTCGGCGAGGCGCGCGTGGGCCGGCTCGTCGACCTGGAGGTCGAGGCGACGAACGAGAGCGAGGCGCGAGCGGCGGTCGAGAAGATGTGCGCCGAACTACTCGCGAACCCGCTGATCGAGAGCTACGAGATCGAGCTGAAATGAAGCCTCGGGTCGGCGTCCTCGTCTTTCCAGGGTCCAACGACGACCGTGACGCTGCCCTCGCGCTCGCAGGACTCGGAGCAGACCCGGTCATGGTCTGGCACGGCGACCGCGAGCTGCCCGACGTCGGTGCGGTCATCCTGCCGGGCGGCTTCTCGTACGGCGACTACCTGCGCTGTGGCGCGATCGCGCGCTTTTCTCCGGCGATGGAGGCGGTCGCAGAGTTCGCCGCCGGCGGCGGGCTCGTGCTCGGCATCTGCAACGGCTTCCAGATCCTCTGCGAGGCCGGCCTGCTTCCCGGCGCGCTCCGGCCCAACAAGTCGCTCTCGTTCGTCTGCCGTGACGTGACGATGCGCGTCGAACGCACGGACACGCCCTTTACGTCGCGCTGCGAGCGCGGCCGAAGCGTGACGATTCCGATCAAGCACGGCGAAGGCTGCTTCTACGCCGACGCCGACCTGCTCGCGGAGCTCGAGGCTTTCGAACAGATCGTCCTGCGCTACGACGGCGACAATCCGAACGGCTCGATCGCCGACGTCGCCGCCGTGATCAGCGTCGAAGGCAACGTCATGGGCCTCATGCCGCACCCCGAGCACGCCGTCGACCCGCTCGTCGGCTCGACGGACGGCGCGCTTGTCCTGGGCTCGCTCGTGGACGCCGTCCGCGAGCGAATGGCTGTTCCCGCCTGAATGGCTGTTCCCGCCTAGAAGCGCAAGGCCTCCTCCAGTCCGGGGTGTTTGCCTAGCGCCTGGCGCAACTTCTCGATGTCGCGCGCGCGCAGCGTCACCGGCCCGCGGCGAGCCGTGCCGTCCGTCGAGTACGCGAAACGCACGAGCCGCTCGCCGGACGCGCTCTCGAGGAGCTGAACAACCGACGCGAAGCGCTTGTCGCCGGCGCGCTGCTGAACCGGGAGTTCCTCGAGGATGGACGCCTGGCCCCAGGGGGTTGCTGCTTTCGCTGTCATGCCGGCGACGCTACCGGGTGAAATCGCACGCGTTCGTGCCGGTTCCGTGTCAGGACTGTGACATCGTCCAACTCCACTTCGGTGTCGAGCAGGCTGAGGAAAGCCTCGGGATCGGAAACCGCTGCCTCGGGGCGTGCACACCCGGCGCCGAGAGCCGACCCGTTCCCGGCGACGTCAACGACGTGTGCGGCGGCCGCCTGCTCCGACTGCACGTAGGGCTCGGGTTCCTCGCCTTCCTCGAGCGTTAGCAGCTTGTCGAGAAAAGGATCAACGAGCGCCTGCTGACCGGCTGCCAGGACGTCATAGAACGCCACGGCCTGCCGGGCTACAGCGTCGGGATCGGCAGCAAGGCTGCGTCATGTTCGCAGACGAGCGGATCACAGACTTCGCGACGTTCGAGGCGCACCAGGACGCCGACGTGGCGGAGCTAGCGTGGCTCTACGAGCTTCAGGAAATCCACAGGGACGTCGAGAGCAGACGGCCAGGCCGCACTAGGAGCATGATCGTCATCGGCAGCGCAACGGCAAACGCGGTTGCGGCGCCGAGAGTGAGTCCGCCTCCGGCAACGTCGACCGGCCCCCAGATCCCGACTGCCAACTCCACCGCGAAGCCGGCGCTCACGGCAAGGAGCGCCCACAAGATGCAGCTGAGCGACTCCAGGAGGCTGATCAAGACCATCACGAGTGCGATGCAGCCAAAGGCGAAGAGAAGGCTCCAGGTCGCAATCGTGTGGTCGATCGCGTCGCCGAGCAGAATTGCCCCGATCGAGAGGACGCAGGCGGAAGCCGCCAACCGCGCTACTGCGCCGGTGAAGACGGCCATGGCGGGCCCGGCCCAGGAGATAGTGTCAGCTTCGCCGACCCCCACGGCCCGGAGCGCGCGTGGAACCGCCTCGTGAAGGTCCCAGAGGTGATGACCGGCCCACAGACTCGCCACCATCGAGGGGACGAGAGCAAGGGCCGGCAACGCGCCGTTCGTACCCCACCCGACGGTCGAGTCTGCGACCAGCATCGCTCCGAGTCCGCCTCCGATCAGTCCTGCGGCTAGTGTTCCCCGCCACGATCCTGGGTAGCTGACGGCGGTCGCGCTCGAAGACAGCGCGAACCAGGCGGTCAGCAGGGTCACTGCGGCGACGGCCGCGATCGCGCCGAGCGAGGGCAGCCCCAGATTCAGGTAGACGGCGACGAGCGCCATCGAAAGCCCGTACCACATCGCCCAGCCCCGTTGTACGACGACGATCCCCCCGACCCAGGTGATTATGAGGAGCCCCGCCAGCGCACCGCTGAGCCCCAGAAACAGAGACAGCGCTCCCAGGATGGTCACGGCCATCAGCCCGAGGACCGCCTGATTCTCGGCCAGGCGCCCAAGCCCATCGAGACGGCCGAGATAGCGGCGCCGAAGTCCCCACTGCAATGCGAGGGTGAGGGGAAGAGCAACTTGCAAAGCCGTTTTGACCACGCTGTTTCCGAACTCCTCGGCAAGCGGAGGAGTCCACGCGGCGATTGCCACCACGGCCATGACCAGAGCGAGTGCCTCGGCAAGCATTCCGCCGTCGCGGATGCCCGCGGGTTGAGTCGTTGCTCGAGACGGCTCGAGGTTCGTCGGCTCGGCCGTCAACTCGGCTCCCAGGCGCATGGCGGCATTCGCATCGATTCCGCCCCACGCCTCGAGAATGACTGCGGCTTCGAGCGCATCCTGGGGCGCGCGACCCAGGCGGGCCTCGATCAACGCGCGCGCGCGCTCGGCAGAGAGCTCGTCGGCCTTCATGCCGCAAGGTCCGTCAAGAGCTCACGGTATGAGTCGAGGCAATCGTGTTGGTTGAATAGCCGTGCCACTCGCGCATGGCCTCTCTTGCCGAGCTGATCAGCCAGTGGCGGGTCGCGCAGCAGCGTGGCCACACCAACCGCCAGCTGGTGAACATCGCCCGGAGGGGCGATGAACCCGCAGCCGCGCACCACGTCGCTGACTCCGCCGACCCCCGTGGCGACGACCGGGCGCGCTTGCGCCATCGCCTCGAGGATGGAGAGGGGCAGTGCTTCCGAGATACTGGTCATCAGAACGACGTCGGCCTCTCGCACGGCGCCATCCGGGTCAGAGGTCGTTCCCATGAACCGGAAGCGATCCGCGAGCCCGAGCTGCTCGTGCAGAACCAAACAGGAGTCGCCGTAAGCGTCCTGGCCCTCGGTCACGGGACCGTAGTGCCGGAAGTGAGCGTCAGGGACGAGACGAAGGACCTCCGCCATCACCCGAAGCATGGTGTGCACGTCCTTGAGAGGGTCGATCCGGCCGACGGAGACGACGGTCCTTGTCCCGGGCGGCGGTGACGGTTGACCCGACACCCGCACGCCGTTGTAGATGACCCGGATCTTCGCCGGATCGACGTCGAGCCCCTCTTCCCAGCGGGCATTCGCATCGACCACAGGCGCGACCACATCCGCGGCGGCGTACGCCGCATGCGCAAAACTCCGGGCAAGCCTGGTGGAAACGAATCGTGCCTGGGGCGACCCCTCGCTTCGAGCCGCCGCCAAGTACGCTTCGCGGACGTAGACGCCGTGCTCGGTGACGAGTAGCGGCGTGCCGTGCAGCGCCTGGTCGACGAGTGCAGGGATGACCGCCCAACCCGCGGCCGTGACATGGAGCACGTCCGAGCGAGGGGTCGGAACCGCTGCCGCCCGTGCGACCCAGTAGAGAGTCTGGTAGAGCCTGGCTGCGTCGATGACGTCCAGGGGAGGCGCGGCGCCGGCGCCATCGGCGCGCTCGCCGAGCACCTCGTGGAGCCCACCCAGAAACGACTTCCAGCCCTGCACCGACCGAAAGACCCGCCGCACGCGGGACGGCCGCAGGCGACACCACACGAGCGACTCGGTCAGCGCGCCGACGTCGCCGTGCCAGCTCATCAGCTCGCGTACGAGAACCCCGGGAAGCCCCGTGTGAGCGCCGGCAACTCGCCGTGTGCTCCATCGCCAATCGGGCGCCTGCTCAGACCAGAGGTCGATCTTGCCGGCCAGAACCGCGTGCGCGGGCAACTCGAAGGCCAGCGCTCTCCGCAAACCGCCGGCGACCACCGGCAGAATGCGCCACTGGATATCGGGCAACCCCTTGACGATGAAGTCGCACCACAAGCTGACGCCGCCGACGCTGTATGGATACGTGCCCTCAGTGGTCAGCAGGACGTACGGCCGGAGGTTCGTGACCCCCGGCCGTGTCCCTTGAAGAGCGCGCATCGAGCTAGCGATCGCCTGGCATCACGCAGGGCCCTAGCCGGACCCGGCGTTGTAATGCGCTTGCACCTGTGTCGCCGTGAGCGCATGGTTGTAGAGCGAAACCTCGTCCAGAGCGCCTCTGTAGTGGTAGCCCTGGTCGAAGGAAGCGCCGATGCCGAGCCCCTTGTTGTCCGCGTACTCGATCGAGCTGGTTAACGCGAGAGAAGTGTCCAAGACACCATTGACGTACATCCGCATCGCGGAGCCGTCATAGGT
>JACCXX010000100.1 GCA_013696805.1 Actinomycetota bacterium
AGGGCGACCACCGCGTGGCGGTACTGGCCCGCGTAGTGGGCAAGGTCGCTCCGGGTCAGCTCACCGCAGCTCCAGCGCCGGTAGAAAGGATGGTTGAGAAGGTTCCAGCGCTCACGCGCCTCATCGAGCCTGGCGAGAAGTTCCATGGTTGAGCTCCTTTCGAAAGGGGAACTGCGATGCTAACTGCGCGCGTGGCCGGCTTCCTGCTCATCAACCCTCGCGCTGGGGACGACCGGCCAACCGCACAGGAGTTGTGCGCCGAGGCCGAGCGCCTCGGCGTTACGACGCACGTCCTCGAGGAGGGTGAAGACGTGGCCGAGGTCGCGCGGTCGGCGCCGGAGGGCCCGGTCGGGATGGCCGGCGGCGACGGGTCGCTCGGATCGGTCGCCGAAGTCGCGCTCGAGCGCAATCTCCCCTTCGTCGCGATCCCGTTCGGGACGCGGAACCATTTCGCCCGCGACCTCGGGCTCGACCGCGAGGATCCGATCGGCGCGCTCGCATCCTTCTCGGGCAAGGAGCGCGCCGTTGACGTTGGACGGGTGAACGGCCGGCTTTTTCTGAACAACGTCTCGCTCGGGGTCTACGCACGTCTCGTCCATCGGCGCGAGCATCACCGCAAGCGACGAGCGGCGTTCGCGCGCCTGCGGGCCCTTGCCCTCCTCGTGCGCCAGCCGGGCGCGCTCGGGCTGCGAGTCGACGGCGATCCCGTGGCGGCCAGAGTGCTACTCGTCGGAAACAACGACTACACGCTCGAGCTGTTCTCGCTCGGCGAACGGGAGCGCCTCGACGAAGGACAGCTGCATCTCTACCTCGCGGAGGGCCTGCTTCCGGGCACCTGGGAGGAGCGATCCGGTGAACGCTTCGAAGTGGATGCCCGCGCCGGCTGGCTGCGTGCCGCGATCGACGGAGAGCCCGAGCGGCTCGACACCCCGCTCGAGTTCACGATCGCGCCGGGGGGGTTACGCGTGCTTGTCCCGCCAGGCTGAGATCACCTCGGCGATGTGGAAGGCGAGCCCGTCTGGACCCGGAAGCTCGTCGGTGTCGAACCAACGGATCTCGCTCACGTCGTCGGCGGCCTCGGGCTCGCCGCCGGTCACGCGGGCCGTCCAGTAGAGGTTGAGCGTCGCGGGGCCCGTGCCGTCCTCGCTGTAGCGATCCATCCACACACCAAGGAACTCCAGCGGCTCGACGTCGAGCGCGGTCTCTTCCTTGAGCTCCCGGCGTAGGGCGTCGAGCGGGTGCTCGCCTTCCTCGAGGAACCCGCCGGGCAGATCCCAGTAGCCGTCGAAGACCTTGCCGGATCTGCGGGCGAGGAGAATTCTCCCCCGCTCGTCGACGCACAGCGCGCACGCAGTCGGCTGCGAGCTGGCATACGCGACGAGCCCGCAGGAGAGGCACTCGACTCGTCCCTCGGCGACCTCGACGCCCGCCTGACAGCGCGGACAGAACTTCCAGCCGTCCAGCTCCGACACGGTCGGCAACAATAGCTCTGTGCACGATCAGCCCGAGCCCACGCCGGACGAGAACGAGCAGGCCCCGCAGCGCCAGGAGGAGGCCGAGGAGCAGCAAGGCCCGGCCCCGGCCGACTCGGAGTTGCCTGCCGAGGCGCCGGAGGAGCCGATTCACGATGCTTAGAGGCCGCTTGCGGTGCCGACTTCAGGACGCGCGGGCCCTGCCCGTGTGCCCGACGGAAATGACCGGTCGACACGATTGGATTCACAGCTGTGGCTCCTAGATTCGCTACGGCAACCGTGACCGAGCTGTCGCAGATCGGGCTGCTGCAGGAGCTCCCCGGCGAGAGGCTCACGAAGCTGGCGCAGAAGATGAAGCGGGCCGAGGTCGCCGCCGGGAGCCCGGTCGTCCTCCAGGACGAGGAAGGCGATCACTTCTACGTCGTCCTTCGGGGCCTCCTCGCGGTAAGCAACAAAGGCGCGCTCGGGCCGCGGCGAGTGCTCCGCCCGGGCGACTACTTCGGCGAGGTCGCATTGGCGATGAACGTGCCGCGGACCGCTTCGGTCACCGCGCTCACCCCGACCACGGTCGCGAGTTGCGACCGCCAAACGTTCGACCAGTTCGTCAGGCCCCTGTTCGCCGACGACGAATAGCGCGGGAACCTTCGCCGCCGCTCCGGTGTAGGAGCGAGCAGGAGGTATGTCATGCGCAAAGCACTGTTCACCGGCGTGCTGCTTGCCGCACTCGTGCACGCCGCGCCCGCCGCGGCGGGATGCTGGGCGACCGTCCAGCTCGCGCCGCCGTCGGCCGAAACGGCGACCGGCAAAGCCTGGACCGCCAAGATCACCGTGCTCCAGCACGGCCGCAACCCACTTCCGGATGCCGGCGACGCCAGACCGACCGTGACGATCAGGAACGCCGCCGGGGGCAGGAAGACGTTCGCGGCGAAACCGATCGATCCGTCCAAGGGCCTGTACGCGGCCGAGGTCGTCTTCCCGTCAGGCGGCACGTGGAACTACGCCGTTTTCGACGACTTCACGAGCGCGAACGGCGAGTCCTTTTTCTGCGCGCGGACGCACGAGCTCGGAGCCGTGAAGATCGCGCAAGGACCGCACGGCACCTCGACGTCCGGTGCGGGCAACTTCCCCGTCTGGGCCCTCGCCGGCGCGGCGCTCTCGATCGGCGCCGTCACGGTCCTCTTCGGCCGCAGACGCGGGGCCCGAGCCCGTCGGACCGCGGTCGTCTGAAGGAGGGTTCCACCTAAAGCCCACGACCCATGACGCCGATCTCTGTCATGGGTCGTGCCACGTTCTCGCCGTGTCCCCAGGGTTCCCGTCGACGGGGGCCAATTCGGGCCTGCTCAGGCCGAGCGGTTGCTCTGGCGTGCGGGTTTCGGGCCGCGGGCAGGTGAGGCGGAAAGGCTCGCGAAGCTCGGCCTCGACGGCGCCGTCCGCTCGCTGACGCGCCCGTCGCGGGAGCGCTTCGTCGGCCCCGCTCCCGTCGACGACGACAAGCGCCCGCTCGCGCCCTACGACGCGTGGGGACACGATCACCTCTGGTGGCTCGACCGCATGGTGCGGACGAGCCGGCCGCTCGTCGAGCGCATGACGCTCGTTTGGCACGACTGGTTCGCGACCTCTAACGACGGCGTCGGCTCCCAGCGGCTGATGCTCGACCAGAACAAACTTCTCCGCTCGCGCTTCCTCGGCTCCTTCGAGCAACTGATCCTCGCGGTGACGAGCGATCCGGCGATGCTCCTCTGGCTCTCGGGGAACGAGAACGACAGGGACTCTCCGAACGAGAACTACGCGCGGGAGCTGATGGAGCTCTTCACGCTCGGCGCCAAGCGCGGCTACAGCGAGCGCGACGTGCGCGAGCAGGCCCGCGCACTGAGCGGCTTTCGCAACGACTGGTCGAACGGCAAGGGGCCGCACAACTTCCGCTTCGACCCGCGTCGCCACGACGAGGGCCGAAAGCGCATCTTCGGCAAGACCGGACGCTACGGCTGGCGTGACGCGTGTCGGCTCTGCGTGCACCATCGCTCGCACCCGTCCTTTTTCGTCAGCAAGCTCTGGGGCTACTTCATCCCGACGCCGCCGCCCGCTGCCACTCGTGCTGCGCTCGAGCGCGTCTACGTCCGGAGCAGGTACGCCGTCCGGCCTGTCGTCGAAGCGATCCTCCGGTCTCCGCGCCTCTTCGAGGGGCCGCGGATGACCAAGCCGCCGGCCGTCTACCTCGCCGGGCTCCTGCGCGCCACCGGGCGGGGCGTCGACACCGAGGCCTGGACCTGGCTCCTCGACCAGGCCGGCCAGCAGCTCTTCCGGCCGCCGAACGTGGCCGGCTGGAACGACGAGCGCTGGCTCGACACCGCCACGTACCTCGCCCGCTGGAACCTCGCGGGCCGGGTGTTGCGGCCGGTCGCTCTGAAGACATCGTCGCCCGCTCCTGCCGACGCGGATGCGCTGGTCAAGCGGGCACTCGCTTTCTGGGGCACGCCGGACCTGACAGCCGACACCCGCCGCGCCCTTCATGCCTTCGCGGCGCGCGCACTGGCCGACGCAAACCAGAGCTGGAAGAAGACGCAGTACCCCCCGCTGATCGAGAACGCGCTGCGCCACCTGATCGCCGTGTCCCCTGACATGCAGACCGCCTAAGGAGCCGATGTCCGACTGCTGCAACGAGTTCTCCCGCTCATCCATCCTCAGGCGCGCGGCGGCCGAGGCCGGACGGGGCTTGCCTGCGATCGAGACGGGGATGCCGCTTCCGGCGGGCACGGGCCTCGACCGCCGCAGCTTTCTCGCCCGCTCCGTCGGGCTCGCCCTCGCCGTCTACGGGGCAGGCGCTGTTTCGCCACGGTTCTTCGAGGAGGGCATCGCCGAGGCGCTGGCCGCAGGCCCTCGCGACACCGTGCTCGTCTCGATCTTCATGGACGGCGGCGCCGACTCACTCTCGCTCCTCTTCCCGCACGGCGACCCCGACTATCGCCGTTTGCGTCCGCGCCTCGCGCTGCCCGATTCCGGGCTGACATTCTCCGAGGACTCGCGTCTGGGCTGGCACCCGTCAGCGGCATCTCTGAAGACGCTGCACGGGGAAGGCAAGCTCTCGGTGCTCCCCACTGTCGGCTACACCGGCGCGGACCAGTCGCACTTCACGTCACGCCACTACTGGGAGGTCGGAGCGACCGACCCGGGGCTGCGCACCGGCTGGCTCGGCCGCTATCTCGACCGCGCCGGAACGAGCGAGAACCCGCTCCAGGGCCTGAGCCTTGACGGCGATCTCGCCCCCTCGCTGGCGACCTCCAAGTTCCCCGTCGCCGCCCTCCGCGGAGCCGGCGCCTACTCGTTCTGGTCGCCCGGGGTCTGGGGCCAGGTCGAGAGCCGGATGCTGGAGGCGGTCGGCCAGCTGGGGAACGGCGGTGCCGCCGATCAGTCGCTTGCTCGAGCACGCGCCGTGACGACCCATTCCGACCAGCTACGACGCCAGCTTGCCCCCTTCCGGGGCAACGGCCTCACGGGCCTGGTCGTCTACCCCAAGCACCAGAGCGACTTCCCGAAGCGGCTCCAGGGCCTCGCCGCCATGCTCGGAGCCGGACTTCCGCTCCACTGCGTCGCGCTGAACGCTTACGGGATGTACGACACACACTCCGACCAGCCTGAACGCTTCGCCAGCGGGCTCAAGCTGACGAGCGACACGCTCCTCGCCTTCCAGCGCGATCTCGAAGCGCGTGGCCTCGCCGACCGGGTGCTGACTCTCGTGTGGTCCGAGTTCGGCCGCCGCGCGGAGGAGAACGGCTCGCAGGGCACCGACCACGGCGCCGCCGGCATCGGATTCCTGATGGGCACGCGCGTGCGCGGGACGATGATCGGCGAGTTTCCGGGCCTGCGAGACGGGCTCGACAAGGACGGCAACCTGAAGGCGACCGTCGACTACCGGAGCATCTATACCTCGGTCCTCGAGCAGTGGCTCGGGCAAGATGCCGGTCCCATCATCGAGGGCGCCGGCTCGTTCCAGCGGGTGCCGATCCTCAAGTGAAGCTCGCGCTCGCAGCCGCAGCGGTCGCCGCTCTCGCCGCGGCGATGCCGGCACCCGCAGCCGCCCCGGGGCGCTTGCAGGTGACGGCACTCGAGTTCGAGTACCGTCTCTCGCGGCCACAGCTTCGGGCCGGACGGTTCTCGATCATCGAGCTCATCAACCTGGGCGAGGACGAGCACAACCTCCGTCTACGGCGGATCGGCGGCACGAAGACCTACGGAATCAGGAAGGTGCTGCCGGGCCAGCGGCGCTACCTTTCGGCGAAGCTCCGGGTCGGCCGCTACAACCTTTGGTGCTCGATCGCCGATCACAAAGCTCGAGGCATGCGCGCGCAGCTCAAGGTGCTGTCGCCGCCCCGACCCTCTTCCTAGTTGGCCACTTTCACCTCGCCGCTTCGCGGGATCGACCGCCAGCGCGTTCGCGTCCCGCGCACCGCGCTGAGGAGGGACTCGACCACGACGAGGTACATCAGCTGCCGGTAGACGAACTGCTGGAGCGGCATCGCCCATAGAGAACGCGGGGACTCGCCGTCCAGCCTGAACGCGTACCAGCCGAGCGCGAGCTGGAGAGCCGTAAAGGTGACCCAGAAGCCCAGGATCGCCACGGGATCGAGGAAGACGAGGCCGTAGACGGAGAAGACATCGATCATCGGCGCGAAGATCGGGAGTGCGATCTGGAAAAGGAGGAGGTATGGCAGCCCGCGACGTCCAATTCGCCCCTCGCCCCGGCTCCAGAGCGCGGAGCGGTGCTTCCAGACCGCCTGCAGGGTTCCATAACTCCAGCGGAAGCGCTGCCTCCAGAGCTCGCGGATCGTCGACGGCGCCTCCGTCCACGCGCGAGCGTCCCCGGCGTACACGACTCGCCAGCCCGCGCGGCCGATGGCGATCGTCATGTCCGTGTCCTCGGCGAGCGTCGCCCCGGAGATGCCACCGATGTCCTCGAGCGCCCTCCGCCGGAAGGCCCCGGCCGCGCCGGGCACCGTTGGCATGCACTGCAGCTGGTCGTAGAGCCGGCGATCGAGGTTGAAACCCATGACGTACTCGATGTGCTGCCAGCGGCCGATCAGACCTCGCCGGTTCCCGACCTTCGTATTGCCGGAGACAGCACCGACCTCGGGGTCCCGGAGCGGCTGCACCAGGCGCGTGATCGTTTCGGGCTCGAAGACCGTATCCCCATCGACCATGACGATGGCGTCATGGTGGGCGGCGGCAAGCCCACGGTTCAAGGCTGACGGCTTCCCCCCGTTCGGCTGACGGATGACGGACACGCGCGGCAGGTTCAGCCGCTCGACGATGTCGGCGGTGCCGTCGGTCGAGCCGTCGTCGACGACGATCACCTCGAAGTCGGGGTGCTCGCTCGCAGCGAGCGACCGCACAGCCCGCTCGATTCCCACCGCCTCGTTGAATGCCGGCACGATCACCGACACCCCCTGCGACAGAGGTTCCTCCTCCGGTCTGTTGCGCACGGCGCGCACGTGGCGCCGGGCGAATCCGAAGAGCAGAACGATCCGTGCACCGAAAAGGGCAGTTACGAAGATCAGAAGCAGACCAAGCCCGGTTGTCGTCCAACGCGCCACCGCGAGTGTCCCGAGCAGCAGCCTCCCGCGGGCGTGCGCCCAGTCGTCTGCCTTGACCTCGGCCTGGCCGTTTGGGATACCCCCGAGCTCCGACACCGTCACGAAGCGGAAACCGCGAGCCTGCAAAGCGGGCACGGCGCGCTCGAGAGCGGCCACCGTCTGCGAGCGGTCACCTCCTCCATCGTGGAGGAGCACGATGCCGCCCTCGGGGCCGGGCGGTGTGATCGCCCTCGCGATCGAGGCCGCTCCCTGGCGCCGCCAGTCCTCGCCGTCCAGGTTCGAAAGCGCGATCGCATACCCGCGGCGGGCCAGGTGCGCGAGGGCGCGCTCCTGCGAATCGTTGACGGCCGCCGGCACCGACGAGTACGGCGGTCTCATGAGCCGGGGGCGGACGCCGACAGCGCCCGCGACCGCGCTCTCGGTCAGCGCGATCTGCAACGACCGCTCCCAGTCCGGGACTGCCGCCAGATCGGTGTGCGTGAATGTGTGATTTCCGAGCTCGAAGCCTTGGCGATGCAGCGAGCGGATCACGTCCGGATGGCGCGCCACCTCGCTCCCAACGACGAAGAACGTCGCCGGGACTCCGAGACGCCGGAGCGTGGCCGCGATGCGCGGAGTCCACCGCGGGTCTGGGCCATCGTCGAAGCTGAGCGCAATCTGGTGGCCGGCGGAGCGCCGGTTGGAGACGAGTCGTCGACCGTCCCAGGTCAGGACGGGACCGGCTGACGCCAGCGGCCCCGAGCCGCCGCGATTAGGAGTTGCGCTGCGCCCTGTCGTCCTGGTCGAGAGGCCCTGCACCCCGAGCAGGGCGGCGAGAGCCAGCAGGAGAAAGGCGAGGAGGACCCATCTTGCTGCCGGTCGCCCGATACGAGCCCTTCCGCGCCGGGCGCTAGCGCTGTGTCGACTTGCCGCCACCGTTGCCGATCCCGTTGCCGGGCGGCGGCGGAGGCGGAGGGTTCGTCGTCGCCTTCTTGGCACGTCCGTAGCCGTTGCCGGGCTGCGCGGGCGGTGGAGGCGGCGGCTGCGCCTTGAGGGCCTGCCCCGGGGGAACTACATGACCTGTCCGCGCCAAGCTTCGCTGCCTCGCCAGCCGAGCGACCCGCCCGGCTGGCGGCCGAGTAAGCGGCGCTCGGCGCACGCGCCGGGCTGATCGACCGCGAACCGGCGGCGTGCCGGCACGGATGCTTCGCTTTACAACTGTCGCCTGCGTCCGAGCGCCGGTGGGTCGCTCGGAGCGAGAGCCGGTCACCGAGGCCGAGTCAGTGGACGGGGCCTGCTTCTTCGGCTCGTCTCCACCACCGCCGCCGATGAGCCTGTTGAAAGGCTTGTCGATGCGGGTGCCGGGAAGATGACCGAAACCGAGCATGCCGGCCGCGAGCGCGACGAGCCAGAGAGCCGTCAGCACGAACGCGACCTTCGCGCCGATGCCGAGAATGCGCGCGCGGCGGCCGTTCTCTGCGAGAAAGACTGGCCGCTCCTGGTGAGGTTGGAGCGTTTCTGGGGCAGGTGTGGACGGCGCCATAGGCTGACCCCTCATTGTGGCCGTTCACACGGATTTCAGCGCAAATAGTTCGTAAAGATTGCATCAGAGAATTGAGGCCAGGCGTGTTTGGCCCAATCTCCGAAATCGAGGTCTGCGAGCGTGACCAGCGCGAGCTCATGTTCGGGGTCGACCCAGAGGAACGTGCCACTGCCGCCCCAGTGGCCAAACGTGCGGGGTGACGTGAGCGTCCCGGAGAAGTGGGGCTGCTTTCCGTCCTTGATCTCGACGCCGAGGCCCCAGTCGTTGGGATCGAAGCGGCCGAGATCCGGGATCACACCCGCCAGGCCGGGGAACTGGACGCTCGCCGCCTCGGCCAGCGTCTCGGGGGCAATCAGGGTCGGGCGAAGCAGCTCGTTCGCCAGAGCGACGAGATCGTGGAGCGTGCCGTGTAGGCCTGCTCCCGCCGAACCCCGGAGGTCAGCGCCCTTCATGCCGAGCGGATCGAGCACAGCCTGTTGTAGATACTCCGCGAACGGCATTTCCGCATGGGCTTCCAGCACCCGGCCGAGCTCCTCGAAGCCGGCGTTCGAGTAGGTCCTCCGCTTACCCGGAGGTGAGATCGGCGTCGTCCCTTCGAACGGCAGGCCGGACGCATGAGCAAGGAGATGGCGCACGGTCGCCCCCGGTGGCCCGGCCGGCTCGTCGAGGTCGAGCGTGCCCTCCTCGGCAGCGATCAGGACTGCCAGGGCGGTCACCGGCTTCGTCACCGATGCCCAGCGAAAGACGCGGCTCGCCTCACCTCGCTGGCCGACGATCCCTTCCGGCGCGACCGCCGCAACGGCCACGTTCTCGGCGGGCCACTCAGCAGTAAGGGTTAATGCCTGCATAGCGGGCGATACTACGGCCGACATGCAGATCTACCCCTCGAGCATCACAGGCAACGGTTTCGCGGCGGGCGGCAGCGTCCTCGAGCACAAGTTCGGCCAGGGCGACCCGTACACGCTCGGCGTCGAGGAGGAGTACATGCTCCTCGACGCCGAGAGCTTCGACCTCGTGCAGCACATCGACACGGTGCTCGCGTCGATCGCCGGCCACGAGCTCGAGGAGCAAATCAGGCCCGAGCTCATGCAATCGGTGCTCGAGATCGCCACCCCTGTGTGCCGTACCGCAGGGGACGTCGACCGCGAGCTCCGCAAGCTGCGCGAGTACGTGACCTCGGTCGCGAAGGGGCAAAAGCTGCGCGTCGGCTCGTCCGGCACGCACCCCTTCAGCCACTTCGAGCGCCAGCGGATCACCGCGCGTGACCGCTACCGCGCCCTCGTCGACCAGCTTCAGTACGTCGCGCGGCGCGAGCTGATCTTCGGTCTCCACATCCACGTCGCCGTCGACGATCCCGATAAGGCCGTGCAGGTCGTGAACGGGCTACTCGTCGAGCTGCCGCCGCTCCTGGCGCTGTCGGCGAACTCGCCTTTTTGGCGTGGAGAGGCGACCGGCCTGGCCTCGACCCGACAGATGGTGTTCGCCGCCTTCCCCCGTTCGGGCCCGCCGCCGCGCTTCCGCGACTACAACGACTACGCAGAGGTGGTGGGCCAGCTCGAGAAGACCGGCTGCATCGCGGACTACACGCACATCTGGTGGGACATCAGGCCGCACCCGCGACTGGGCACCGTCGAGATCCGAGTTTGCGACGCGGTCTCACGCGTCGAGCATGCCGTCGGGCTCGCCGCTTACTGCCAGGCGCTCGTCAAGGACTACTGCGAGCGCTACGACCGCGGGGAGGAGATCGCCTCCTACCACCGGATTCTGACGAGTGAGAACAAGTGGCTGGCGGCGCGGTACGGGCTCGAGGCTCCGCTGATGGACCTGAAGGCAGGCAGCCGAAACCGCGTGCCGGTGGCGCAGCTCGTGCGTCGACGGTTGGGGGAGCTCGAGCCGCATGCCCGGGATCTCGGCTCGGAAGCAGAGCTGGAGGGCGTCCGGGACATCCTCGACAAGGGCAACGGCGCCGACCGCCAGCTCCGCGTCTACAACGCCAACCGCGACATCGTCGAGGTCGTGCGCGAGATCGCGGACGCGACCGAGGCGGCTGCCGTAGGGTCCGGGACGTGACCGTCGAGAACGCTGCGCAGCGAACGAGCGGCTATGCGATCGCGTCCCTCATCCTCGGCATCGCCGGGTTCTTCGTCTTTCCGCTCGTGCCCTCGATCCTGGCGGTGGTCTTCGGGAAGAAGGCAAGGGAGGAGCTCCGTCGCGATCCGGCGCTCGGCGGCGAAGGGCTCGCGACCGGCGGCATCGTGCTCGGCTGGGTGGGGATCGCACTCGTTGCGATCGGGCTCGTCTTCCTGTTGCTCCTGCTCGCGGCGGCCTAGAGGCGCTCCCCGGTCGCCGCCCGGAACGCGACCATGTACCCGTCCCGGCGAACGGCGAGGACGCTCTTGTCGCCGCTGCCGTAGCCAACGCCCACGATCTTGCCGCCGGTGGCGTAGGGCCCGCGGACGACGCCGTACGCCGTGTCGTAAGCCCACAGGTCGCGGCCGGCGCTGAAGTACATCGTGCGCCCGTTGCGCGAGATGGTCGAGAGCGTCGCTGCATGCGCGCCGGCCACCGGAGCGGTCTTCGCGAACCGGGACACACGCTTCACGACTGACCCCTCAAGGTCGAGCTCGGCGACCACGCCGAGCGCGGGGTTCGCGGCATACAGCCTCTTGCCGCCAGGCGCGAGCGTGAGTGAGTAGCGCTTGAGCTTCTCGAACGCGCCGCGGACCGACGGAAGCGCGATACAGGCGGGGCGGCTCCGCTCGAGGTCGAGAGAGTGGACGAACGCGAGCTTGCCCGGCGTGCTCAGGTAGAGCGTGAGCAGCCAGCGCCCGTCGGGCGAGGCCACACCGCTCCAGGCGTAGCCGGCCATGATCTTGACCCCCTCCGCGCTGAGCGGATCGGCGAGCAGCCGTTCCCGTGAGAGGTCGTACTCGCGCACGTTGTACTGGCGCCCGGCGAAGTGCTCGATGAGGAAGAGCCGCTTGCCGTCGCGCGACAGGGTCTCCACCTCGAAGTTGCCGCGCAGCCGCAACACGTGGGCCCGCTTTCCCAGGCGCCCGTCGAAGACGAGGATGCTCGTCTGCGTGCGCGAGCGCCTAGCGAGCGCCGCCCAGCGTCCCGTCGGCGAGATGCCCTGCAGCTGCCAGCGCCCGGGAACGAGCCACTCACCTTTTCGCTGCGCGGTAGCGACGTCCCAGCGCCGGACGCGCGTCATCGACCTCGTGGGCGTCGCGAAGGCCGAGAAGTACGTACGCCCGTCCGCGGAGGCCATGCCGGGCGGCAACGCGAACACTGCTTGCTCCGTAGCCGTGCTGTACGCGATCAGGCTGCCGCGGGCGCCATCGGCCTGCACATAGAGGAGCTTCGAGCCGGGCGGGCTCGAGCTCTGGCCGCTACACGGGAGCGGACAGCCGTCGGCGAGCGCGGCGCTCGGGGCGGGGACGAGGACAAGAAGGAAGAGGAGGGCGAGGCGCTTCACGGGGAGCTCCTTCCGATCGGGTTCACGCTGCTGATACGCCTGTCGCGCCGAAATAGGTCCCGGACCTCTTGCACCCCGCTCCGCGTATGAACCTCGTGCGGAACCTCGCTCGTATAGTCAGCGCGCGATGGCGGCTCCTAGCCGTGAGGAGCGCGCCTGGGTCCGGGGCGCGCAGTCAGGCTCGGCCTCGGCTCTCGAGGCCCTCTTTCGCGAGCATTGGCCCAGGGCGCACCGCGCGGCCTACCTCGTCGTCCAGGACGGCGCGGCTGCGGAGGACATCGCTCAGGAGGCCTTCCTGGCGGCGGTTCGGAACCTGGACCGCTTCGATCGGCGCCGCCCGTTCGGGCCGTGGCTGCACCGGATCGTCGTCAACCGTGCGATCGACTGGGCGCGTGCCCGTGCGCTCAGGCGCGAGGCCGGCGAGCCGCTCTTCGGAGAGTGGGACGGCGACACCGAGGACAACGTCTCCCTCGGGAATCCGATCCCGGAGGACATCGCCGGCGGGCTCCGCTCGCTCTCGCCGGAGCACCGGGCCGTAGTCGTGCTGCGCTACCTCCTGGACTACACGCCCGGGGAGATCGCCGAGCTCCTCGACCTCCCGCGCGGCACGGTCAACTCACGGCTGCGCCGCGGGCTCGACCACCTCGAGGAGATCATCGACCGGAGGCGCCCGTGAGCAAGGAGCGGAAGGGGCTGAAACGCGAGCTGCAGCAGCTCTCGCCGCCGGACGAGCTCGAGGCGCAGCGGCGCGTCTGGCCGGTCGTCCGCGGGGCGTTCGAAGGCCGAGAGCCGGTGTCCTGGCACCGGCGGAACGTCCGCCCGCTCGCGCTGGCGGCGGCGGCGGTCGTCGTCGGAGCCGCTGCGCTCTCCGCCCCGGGCCGTGCGTTCGTCGGGGATGTTCGAGATGCGATCGGAGAAGACGCGCCCGCCCCGAAGCCGAAACGGGTCCTCGCCTCTCTACCCACCGGCGGGACGCTCCTCGTCAACTCGCCGCGGGGCCCCTGGATCGTGCAACCCGACGGCTCTCGCCGCTTGCTGGGCCGCTACTGGGAGGGCTCGTGGTCGCCGCGCGCCCAGCACGTGATCGTCACCCGCGCACGAGAGATCACCGCGGTCAAGCCGAACGGGGTCATTCGCTGGACGATCGGTCGGCCGCGGCGGATCACTGGAGCACGCTGGTCACCGGACGGCTTCCGCGTCGCGTACCTGACGGGCACCGAGTTGCGGGTCGTCGCCGGGGACGGGACAGGCGACAAGGTGTTGCGGAACCGCGTTGCGACGACCCCTCCCGCCTGGCGGCCCGGAGCGAATCACCAGCTCGTCTTCGGCACAGTCGACGGACAGATCGCGCTCGCCCAGACCGACACGGGCGTCACCAGGTGGCGGGCGCCGGTGGGTGAGGCCGCCCGGCAACTGGTCTGGTCGGAAGACGGGCAGCGCCTGCTGGCCCTCGGAGAGCGCTACCTGCGGATCTTCGACGCCAAGGGCACGGAGCTCGGGGTTCTCGGCCTGCCGCTCGGCCCGTCCGGAGCCGCCTTCGTGCGGAAGAGTCATCGCTTCGTCCTCATCCGCTGGCAGCCGGCCACAGGCCGCAGCGAGCTCGTGCTGATGGACGCCGAGTCGGAGCGCGGCGAGGAGCGCTCGCTGTTCTCGGCGGCCGGTGAGTTCGAAACTCTGGCCGTCTCGCCGAACGGGCGTTGGCTGCTCGTCGGTTGGGTCGGGGCCGACCAGTGGCTCTTCCTGCGGCTCGACGCCCTGCGTGTTCGCGCCGTGTCGAACATCGCCGAGCAGTTCGGGGGGCCCCGACGCGATCGGCCGCTGTCGGCACACTTCCCGTCGAGCGTGAGCTGGTGCTGTCCCGCGTCGCCCTGATCCTCGCTGCCCTGGCCCTCGCCGCTGTGGCGTTCGCGGCCGGGCCTGACGAGCATCGTCCGAGCTGGCACCGCGAGCCGATCCTCTGGAAGCAGTCACGCTCGCTGGGCAAGCCGTGGGCCGGACGGCTCGTCAACGGCGTCCAGCTGCCCTCCGAGGGCGCGCAGTACTTCACGTGGGACCCGATCCTGAAGACCACACCGAACCGGCCCTGGCGGCGCTGGGGCAGCGATCGCCTCGTGCGCATTCTCCTCCACGTCCTCGACGGCTACTTCGACGCGCACCCGGAGGCTCCACGCGTCGCAGTCGGCGATCTCAGCCGTCCCCAGGGCGGGACCTTCGACGAGCGCTTCGGCGGGATCGGGCACGCCTCGCACCAGAACGGTCTCGACATCGACGTGTACTACCCGCGAATCGACGGGCAGGAGCGCGCTCCGGAGAGGGCCAGTGAGGTCGACCGGGCACTCGCGCAGGACCTCGTGACCCGGTTCGTCCGCGCCGGGGCGACGAACATCTTCGTCGGGCCGCGACTCGGCCTACGCGGCCCGCATCGGGTCGTGGAGCCGCTCCGACATCACGACAACCATCTGCACGTTCGCATCCGCCGCGATCCCGGTCGAAGGCTGATCCTCGGCCGGTCAACTCGAGGCCGGCCAATCGAGGCGGTGCGAGTCGGCGATCCCACCGGGCGGCCCCGCATCCTCGTCATCGGCTGCGTCCATGGGAACGAATGCGCGGGCGTGGCGGCGACACGGCAGCTCGAGCGAGCCAGGCCGCAGGCCGACCTGTGGGTCGTCCACCACCTGAACCCGGACGGGTACGCACTCGGCCGTCGGCAGAACGCACGTGGAGTCGACCTCAATCGCAACTTCGATTCGGAATGGGAGCCGATGGGTCGGCGCTGGTCGCCGGAGTACTCGGGCCCGCGCCCATTCTCGGAGCGGGAGTCGCGAATCGCCCGGCGGCTCATCCTCGGGCTCCGCCCCGACGTGACGATCTGGTTCCACCAGCCCCAGGCCGTCGTCCGCGCATGGGGGCCGAGCATCCCCGAGGCCCGCACCTACGCGCGGCTCGCCGGAGTCAAGTTCAAGCCCATCCGCTGGCCGGCAGGGACGGCGCCCAACTGGCAGAATCACCGCCTCCCGGGCAAGCCGGCATTCGTCGTCGAGCTTCCGCCTGGGCCTCTCAGCCCGCGAGACGCGGAGCGGCACGTGCGAACGATCCTCGGGCTGACTCAGTAGGGTCGCGGAGTGCTCGGGGTCGGAGATCGCGTTCCTGAGGGGACGGTATGGCTCGCGCCCCGCGAGAGCGCGGGGATCCCGGACCTCGTTGCGGACGGGCCGGCGCTGTTTCTTTTCTTCCTGTTCGCCTGGACCTCGACCTGAACGAGCGAGGTCGAGCTCCTGCGTGACAGGAGAGCGGATTTCGAGCAGGCGGGTATCCAGACTTTCGCCGTCTCGCGGGACTCACCGTGGACGCTGATCGCGTGGTCGCAGGCGCTCGACCTCGACGTGCCGCTCGTCTCGGACTGGAATGCGGACGCGACGCGGGGGTTCGGTGTCGGCCATGAGCGCCGAGGGATGAAGGATGTCGCCGAGCGAACGGCCTTCCTGGTCGGCGCCGACGGTACGGTCCGTAACGCATGGCGCTACGAGGACGGAGAGGTGCCCGACTTCGACGAGCTGCTCGCGGCCGCGCGGGCGTTGTAGCGCTCGCGGTCGCCCTGTACCTCGGGGCAGGCCTCTTTTCGACATGGCAGGGGGTCAGACCCCCAGACCAGTCCTTTTGGGCCCGGCGCGGGGCGGCTCAGGGTGGGGTCGCGGCTGGAGATCACCTGCAAACGGGCTATCAACTGTGGCTCGTGGGGCACCAGATCGAGGGCGGGCGCAAACCGTGGCGAGACCCATACAGCTTTCAGCCTTTTGTCGAGCCGCGTGTGAATTTCGCCGGGTGGCCGTTCGGAGCCCTCTACTGGCCACTGCAATGGGCGTTCGGAACCGTGGCTGCCTGGAACCTTTTCGTGCTCATCGGCTTCGTCGGCGCAGGAAGCTTCGCAGCTCTTTGGCTTCGCGAACTAAAGGTTCGGCGCGGCGCCGCGCTCGCCGGCGGCCTGGCGTTCTGCCTCGCGCCGTACCTCGTGGCGCAGGCGAGCGCGGGGCACCTACTCGCATGGGTTTCGATGCTGCTCGCGCTCTCACTCTTTGCCTGGGAACGCGGCCTGCACCATGCGAGAGGCTGGCTCGCCCTGAGCGCCGCGGCGCTCGTCTCGATTCCACTCTCAGGGCAGGTACACCTGGCGCTGGGTGCGATTCCGTTCTTCCTCCTCTACACCCTCCTTCGCGGGCGGGCGCGGCCAGTCGCGGTCGGAGCCGCGTTGCTGGCGGTCGGCGCCGGCCTGCTCGTTTATGTCGCTGCAATACGCGGCACTGTCAGCACCGATGGTCGATCCTTCGGCCAGGTCGAGCGGTACTCGGCAGGGGCGGAGAGCCTCGTCTCGCGTGACGTTCCGTCCGAACTGGAGCGGTTCGTGTTCCTGGGCTGGGCGACGCCGCTGCTCGCGCTCGCAGGGCTCGTGCTGCTGCTCGCAGCAAGGCGCCTCTGGCTCGCCGCTGCCCTCGGCCTCGGCGCGCTCGTGCCGGTGATGCTCGCGCTCGGTGCGAACCTGCCCGGCTACGAGACGCTCTGGAACCACCTGCCCGGGCTCGAGCTCACCCGGGTGCCGGCGCGGCTGATGCCCGTCGCGTGCCTCTGCGTCGCCGCCCTCGTGGCTTTCGCCGTCACGCGCGTGACCTGGCCCGGAACGGCCGCGATCGTCGCGATCGTCCTCCTGCTGGACCTCCACGTCGACCTGTTCGAGACGGCGCCCGCCGCCGAGAGCAACCGAGCCTATGCCGCGCTGCGCTCCGCGCCGCCGGGAAGAGTGCTCGAGCTCCCCGTCTTTCTCCCCGACCGTCAGGAAGCAAGCGTCTATCTCTACTCCACGATTCAAGTTCGCCGCGAGCACCCATCCGGCTACTCGACCCTCGCGCCGCCCGAGGCCGACCGCGAGCTGCGCCGGCTACAGAGGGCGCCCTGCGCCGGCTTGGAGGCGCTCGACGTTCGTTACCTCGCGCTTCACGCTGCGGGGCCGACCTGCGGCGGCCGCCTCCTCGCGCGTGCCGCCGCGGTCTCCGTGTACGCGCTGCGATAGAGGCGGGCTACATACCCATCGCGTGGTAGCCGGAGTCGACGTAGAGCGTCGTACCCGTCACGTTGTCGGCCTCGTCGGAGAGCAGGTAGGCGGCGCCGGCGGCGACGTCCTCGGCGTCGATGTGACGATGGAGCGGGGAGCGCTCCTCGACGATCGCCTCCATCGTCGGGAAGCCGGCGATGGAGCGCGCCGCCAGCGTGCGCACTGGCCCGGCTGAGACGGCGTTGATGCGGATGTTGTTCTGCCCGAGGTCCCAGGCCAGGTAGCGAACCGACGCGTCCAGCGTGGCTTTGGCGACGCCCATCACGTTGTAGTGCGGCACGGCCCGCTCACCGCCGAGGTACGTCATCGTCACGAGCGAACCCCCACCGCGGGCCGCCATCAGGGGCTCAGCCGCCCGGGCACAGGCGACGAGCGAGTAGGCGGAGACGTCGATCGCCATCCAGAAGCGGTCGCGTGGCGTGTCGGTGAAGCGACCCTCGAGGTCCTCCGCCGCAGCGTAGGCCACGGAGTGGACGAGAAAGTCCAGGCCGCCTGCAAACGCCTTGCCGGCCTCGGCGACGACGCGTGAGACGTCCTCGTCCGAGCGCACGTCGCATTCGGTCACGAGGGGGCTCTGCACCGAGTCCGCGAGCTCCCGTACCGACTTTTCGATCCGCTCGCCCTGGAAGGTGAACGCGAGCTGGGCGCCCTCCTCGGCGAGACGCTTGGCGATCGCCCACGCAATCGACCGCTTGTTGGCGACGCCGAGAACGAGGCCCTGCTTGCCCTGGAACCTGTCGGCCACCGGCCGAGTCTAAGAGCTACTCTGATGCCTTGCGCCGCACCGCCCTCTTTGCCGCCGCCGCGGTCGTGGCGCTCGCGTCTGGCGCATCGGCATCCGCCGAGCTCTGGCCAATCAAGCGCGACTTCGGCGACCGCACGCTTCCGCTCTTCCGCCAGGGCACGCTGCGCATTCCCGCGGGCCAGGCCGACGGCCGCGTGCGGGTGATCGTCGGCCTCCCCCTCGCGCCGCTGGCGACCGCCCAGGGCCGGCCGCTCTCACGCACCGGCCGCCACCGGCTCGATGTTGCGGGCTCCCCGGCTCGCGGCTACCTCTTGCGCCTCGAGCGTGCGCAGAACACGGCTGTCGCGAACCTGAAGCGGGCGATCCCCTCTGCGCGGGTCTCGCGCCGCTACCAGGTCGTGCTGAACGGCCTGGCAGTTGACCTCCCCGTCCGTCGACTGGTCGACCTCGCCCGCCTTTCGTTCGTGGAGCGGATCTACCCGAGCGTGCGGTTCCAACTGGCGCTCAACGAGAGCCCTGCGCTGATCGCTGCTCCCGCGCTCTGGGCGGCAACCGGCGCCCGCGGGGAAGGCGTGAAGATCGCCGTCATCGACGACGGCGTCGACGAAAGCCACCCCTTTTTCGACCCGAAGGGCTACACCTACCCCACCGGCTACCCGAAGGGTGGACGGAAGTGGACGACTCCACGCGTGATCGTGGCGCGAGCCTTCCCCGGCCCGGGCGCAGGACGCCGAGGGCGGCTACCGGTCGACCGCAACGCGTCGTTCCACGGCACCCACGTGGCCGGTATTGCGGCCGGCAAGTCGGGGACGACCTCCCCTGGCGGACGCACGCACCGGCCGACGAGCAACCTCTCGGGTGTTGCCCCGCGCGCCTACATCGGCAATTACCGGGTTTTCACCATCCCCACGCAGGTCGGGCACGTCGGCAACACTCCTGAGCTCGTAGCGGCCTTCGAAGCGGCGGTGCGCGACGGGATGGACGTCATCAACCTCTCCGGAGGGAGCGCGGAGACCGACCCCGCGAATGACGCCCTCGTCGAGGCCGCGCGCAACGCGGCGGCTGCAGGCGTCGTTCCGGTAATCGCCGCCGGCAACTCGAGGGACGAGTTCGGCTTCGGCACGGTCGGCTCTCCCGGAACCGCGCCCGAGGCGATCACCGTCGGCGCCGTGTCGAACACGCACGTTTTCGGCCCGGTCGTGTCGGTCACTGATGCCCGCGCGCCGGCGAACCTGAAGCAGCTGCCGTTCCGCGTGTCGGTCGGCTCTCCCGCCTTCCAGAACTGGGAGCGCGCCGATCAGACCCTCGCCGACATCGGCTCGATCACGGGATCCGACGGCCGGCCCGTCGACCGCAAGCTCTGCGGCGTCCGCAGCCCGGAATCTCTCGACTCGACGCTCCCGCGTAACTCGTTGCGGGGAGCGATCGCACTCGTATTCCGGGGAGGCTGTCCGCTGATCACGAAGGCGTACCGCGCCGTGGTCGTCGGGGGGGCGGTGGGCATTGTGATGGTCGACAACCGCGCGAGCGAGGCGAATCGACTGCCACTCGATCTCGGCGTGCCAAGCGGAATGGTCTCCGATCTCGACGGGGCCTACCTGCGTGACTTCCTGGCCTCGGTAGGCGGCCGTGCGGGCGTGCGCTTCGACTTCGATCCGTTGGAGGCCAAGAACGGACGATCCGGGGTCATCACGAGCTTCTCGTCGGCCGGGCCGACCGCGTTCGGCCATCGGCTGAAGCCAGACGTCGCGGCGCCGGGCGGCGAGATCCTCTCCTCGACGCTGCCCGAGTTCGCCGGCTCTCCATTTGCTCCCTTTGACGGAACGAGCATGGCTACTCCGCACGTTGCAGGCGCGGCCGCCCTCCTTGTGCAGCGGCATCCAGGCTGGTCGACGCCTCAGATCAAGTCGGCACTAGTCTCCACTGCAGGCCCGGCATGGGAAAACACGCTGCGGACGGCCGAGGCCTCGGTGCTCCTCGCCGGGGGCGGTCTCGTCAACGTGCAGTCGGCGGACGACCCGAAGATCTTCACGGAGCCGGCTTCGCTGTCCTTCGGCGACCTGAACGTCAACGGCGGCGCCAGGAAGCGCACGCTCCTACTGAGCGTCTCCGACGCGGGCGGCGGCTTCGGGACATGGACGGTCGAGGTACGCCCACAATCCGCCAGCTCCGGGGCGGGCCTGAGCGCCCCTGGGAGCGTCGTGGTGGGTCCCGGCGGGATCACGGACGTGGCCATTTCGGCGACGGCGACCGCGCAGGCAGCGGCAGGCGACAACTACGGGTTTCTCGCGCTGCGCAGAGGCACGACGACCCGCCGGGTGCCCTACGCCTTTTTCGTCACTCGCCCGGGGCTCGAGTCGTACCAGGCCCGGGCCGGAATGCTCCGCCGCCAGTTTGGGGGGAACACGATCAACGGCCCCGACAGGGTCAACGTCTACCGCTGGCCGTCGGCCCCGTTCGGGCATCCGCCCGACTACGCAGCCGGCGCTCCCGTGTTCGAAAACGGCGCCGAGAAGCTGTATCTCGTCCCGCACGTAGCGAGGCCGGTCGTGAACCTGGGCGTCGCCGTCGTCGCGGGCACGCGCGGGTCAGTCGTCAACCCCTGGCTCCTCGGCTCACCGGACGAGAATGACGTCCAGGGCCAGGCAGCCACGCCGGTGAACGTAAACGCCCTGACTCCCGACTACCGTCTCCCCGTCGGCGCCGCCGCAGCCGTGTTCCCGAGCCTCAAGCGCTTCTGGGTCGCCGTCGACTCCTCGCGCGACGAGTACACCGGGCGGTCGCTCCGCGGCCGGTACGTCCTGCGCTACTGGGTGAACGACCTGCGGCCACCGAGCGTCAGTGTCGTGACCA
Source organism: Actinomycetota bacterium (assembly GCA_013696805.1). Lineage (GTDB taxonomy): Bacteria > Actinomycetota > Thermoleophilia > Gaiellales > Gaiellaceae > VAXT01. The sequence continues at coordinate 20,763 of JACCXX010000100.1, forward strand.
GCCGCGTGGCCGCAGGGAGGCCGACCATCGTGCTCCGCGTCGTCGACCGAGGGGCAAGCGTCAACCCGTACTCACTGCTGCTGTCCTATCGCCGCGGAATCGTCGCCGCCTCTGCGTACGACGTCTCGTCGGGCCTCGCGTTGTTCGTGCTGCCCGGGAGCGCACCGCGCCTCAATCGTGGCCGGCTCCCGGCGCTCGTGATGGCGTCCGACTACCAGGAGTCGAAGAACGTGAGCACCTTCGGGCGGAACATCATGCCGAACACCCGTTTCCGATCCTTGGCGCTTCGGGTCGTGCGCGGGACCACGATCGACTGGCTGCTGCCCAACCGGGGCGCCTGCGTTCGCGGGAGTGTCCCGTTGCTGGTCGTCGCGGGATCGACGAGACGCATCTCCTCGGTGCGGTTCTTCGACGGCCGGCGGCGGATCGGAGCGGATCGCAGCGGAACCGGGGGGCTCTATTCCGCGACGTGGACGGCCAGGAGGGCGCAGCGCGGCCGCCATGTGCTGCGGGCTGTCGTCACTACCCGCGGAGGCCGTCCCGTCTCCGTCAGCCGCCGCGTGCGCGTTTGCCGGTAGGCGAGCCGCGCGTCGCCGTCGTCACGGGCGGCGCAACCGGAATCGGGGCCGCGCTCGCTCAGAGGCTCGCTGGGAAGGGATGGACGTGCGTCCTGCTAGGCCGCAGAGAAGAGCCGCTCCGCAGACTGGCAGACGAGATCGGCGGCGAATACGAGGTCTGCGACGTCGCCGACCGCGAGGCTGTCGACCGAGTCGCGGCCTCGTTGCAGGAACGTCACCCCGCGGTCACGCTCCTCGTCAACAACGCGGGGATACCCGGGCGCTCTGACTTCCTCGATGTCGACCCGGAGCGAGCCGAGCAGCTGATCCGCGTCAACTACCTCGGCTCTCTGTGGTGTGCTCGCGCCTTCCTACCCGCACTCGAGGCGGCCCGAAACGCGAAGGTCGTGAACATCGTCTCGGTCGCGGGGACGGTGGCGATTGGGCCCTACTCGGCGTCGAAGCACGCACAGCTCGCGCTCTCCCGCTCGCTGGCCGTCGAGCTGAGACCTCGTGGGATACGAGTGCTGACGGTCAACCCGGGGTTGGTGCACACGGAGGGCTTCCCGCAGGAGCACCTCAGCGACAGTGCCTTCGGATCGCTCGTCGTGGGGCCGGACTTCGTCGCGGATCGGATCCTCCGGGCACTCGGCCGCGGCAGGACCGAGATCTTCGTGCCGGCGTGGTACCGGCCGGCCGCCTGGGTTCAGGCCCTGGCTCCGGGAGCCGTGGCGCGGCTCAGGGGCCGCAGCACTCCGCCCTAGCGCGCGAGCAAATACCAGCCGATGGTGACCGAGTAGGACTCGCCGCTCGGCGCCAGTTCGAGAGCCCGGCTGCGCGCATGCCCTTCGCAGCCTGCGAGCTCGAGATATCGCTCGAGGTCCCGCGCCTCCTCCTGAAACTCCGCGCGGAGAAGACGGAGGGCGTTCGCCTCGAAAAGGTGGCGGAAGTCGGCATCCGCGAGAGTGCGCTCGTGGCTCGGATCGCGGGCGCGCTCAAAGCGGTTCAGCTCCAGCGCGACCAGCGGATCGATCGGCGCCAGCTGGTCGACGACCAGAATCCGGCCCCCGAGACGCGTGACGCGTGCAAGCTCGGCGACGGCGAGCTCCGGGCGACGAACGTGGTGCAGCGTGCGCAGGCTTCCGGAGAGGTCGAACTCACCGAGGTCGGCCGGCAGCCTCGTGACGTCTCCTTCGACGAACGAGACAGTCGGAAAATCGCCGGCCCGCTTGCGAGCCTCGCGGAGCAGCTCAGGAACGAGGTCGACGCCCACCACCTCGGCGACGAGCGGGGCGAGCGCGAACGCCAGCGCACCCGTGCCGGTGCCGGCATCGAGAGCGCGCTCCTCACCACGGGGCTCCACGAAGCGGGCCACTCGTTCTGCAAGGTCGGCACGCCGGGACTCTTCGAGCTCGGCCAACCGGCCGGCCGTTGCGGCAAACCGAGCGCGCAGGATCTCGGCGTCAGCCATCTCGCTCCTTGATCCAGGTACCGCCGACCTCCTCCCCACCGCAACCGTAGCGCGCAAGAACGCACCTGCGAGCGCCGAAATCGCCCGGGATTTGCTCATCCGGAGCCGAGCTCCCGCCTGACGAGCTCGAGCGCCTGCTTACGCGTCGAGATCGCGCCCACGGCCCGCTCCTCTGCGATCAGCTCGAGCAACCGGCCGACCTCTGGGCCCTCGGCGACCCCTAGTTCGTCGCCGCGCAATAGCGGCTCGCCGGGGTCTGCCTCCCGCGCTGCACGCACGCCGTCGGCCAGGTCCTCGGCCGACAGATAGGCGAGCGCGTCGAGCGACCATGGCTCCGTGGCTCGGCGGAAGCGGTGGATCGCGCGCGGGGAGCCGTCCTCCGGCGCCTCGGCGTTCACGAGCGCGCTCGCATAGCGGCGCAACTCGTTCGGCACCGGTAGCTCGGCGAGCCGTGCGCCGAAGGCCGCCACCAGCCGAAAGTCCGTCGAAGCGGCAGCCTGTGCGCGATCCAGGCCCGCAGCCGACCCCCCGAGCGGCCCCAGCAGCCCCAGCTCGTCGGCGCGGCGGAACCCGTCCACCGAGAGCCGCACGAGCTCCGCCACAATTCGCTCACCGGCGGGCCGGTCGACGAGAGCCGCGTGCTCAACGACGAGGCGCGCAGTCTCTTCGTCGAGCCGCAATCCGAGCTCGTCCTCCAGCCGAACCGCGCGCAGCAACCGCAGTGGATCGTCCTCGAACGCGCTCCGCGAAACCACGCGCAGGACCCTTCGCTCGAGATCCGCCTGCCCCCCGAACGGATCGGCAGGCTCGCCGCCCTCGAGCGGAATAGCGATCGCGTTGATCGTGAAGTCGCGTGTTGCCAGATCGTCCTCGATGCCGTTCCGCAGCGGCGTGAAGTCGACGGTACGGCCGTCGTCGAGGGCGACGCGCCAGGCGCCGTGCCGCTCGGAAAGCGCAAAGGGAGCGCCTCCCGCGCGGTCTGCATACGCACGCGCGGCCTGCTTCGGCTCGCGGCAGGCGATGTCGAGATCGACGACCTCGCGCCCGAGGAGCTCATCTCGCACGGCCCCTCCGACGACCCACGCCTCCTCACCGGCGAGCACCTCGCGGGCGAGGTCACGCATCGAGCACGGTCCTCCGCGCTCGCGCCGGGGCCGACCCGATCCCGCAGACGACCTCGTAGTTGATCGTGCCGGCCACGCGGGCGTGGTCCTCCACCAGAACGCCGTGTCCGATCAGGGTGACCGGTGTTCCGAGGGGCAGCTCGCGATCGATCTCGACGGCCAATGCGTCCATCGAGATCGTCCCGACGACGCGCCTCGGCTCGCCGGCTACCCGCACCTGGGTACCCGTCATGTCGCGCCGGAAGCCGTCCGCATAGCCAACCGGGACGATCCCGATCCAGGTCTCACTCTCAGCGAGGAACCGTCGCCCGTATCCCGTGCTCTCACCGGGAGCGAGCCGTCGAACCTGCGCGAGATGGCTGTCCCACCCCAGCGCGGGCTCCAGGCCGTCCGTGGATGGAATCTCGCCAAAAGGTGAGAGGCCATACAACGCGATCCCGCAACGCGCCGCGTCCAGGCGCGACTCGGGAAGCCGGAGCGCGGCTGCGCTGTTCGCCGCGTGGCGGATCAGGCTCTGAAAGTCGGAGGTCGCATCCTCGAAGCGCTGGAGCTGGCAGCGCGCAAAGTCGGGGTCGCTATCGGCGGTCGCGAGGTGCGTCATCAGCCCCACTACCTGCGCCGGCGGGGCGGGCAGCTCCGACAGGCCCCACCGCCCCATGCCTGTCTCGAGCTTCAGGTGAACGCGCACGCCTTCGGGGATCGCGTCGTCCGAAACGGCCAGGTCGAGGTCGGCGTCGCGGGCGTGAGCGATCTCGCGTCCCGAGGCAGGGCCCATGACGAGGATGCGCACCCCTGGAAACTCACGGCGCAGCGGCAAAGCCTCGGCGACGGTCGCAACGCACAGCGCGAGCGCGCCCTCTCCCACTGCTGCGCCCGCCACGTCCACGGCACCGTGCCCGTAGCCATCGGCCTTGACGACCGCCCACAGCTCGGCGGGCCCGAGCGCGTCACGGAGCACCCGCACATTGCGCCGAACGGCGCCGAGGTCGATGGTGATCTCAGATCGGTGCATGGTCACCCAGCGCACGAGGCAGGGCTTCGATCAGATCGCTCGCGATCAGCCCGTTCTTCTGCGGAGCCTCACTCGCGGCCTCAGTGTGCGCCACAGCGGCCGCGGCGGCTGCCAGTCGCGGCTCCACTCCCTTGGCGAGAAACGCCGCGAGGATGCCCGTGAGGACGTCACCCGTCCCCGCCGTCGCCAGGGACGGGTCACCGCCGCAGACGATCGCCCCGGCGCCCGGCTCGGCCACAAGCGTGCCGGCGCCCTTGAGCAAGACGACGCACCCGAAGCGGTCGACCGCTCGCTCGAGTGCCTCGAGCCGATGCGCGTCGACCCAGTCCGACTCGATGCCGAGCAGGCGGGCGAGCTCGCCCGAGTGCGGGGTTAGCACGCGCGGAGCGGGCCAGTTGGCGGGCTCGAGCTCGAAAAGGGCGTCGCCGTCGACCACGGCGGGCACCCTCGCTTCCGCAAGGAGTCGCCGGACGAGCTCCTTCGTGCCCTCGCTGCGGCCGAGCCCCGGCCCGATAGCCAACGCTCCGCCTTTGCCCAGGAGGTCGAGCAACTCGCCCACCCCATCCGCCGTCGCAAACCCGTGGTCGTCCTCCGGGAGCGGCCGCTTGACCGCCTCCAAGACCCAGTGCTCGAAGACGGGAATCGCCGAGCTCGGCCCGGCCAGCGTCACGTAGCCGGTGTCGGCACGCAGCGCGGCGAGCGCGCTCAGGCACGGCGCGCCGGTCATGCCGGGCGAGCCGCCCACGACGACGACGTGGCCCGCGGTGTACTTGTTGTCCTCAGCGGAGCGGCGCGGAACGAGGCCCAGGATCGCCTGCGTCGCTCGTGAGCTCTTCGTCTCGCCGGGCTCGAGCCCGATGTCGGCTACGACGACGTCTCCCGCGTGGAACCGGCCCGGCGCGACCTCGTGGCCCACCTTGCGCCCATGGAAGGTCACGGTGAGATCGGCCCGAACGGCCACACCCGGTACCTCACCGCTCGAGGCGTTCACACCCGAGGGGATGTCCACCGAGACGACGCCGGCTCCCGAATCGTTGATCGCCTCGATCAACCGCGCGGCCTCGGGCCTCGGCTCGCCGTGAAAGCCGGTTCCGAACAGCGCGTCGAGGACGACGTCCGCGCCCTGTGGCTCGCCTGCCGCCTCAGCGTCCCTCCCGGCGGCGCGCAAGAGCTCGACAGCGATCCGGCCGTCGCCCCCGTTTTTCCCGCTGCCACAAAGGGCGACGAAGCGCTTCGCATCCGGCCAGCGGCGCATCGCCTCGTCGGCCACGGCACAGCCGGCGCGCTCCATCAGTTCCTCGTCGGAACCCGGATAGCGCCCCTCCGCGGCCTGCATCTCGTCGGCCGTGTAGAGGGGCTCAAGCATCGGGCGAGACGAGGCAAACCGCAGCCGCCATCCCGCGCGAATGCGTCATCGACAGGTCGATCTGCCCTGCGCCAACCTTCTTCGCCCACTTCCGAGTGCGGCCGGTCAGCGCGACGCCAGGCTTCGGACGCCCTCGAATCTCGACCTCGCGCCACGTGAAGAGCACTCCGGAGCCGAGCGCCTTGCCGACCGCCTCCTTGGCCGCAAAGCGCGCGGCGTAATGCTGCGCGGGATTCGGGCGGGAGTCGCAGTAGGCCTGCTCCTCCTTCGTGAAGCAGCGATCCCTGAAGCCGGGATAGCGGTCGAGGGCGCGCTGGACGCGGTCGATCTCGATCAGGTCGACGCCGATTTTCATTTGGGCACCACAATGGCCTTCATGGACGGCGAGTCTATTCGCGTCACCCGCTCGGTCTCGATCCCGCTCTCGGAGATCGAGCTGCGCTTCTCGCGCTCCAGCGGGCCGGGGGGCCAGCACGCTCAGAAGTCCGAGACGCGCGTGGAGGCGGTCTTCGATGTCGAGTCGTCCGCCTCGCTCTCGGCGAACCAGAAGCGACGCGTCGAGCAAAAAGCGGGGCCCGTTCTGCGAGCGGTGGCCCAGGACGAGCGCAGCCAGGCGCGAAACCGAGAGCTGGCCGTCGAGCGGGTCGCGGAGAGGCTCCGCGAAGCGCTGAAGGTTGAGCGCAGGCGCGTGCCGACGAAGCCGTCAACCAGAGCCAAGCAGAGACGCCTCGATTCGAAGCGCAAGCGCGGTGAGACGAAGCGCCTCCGGCGCCCGCCGGACTAGGGCTTCCCGCGAGCCTGGATTCTGTAGATCACGCCGCGACCCCAGTCCGCCACGAGCAGCCCGCCCTCGCGGTCGACGAGGAGCGCCAGTGGGTGATCGAAGCCGTCCGCGAACTCGATCACGCGACGCGCTCTCCCGTCCGGGCGCAGATCGATCCGCACGATGCGTCTCCCGTGCCGTTCCGAGTTGTACTGGCCCCACAGCGCCACGAACAGATCGCGGCGGTACTTCGTCGGGAACGAGCCCCCGGTGTAGAACGCGATGCCGTCGGCCGACGAGTGCGGCTCGAGGTACGCGGCCGGCGGCGTGACGCCCCGACACCGTCCGACCATGTGCTGACGGCGGTAGCTGGGCCAGCAACGCGGCCACCCGTAGAAGGCACCTCGGCGAACGACGACCACGGTCTCGGCCGGTTCCGGCCGAGTGGCGGTGCCGAGCTCGTCCTGCTCGTTGACCGAGGCGTAGAGACGGCCCGATCGCGGGTGGACGGCGAGCCCGAACGGGTTTCGCAGGCCCCGGGCGACGACGCGGAGGTCGGTTCCGTCAGGCCGCAAGGAGAGGATGGTCGCGCTGCGAGGGTCTCGTTCCCGGCAAGCGTCACACGTCGAGCCGCTGCCGAGGTACAGCAGCCCGTCTCGGCCGACGACGACGTTGTCCTGCTGGTGACGACCGAACGGGAGCCCGCGGAGGAGAACCCGGCGCGAGCGGAGTCTCCCGCCTCGCAGGGCGAAGCGCTCCAGACGGCCTTGGTGGGAGACGAAGAGCAACTGCCCCTTCCAGGTGAGCCCGAGTGGTGTTCGCAGACCTCGCGCCAGGACGCGCGGCCGCCGCGAGCTGCGCGGGACGACAATGATGGAGCCGCTTTCCTGGGTCGCGTAGAGCTGCCCATCCGGCCCCCAGGCCAGCGCCGTCGGGCTCTCGAGGCCCGAGGCGTAGGTCTCGATTCTGAAGCCCGGCGGGAGGTTCCAGCGCGTCGGCGGCGCAGCTGCCGG
>JACCXX010000101.1 GCA_013696805.1 Actinomycetota bacterium
ATCACCAGGGCCTCCCTCGAGGTCTCCAGTGCGGGCCTGCACGTGCGGCACGGCAAGCTTTACCCGAACGCGGGCCTGCTCTCAGCCGCCAGGGAGCAGGGAATCTCGATCACCACCGCTTCGGACGCGCATGTCCCGGAAAACGTCGGGCGTGACCTCGACCGCGCGATCGAGCATGCGCGTGAGGCCGGCTACGACACGGTCACGGTCTTCGACCGGCGCGAGGCGCGCCAGGAGCCCCTCGGGTGAGCGAGCTCCGGGTCGGCATCGGAATCGACGCGCACCGCTTCCAGGAGGGGATCCCGCTCGTGCTCGCAGGAGTCGACTTCCCGGGCGAGCCCGGCCTCGCCGGCCACTCGGACGGGGACGTGATTGCGCACGCGCTCATAGACGCGATCCTCGGCGCGGCCGGTAAGGGCGACATCGGCGAGCTCTTCCCATCGAGCGATCCTCAGTGGCTCGACGTGTCCTCGATCCGGCTCCTCCAGCGGAGCTACGAGGTCGTGAAGATCTCTGGCTTCGAGCTCGTCAACGCCGACTGCGTGCTGATCGGCGAGCGTCCGAGGATCTCCGAGCTCCGTGTGGCGATGGGGGCGCGGCTCGCGGGCACGATAGGCGTCGACATCGGGCGTGTCACCGTTCGTGCGACGACCACTGACGAGCTCGGCTTCACCGGTCGCGGCGAGGGCCTCGCCGCTCAGGCCGTCGCACTGCTCCGCGTCTCGACCTGAACAGCGGGCAGCGTGAATGAGACCCGCGCCCCTCCTCCGAGCGGGCTCTCGGCCCAGATCCGGCCTCCGTGCGCCTCGACCAGCCCGCGTGCAATCGCCAGGCCGAGCCCGGCGCCGCCTCCGCTCCGGGCCCGATCGCCACGCCAGAACCGCTCGAACATCCGCTCGGCCGCCTCAGGCGTGAGGCCCACGCCCGAGTCCTCGACCGTCACGCGCACCTCGGAAGGCGTGGGCTTGACGCGAACCGCGACCGAGCCGTCGGAAGGCGTGTGCCGCAGCGCGTTCGTGAGCAGGTTGTAGAGCACCCGCTCGACCTTGGCCGGCTCGCAGCGAACCAACGTTGCGCCGTCCAGGTGGGCCTCGACCTGGATCCCCCGGAGGCGAGCCTCCGCTTCGACGCCGCGAACGCACGACGCCACGAGGCCGGCGAGCTCAGCCTCGCGCATCTCGAGACTGAGCGCCCCGGCGTCGATCTGCGCCAGCTCGAAGAGGTCGTCCACGAGACGGGCGAGAATGCGGATTTGCTCATGCATCACGGGGAAGAAGCGGTCCGGCTCGGCCAGTCCGTCTTCGACGGCTTCGAGCATCGCTTGCAGGGATGCAATCGGCGTGCGCAGGTCGTGGCTCGCCCAGGCGACGAGCTCGCGTCGCGCGTCGAAGAGCTGCGACAGGTTGGACGCCATCTGATTGAAGGAGCGCGCAAGATCTGCCAGCTCGGCCGGCCCCGTCTCGGGCGCCCGGACCGCAAGGTCGCCGGAGGCGAGAGCTCTGGAGGAGGCGCGAAGATCGTCGATGCGCCGGGACAGGCCCCGTGCGAGCAGCAGGGCCACGATCACCGCGGCGGAAGCGGACGTGCTGGCAACGGCCAGGATCTTCACGTCGTCGCCCATGTGGAACATGACCCACCCGGACAGGAGAACCGCTGCGAGCGGCAGCACGACCGCGAGAAACGCCAGGCCCGCGAGCTGGAGGCGCACAGTCGGCAGGAGCCGGAGCAGAAGGGAGACGACGAGCCCGGCTCCGAGGGTGGCCGCGGCGACTATGAGAGCAAGCTCGATCACGGCGAGAACCTGTAGCCGATGCCCCAGACCGTCTCGAGTCGCTCCGGCCGTGAAGGGTCCTGCTCGAGCTTCTCTCGCAGCCGTCGCACGTGCACCGTGAGCGTGCCTGTATCGAGAGCTGCCGAGTAGCCCCAGACCCGCCTCATCAAGTCTTCCCGTGAGAAGACGCGCCGCGGGTGGCTGGCAAGGAACCAGAGCAGGTCGAACTCCTTCGCCGTCAGTCGCACCGCTTCGCCGTCGCGGAGGACTTCACGCGTCCAAGCGTCGAGTGTCAGGCCGTCGTACTCCAGGCTCTTGTCGGCAGGGACCGACGGCTCCGAGCGGCGAAGCACGGTTCGGACGCGCGCGGCGAGCTCGCGGGGCGAGAACGGCTTCGTGACGTAGTCGTCCGCTCCGAGCTCGAGCCCGACGATGCGGTCGGACTCCTCTCCGCGCGCGGTGAGCATGATCACCGGCAGCTTCGAGCGCGAGCGGATCCAGCGGCAGAGCTCGAGGCCATCCGTGCCCGGCAGCATCACGTCGAGCAGCACGATGCTGGGCGGATCGGTTTCGAGTATCTCCTTCGCGCGATTTCCATCGGCTGCCTCGAGGGTGCGGAAGCCCTCGCGCTGGAGGTAGCTGACGACCACTTCTCGAACGATGGGCTCGTCGTCGACGACGAGGACGGTGGTCGTCATAGGGCTATTTTGCGGCTTGGTTGGTTAAGAGGGGCTTACTTCGCCAACTGGACGAGGTCGCCGTGGATGGACAGAAAGCCGTCTTTTCGCAGAGCCTCGACCGCTTCCCCGTCGAGACGGTCGAGAAGGCGAGGCCGCTCGGTGACGAGCCGCAGGGTCTGGGCGCGCCGCTGGCGGAAAGAGCCCTCAAAGCGACTCTGCTTGCGGAGCGGGGGAAAGCGACGGCCGCGCGACGGGCAGCGCTCGCTGAGCGGGCACTCGCCGCACCGCGGGATGCGGGCCAGGCAGACCGTCGCTCCGAGATCCATCAGAGCGTGGGCCGCGTCGGGCCCGAACCGCCCGCCGGTCCGGTCGAGCACCCGGCGGACGTTCGTGTCGACGGGCAGCACGTCGAGCTCGAGGGCAAAGCGGGCAACCGCATCCGCGGTGTAGCGGCCAACTCCGGGCAGCTCGGTGAGATCCTCTGGCCAGCCCTGTCCCGCGATGTGCTGCGCGGCAAGACGGAGGTTGAGCGCGCGCCGGTTGTACCCGAGGCCCTCCCACTGCCGGATCACATCCGCCACGGACGTGTCCGCCAACGCTTCGACGGTCGGCCAGCGCTCGAGCCACGCCAGGTAGCGTGGCGCGACGCGCGCCACCTGCGTCTGCTGGAGCATGAACTCGGAAACGAGGATCGCGTACGGGTCGCGCGTCTCTCGCCAGGGGAGGTCGCGCGCGTGCTCGCCGTACCAGGCGAGCAGAGCCTGCTCCATCTAGCGGGCGCCGATCTGCACAGAGGCGAGTGTAGATTCAGCGCGAGATGAAACGCGCTCGCTTTGCTCCCAGTCCGACTGGCTCACTGCATGTCGGGAACGCGCTGAGCGCGGTCGCGAATCGGGCTCTCGGCGACTGGATGCTGCTGCGGATCGACGATACCGACGCGGCCCGCAACGTTCCCGGAGGCGAGGAGGAGCTGATCCGCGATCTCGAGTGGCTCGGCCTCGATTGGGATCACGGTCCGGTTCGCCAGAGCGAACGGCAGGGCGTGTACCGCGGCGCGGTGGAGCAACTCGGCGGCGAGCGCTTCGGTCGTATCACGCTCCTTCGAGAGGACGGGACCGCGACCTATCACCTGGCGAGCGTGGTCGACGACATCGAGTTCGGGATCACCCACGTCGTTCGCGGCAACGACCACCGTGCCAACGAGTCTCTGCATCGCGAGCTGATCGAGGCACTCGGCGCGAAGCCTCCGGAGTACGTGCACCACGGTCTGATCCTCGGAGACCACGGCGGCAAGCTCTCGAAACGCGAGCCCGGAGCCACGGTGGGGTTGTTGCGAGAAGCGGGGATCCCTGCCGAGGCGGTGCGGAGATACCTGGAGGAGCTCGGTCTTCCGAAGCACGACGTCCACTACGACCTCTCGCGCATCCGGCGCCTTGCGATCGAGGCAATCGCGGCCCTGGCGGACGAGGAGCTCGCCGAGCGGGTCGGGGCGCCACCCGAGCTCGTCCCGGCCCTGCGTGGGGCGCGAGACCTCAATGAGGCGCGCGAGTTCGCGCAGCTGGTGCTGGAGCCCGAGGCGGTGTCGCTCGAGGAGAAGGCGCGGCCGACGCTCGACCGGTTCAGGGAGCTTCGCGAGAACGGAGCCGATGCGAAGGAGATCGTCCGCGAGCTGAAGGCCGTGGGCGGCGATCTCAAGTCGCTGCGCCTCGCGCTGACCGGCCGGCCGAAGGGGCCGGAGCTCTGGGCGGTGATCAAGGCGCTTTCGCGCGATGAGGCGCTCCGGCGGGTCGATGCGGCTCTATAGCACTCATTCCCGACAGCTCGAGGAGCTTCCCGCGTCGCCTGGGCCAATCAGGATCTACGTCTGCGGGCCCACCGTCTACCAACGCATCCATGTCGGCAACGGGCGGCCGTTCGTGATCTCCATGTGGCTGCGCCGCTGGCTGCGCGAGTGCGGCTACGAAGTGACGCTCGTGGAGAACATCACCGACATCAACGACAAAATCTACGACGCCGCTCAGGGCGCGAGCGCAAAGCTCGCCGAGGACGCGAGCCGGTGGTACATCGAGGACACGGATGATTTGGGTCTCGGGCGACCTGACCACGAGCCGAAGGCCACGGAGTCGATCGCTGAGATCATCAACCTGATCGAAGAGCTCGTCGGCCGCAACCTTGCGTACGAGGCCGAGGGGGACATCTACTACAGGGTCGCGCGCTTCGCGGAGTACGGACGGCTGTCTGGGCAGCGGCCCGACCAGGTCGAGGAGCAGGAGCCGAACCCGCGCAAGGACGATCCGCGCGACTTCGCGCTCTGGAAAGCGACGAAGGAGGGCGAGGACACGTCGTGGGACTCCCCCTGGGGCCGCGGACGGCCCGGCTGGCACATCGAGTGCTCCGCAATGGCGGAGAAGCATTTCGGGCCGGCCTTCGAGATCCACGGCGGGGGGCTCGACCTGGTCTTTCCGCACCACGAGAACGAGATCGCGCAGTCGCGAGGCGCGGGCCGCGAGTTTTCGCGTCTGTGGATGCACAACGGGATGCTCGAGTTCACGGGCGAGAAGATGTCGAAGTCGGTCGGGAACGTCGTGTCTCTGCGCGACGCGATCGACGAATGGGGTCGCGAAACGTTGCTGACGCTGTTCCTCGGTGCGCACTGGCGGAAGCCGATGGACTACTCGCAGGAGGCGCTCGAAAGCGCGAGGTCACGGGCGGACGGCTTCCGTGAGGTCTTTCGCAGCCGCTCGGAGGAGGGTGGCTCGTGGGAGCAGCTTGTTGAGGCGCTCGACGATGACTTCAACACGCCGCAGGCGCTGGCCGTCATGCACGAATGGCGGGATCACGAGTTGCTGCGCCGCGGGCTCGACCTCTTTGGCCTTGGCTCGCTCGCGGAGAGCGACGAGGCGCCCCCTGAGCTGCACGATCTCGCCGTCCGGCGGGCGGAGGCGCGGAGCGGTGGCGACTTCGACTCGGCAGACCGGTTGCGCAAGCAGATCGAGGAGGCAGGCTGGGAGGTGCGTGACGTGGCCGGAGAGACCGGGTACCAGCTCGTCCTGCGTCGGTGACGACCGAGCAGATCTACGGTCGGAGGGCCGTCCGCGAGGCGTTGCGGGGCCCTCGGGAAGTGCGCGAGCTCTGGGTGAGCGAGCGCGCGCTGAAAGCCGAGCCATGGCTCCACGAAACTAGTCCAGGGGCCAGACCCCGGGTCATGGCGGAACGGGACTTGTCCGAGCTCGTTGGTACCCGCGACCATCAGGGTGTCGTCGCTGCGGTGGAGCCGTTTCGCTACGCCGACGGGTACGAGCTAGCCGCTGGGGACAACCCGATACTCGTCTGTCTCGACCAGGTGACAGATCCCCACAACCTGGGCGCCGTTGCGCGGAGTGCCGAGGGTGCGGGGGCCACCGGTGTCGTCGTCCCCGCTCACGGCTCCGCGCGCGTGACGGCTGCGGTCTGTCGCGCGTCGGCCGGCGCGGTCGAGCACGTCCCGATCGCGGTTGTGCCGAACCTCGCCCGCTTCCTCGGCGAGGTGAAAGGCCCGAACCTGTGGGTGTACGGAGCTGCCGGAGAATCGGGTGCTGCCATGTGGTCGACCGATCTGACCGGAGGCGCCGCCTTCGTCTTCGGTGCCGAGGGCCGGGGGCTGCGCCCGCTCGTCCGACGAATGTGCGACGCGCTGATCTCGATTCCGCTCGTCGGCAACGTCGAGTCGCTCAACGTCAGTGTCGCTGCGGCGGTGCTGTTGTACGAGGCCAGGCGCCAGCGCAGTGCCTGACCCGACCCTCTACCTGTTCGACGGGTTCAACCTTCTGCACGCCGGCGGCTTCGAGGATTCGCGCGAGCTGACCGACAAGCTCGCGAGCTTCGTGGCGGAGCGCGGGGCTCGCGGCGTCCTCGTTTTCGACGGAACCGGGGAGGATTTGCACTACGGGCCGCTGGAGGTTCGCTTCGCGGAGCACGCGGACACACTGCTCGAGCGCCTGGCCGCCGAGAACCGGAATCAGGAGCGCGTCTGCCTCGTATCTTCGGACTCGGCCGTACGCGGGACGTCCGGCCAGGAAGTGTCCAAACTGAGCTCCGCAACCTTCATCCGGGACTTCTCGCTCGAGGAGCACACGGACGATTCGCCGATGCGCTTGGAAGACAAGCTCGACACGCGGACGCGCGAACGGCTAGAAAAGCTGCGCCGGGGGCAAGGTCCATAAAGACTGGGTCCAGTGCAATATTCTTGTAATTCTTTGCGAACCTTGCTACCTTGGACCCGACTAAAGGGTGAGAGTGCAAGAAGCACCCGCGCACAGCCCCCAAATGGCCGCCGCCCGTCCAGCCCCCGTCGCCCGTCCAGCCCACAGGGTTCAGCGGGAGCTCGAGGATCTTCAGCTCGTCGTCAAGGCGCGAAACGGCGACAGTCAGGCGCTCGACCAGCTGATCCGCAGGTACACAGGCTTCGTCCGGCTCAAGGCGAGCTCGTACTTCCTGGCCGGGGGCGACTCCGAGGATCTCATCCAGGAGGGGTTGATCGGCCTCTACAAGGCGGTGCGGGACTTCCGCCACGACAAGGAGACGTCATTCAGGTCGTTCGCCGAGCTGTGCGTGACTCGCCAGATCATCACGGCGATCAAGACGGCCACGCGCTTCAAGCATTCGCCGCTCAACTCATACGTCTCGTTCAGCCACACGCCGGCGGGCCAGGACCCGGACGGCGAGTGCACCCTCGGGGACGCGCTACCCGGGCCGAGGGTGAACGACCCGTCGGTGTGCGTGATCTCGACGGAGGAGTTGCAGAGCCTCGTCTTCGCACTCGGATCGGGGCTGTCGAAGCTCGAGGCGGATGCGCTCAAGCTGTACCTCGAGGGCTCGTCCTACGAAGAGATGGCCGAAGACCTCGGTTGCGACACCAAGACGATCGACAACGCGCTGCAGCGCGTGAAGCGGAAGATCCTCACGCACCAGAAGTCGCGCCAGGTCCTTTCCTAGGCCCGACTACCATTCGAGCCAGGCCGGAGTAGCTCAGTTGGTAGAGCAGCTGATTTGTAATCAGCAGGCCGTCGGTTCGAGTCCGACCTCCGGCTTCAGCCTGAAAGCGCCTGCTCGAGGTCGGCCCAGAGCTCATCGACGTCTTCGAGCCCGACGCTCAGGCGGAGCAGGTTCTCCGGCACCCGGTCGCCCTCCCAGCGATGGCGTGACTCCATGGTGCTTTCGGCGCCGCCGAGGCTGGTCGCGTTCATGATCAGGCTCGTCGACGTCTCGACAGTGCGCGCGGCCCCCGTACCGCCCGCGACGTCGAAGGAGAGCAGTCCACCGAAGCCGGCGTAACGAACGGTCTCGACGCGCGGGTCCGCATCGAGGCGCGAGGCCAGCTCCTTCGCCGTCTCGGTCTGCCGGCGGACCCGCAGATCGAGTGTCTTGAGCCCGCGGAGCAACAGCCACGCGGCGTCGGGAGCGGCGACGATCCCGGAGCGGCTTCGGAACTCCCGGAGTCGGGCGACCTTCGCCTCGTCGCGCGCAATGACGGCGCCGAGCAGGACGTCCGAATGGCCGCTCAGGTACTTCGTCGCACTGTGCAGGACGAGGTCAGCGCCACGCTCCAGCGCCCGCAGGTGCACTGGAGTGGCTGCCGTCGCGTCGACGAGGACCGGTGCCGGGTGAGCGGCGGCGGCCTCGAAGTTCGGCATCGTCAGGAACGGATTCGACGGCGCTTCGAGCCAAACGAGCTGGACGCCGTCAGGAGGCGCCTTGGTCTGATCGAACTCGACGTGCTTCAGGCCCCAGCGCTCGAGCTCTCGAAACAGGGTGGGGGTGCCGTAGTAGCAACCCTCTGCGACGGCGATCGTGTTTCCAGGCTCGAGGAGTGCCAGCACCACTGAAGTCGACGCGCCCGAGCCCGACGAGAAGAGGAGCGCCTCGCCACCCTCCAGCTCACCGAGTGATCGCTCGGCCGCGACTCCGGTCGGATGGGCGTAGCGCTGGTAATAGAAGTCGCCGGGCTCGCCGCCCTCGAATGGCCAGATCGTCGAGCGGTCGAGCGGCGGCAGGCCCACGCCACGACTGTACTAGTCTCCTTCGCAGGTGAACGCCAACGTTGGTCGCCGCTTCTCGAGAGGATCGATCTGGATTGAACAATCCAGCTTCCTAACGTCAGCCTTGGACGCCTAGCGTGGCTGCGACGGACGAATCGACGCGAAAGAAGCTCGAGGAGCTCCAGCGCCTTCGGGATCAGACGCTCCATGCCGGCAGCGACAAGGCCGTCGAGCGTCAGCGCGAGCAAGGAAAGCTGCTCGCCCGCGAGCGCGTGGAGAAGCTGCTCGACGCGGGCTCGTTCGTCGAGCTCGACCGCTACGTGCGTCACCGCAACCCGTACTTCGGGATGATGGATCGGCGACCCTACGGCGACGCGGTCGTCACCGGCTACGGAACGATCTTCGGCCGCAAGGTCTTCGTCTTCTCGCAGGATTTCACGACCTTCGGTGGCAGCCTCTCTGAAGCCTTCGCGGAGAAGATCTGCAAGGTCATGGACCTGGCCGCGAAGTTCGGCTGCCCGGTGATCGGGATCAACGATTCGGGCGGCGCGCGGATCCAGGAGGGCGTGGTCTCGCTGGCCGGTTACGCCGAGATCTTCTGGCGCAACGTCCAGTCTTCCGGGGTGATTCCTCAGATCAGCTTGGTGATGGGTCCGTGCGCCGGCGGCGCCGTGTACTCGCCGGCCATGACCGATTTCGTCCTGATGGTCGAGGAGACGTCCTACATGTTCATCACGGGCCCTGATGTGGTGAAGACCGTGACTGGGGAGGAGGTCACCTTCGAGGAGCTCGGCGGCGCGGCGACCCACGCGTCGAAGTCGGGCGTCGCGCACTTCATGTCACCGGACGAGGAGGCGTGCCTCGAAGACGCGCGCTACCTGCTCTCGTTCCTGCCGCAGAACAACCTGGACCCCCCGCCCTATCACGAGCCCTCTGATCCGGCCGGCCGCGAGGATGCCGAACTGGACACCCTCATCCCGGACAACGCGAACAAGCCTTACGACATCAAGGACGTCGTGCGCCGGGTCGTGGACGAAGGTGAGTTCCTGGAGGTGCACGAGCGCTTCGCCGAGAACATCGTCTGCGGGTTCGCTCGACTCGGCGGCCACCCCATCGGTGTCGTCGGCAACCAGCCGCATGCGCTCGCCGGCGTGCTCGACATCAACTCGTCGGTGAAGGCCGCGCGATTCGTGCGAACGTGCGACGCGTTCAGCATCCCGCTCGTCACGTTCGTCGACGTTCCGGGTTTTCTGCCGGGCACGGCGCAGGAGTGGGGCGGAATCATCCGCCACGGAGCGAAGCTGCTGTACGCGTACAGCGAGGCCACGGTGCCAAAGCTCGCGGTCATCACGCGCAAGGCCTACGGCGGTGCCTACGACGTCATGAGCTCGAAGCACATCCGAGCCGACTTCAACTTTGCGTGGCCGACCGCCGAGGTGGCGGTGATGGGGCCGGAGGGCGCCGTGAACATCGTATTCCGCAAGGAGCTCGAGGAGGCGTCGGATCCCGAAGGCCGCCGCGCCGAGCTCGTCGCGGACTACAAGGAGCAGTTCGCGAACCCGTACGTCGCGGCGGAGCGAGGTTATGTCGACGAGGTGATCGAGCCGCGCCGAACGCGTCCCGTCCTGATCGATGCGCTGGAGACGGCTCTCACTAAGCGCGAGCCGCGCCCGCGCCGCAAGCACGGCAACATCCCGCTCTGACGCGCCCCTTCTTAGGTAGCCCCAACCTCCTCCCCAAGGCGAGCGTAGCGCGGAAATGCGCACGCGTGGGTGTCGAAACGCGGTCGAAAGGCGCGGGACGGCGTGGCCGCGTTGCCGCGCGTCACGGGGAGGGGCGAAGCGGAACTAGGAGGCGAGCGCGGCGTGCTCGGGGATCCCGGCCAACTCGAGCTCTTCGGCCAGCGCGTCCACGACCTCGGGGTCGAACTGCGCCCCGGCGCAGCGCGCGAGCTCCTCGAGGGCCTCCGCTGGGCTCAGCCGGCCGCGATACACGCGGTCCGAGGTCATCGCGTCGTACGCGTCGACGACGAAGATGATCCGCGCTCCCAGCGGGATCGATGGCCCCGGCAGGCGGTTCGGGTAGCCGTTCCCGTCCCACCGCTCGTGGTGGTGCAGGATCCACTCGGCCACAGGCTCGATGCCAAGGCTGTCGAGCATGCGGAAACCGATCTGCGGGTGCCGCTCCAGAACGAGCCGCTCGGGATCCGTCAGCGGGCCCGGCTTCCGAAGGATCTCCTCCGGGATGGCCAGCTTGCCCAGGTCGTGCAGACTGCCCGCGAGACGTGTGAGCTCGATCAGCTCCTGATCGAGGCCCAGGCGCGTTGCGACTTTTGCGGCGAGCTCCGCGACCCGGGCGGAATGGCTGCCCGTGTACGTGTCGCGGAGGTCGACGGCCTTCGCCAGGCTCTCCGCTGCGCGGAAGCGCGCGGCGCGGTCGGGCCCGTGCGCCAAGCGGCGCAGCTCGGCCAGCTCGACCACGTCGGGCCGGTACACGTGCGCCCGGTTCTTGCCGTGCTCCTTCGCCCAGTACAGGGCGCTGTCGCTCAGCCGGACGAGCTCCAGGCGGCTCGTCGCCTGGGTCGGAAAGGTCGCGACGCCTGCGCTAACGGTGATCGAGCCGACATGGTCGAGCGCCAGCGCGGAGACTCGGTCGACGATTGCTGATGCTGCCGCGACCGCCTCCGCCTCGTCCGACTGCGGTAGGAGCACCGCGAACTCGTCGCCGCCCAGACGGAAGGCCTCGCCGTTCTGTCGCAAGTTGCCCGCGATCTGGGCGAGCAAGCTGTCTCCGGCCGGGTGGCCATAGAGATCGTTGACGCGCTTGAAGTCGTCGACGTCGACGAGGCACAGGCTGAAGTCGCGCCCGCGTTGCTCGGCTTCGCTTAGCTCCCGCTCGACCCGATCGTGAAAGTGGCGGTGGTTGCCGAGCCCCGTCAGGGGATCCGTGAGCGCAAGTCCCATGGCGCGCATTGCGCGATAGGTCGAGCGCTGGTAGAGCGCGATCGCGAGCAGCGGCCCGAAGAGGGCCACGGACAGGAGCGGCGAGCGCTGCCAGAGGACGACCAGGACGAGCGCAGCGGAGGCCATCAGCGCGAAGACCATGATCGTCCAGCGAACGCTGGCTTGGATCAGCTCGAGGAAGGGACGTCGCGAAGTGACAGCCACGATCGACGAGATCAGAACGAGGTTGATTGCGTACTGCGTCGTGGCCGCAAGCGCGACCTTGAGGATGAGCGCGTCGGTGCCTGTCCCCTCGACGAGCCCGACGAGCAACCCGGAGACGAGCGCCGCGATTGCGAAAACGGAGGCGTTGTAGGCGATGCGGATCGGGGGCCGGTGCTCGAGCGCCTGGATTAGGGCCGGCGCTGCGAACGCGACGAGCACTCCGGCGTCCCAGCCGAACAGCACGATCGCGCTCGCTGCGAAAACGAAGGAAAGGGAGACGCCCCCCGCGTTCGGGCCCTCGATGGGTACCGGGAAGTGACTCGCGAACGTAGATGCGGCCAGCAGCGCCAAGACGCCGAGCAGCAGCGACGGCGGGTGCCCTTGTGTCGCGAACGAAACGATCGCGGCCGCAACGGATCCGATCCCGAGCAGGCAGACCGGCGCGACGATCGGCAGCAGACGTTTCATTCCCTAGCTCCTCGTTCCAGCCCCTGGCGGTGCTACCACTCCCAGTTTTCGGCGAACGGAACTCCGTACCCGGTTGCAAGCGCAAGCAGGACGACAAGAGCGACGAGTGCGATGAGGCGCGGGCGCCATTCCAACATGTTTCGATCCTCCCCAGTGCCGTGGACTTCGACTCAGCGAGTCTCACCCTTTACCCGAACCGATCCATCACCCTTTCGGGTGAACCTTCAATTTGCCGGGAAATGCAGCGCTATTTCGGGCTAGGAAAAGCCGGCTTCGACGACCGGGTGGCGGCCCCAAAGCAAAGGGCCGCATACACCCCATGGGCACGAGCGTCACGCCATCGTCGAGTCGAACCGGCTGCTTTAGGCTCAGCCGGTGGATTTCGACGTAAGGCCCGAGCCTTCGCCGCAGGAACTGCAGGCGCTACGCACCGCTCTCAAGGGGCTCGGCGCCCCCCCGCATGCGGCCGCTGCAGCCTACGAGAGCGTCTGGCGGCGGGCCGGACTGCTCGAAAGCGTCGATTCTGCGCTCACCCCGGGGCTCTGGGCCTCCCCTGCCGCCTGCTCGCGCAGCAGCGACGGCGCCATCCGGGCATAGTCGAGCGCCGAGACCCAGGTCAGCACGAGGGCGGCGAGCAGCGCCCACCAGGCGACGGCGTCATCGAACAGGTTTGCCGCTGCCAGACCGCCCAAGAGAGCCGCGAGCGCCTGCGCCCAGGTCTTGAGCTTCCCGAGGTCACGCGCATGCACGACTGTCCCACGCTCCAGGGCCGCGAGTCGGAGGCCGGAGACCAGTAGCTCCCGCGCGACGATCGCCGCGATCATCCAGCCGTCGAAGATGCCTCGGTCAATCAGCACGACCAGAACCGAGAGGACGAGCAGCTTGTCCGCCACGGGATCGAGCAGCGACCCGAGGGCGGACGCGCGACCACTCCGTCGAGCGAGCTGACCGTCGAACCAGTCCGTGGCCATCGCTACCGCAAAGAGGGTGGTGGCCCAGTAGTCGTGACCGTGGAAGTCCCACTCGAAGAGAAGGACGACGAAGGGGGCGGCGGTGGCCCGCGCCACGGTGAACCAGTCGGCAACGGCCATGGGCGGAGAGAATACGCGGGCCATGGCGCCGTTCTCGAAGGTTCTTGTCGCCAATCGGGGCGAGATCGCGATCCGGATCTTCCGCACGCTACGGGAACTGGAGATCGCGCCGGTGGCGGTTTACTCGGAGGCCGACCGCGATTCGCTGCACGTTCACGTCGCGCCCGAGGCTTACCTGCTCGGCCCCGGCGCACCCGCGGAGAGCTATCTGAACCAGGATCGGATCCTCGACGCAGCCCAGCGCGCCGGTGCCGAGGCCGTGCATCCGGGCTACGGATTCCTGGCGGAAAACGCTGGCTTTGCGCGGGCGTGCGCCGATGCCGGCCTGACTTGGATCGGGCCGCCGCCCGAGGCGATCGAGGCGATGGGCTCTAAGGTGGCCGCCCGCGAGACCATGAGCGCCGCGGGCGTCCCGATCGTACCCGGCACCACCGACGCGGTGACCTCCGCCGCAGAGGTCGTCAAGCTGGGCGAGCAGCTTGGCTGGCCGCTCGCGATCAAAGCGTCGGCCGGGGGAGGAGGAAAGGGTCTTAAGGTCGTCGGGAGCGCCGAAGAGGCGGAGCGCGCCTTCGAGGCCGCGCAGCGCGAGGGCGAGGCGTACTTCTCGGACCCGGCCGTTTACGTCGAGCGCTATCTCGAGGATCCGCGGCATGTCGAGGTGCAGGTGCTTGCCGACGCGCATGGCAACGTCATCCACCTCGGCGAGCGCGACTGCACGATCCAGCGGCGGCACCAGAAGCTCGTTGAGGAGACGCCGTCGCCCGCGGTCGACGCTGCCCTCCGCGAGCGGATCGGTCAGATCGCCGCTGACGCCGCTCGTGCGGTCGGCTACCGAAACGCCGGCACGATCGAAGGGCTGCTCGACACGGGCGGCAACTACTACTTCCTCGAGATGAACACGAGGATCCAGGTTGAGCACACGGTGACCGAACTCGTCACAGGGCTCGACCTCGTTCGCGAGCAGGTGCTGATCGCGGCGGGAGAGCCACTTTCGCTGAGCCAGGAGCAGGTTCAGCTGCGCGGGCATGCGATCGAATGCCGCATCAACGCGGAGGACGTGACCACCGGCTTCCTGCCGACGCCGGGGTGGATCACGGGCTATCGGGAGCCGGGCGGGCCCGGTGTGCGTGTCGACTCCGGAGTCGCAGCCGGCAGCGAGGTCGTCGGGCTCTACGACCCGCTCGTCGCCAAGTTGTGCGTCCACGGTGTCGACCGCGAGCACGCGAGGCGCCGCATGCTGCGCGCGCTCGGCGAATTCGAGATCGACGGTGTGACGACGCTGCTCGGGTTCCATCAGGCCCTGCTCGAACACGACTGCTTCGTTCGTGGAGAGACCTGCCACGGAGTGGTGGAGTCGAAGGAGCTTGCAGAACAGTCGCAAGAGTTGTCTCATCAGACAACAAACGTAACGCCCTCATCGGACGGTGGCGCGCGAGCCCGCGAGAGAGTCGTTGAGGCCGAGGTCGACGGACGCCGGTTCGAGGTGAAGCTCTTCATCCCGGAGCCTCCACATGCTGAGTTGGTTCGTCGCCGCAGGGAACGCGACACGCGCCGCGGGCACCACGGAGCAGCACGCGACGCGATCGTCAGCCCGATGCAGGGGACGGTGCTCGCCGTCGAGGTGTCGGACGGCGACGAGGTGACCGCCGGCCAGGTGGTTTGCGTCGTCGAGGCCATGAAGATGGAAAACGAGGTCGCCGCTCCGCGGAGCGGCGTCGTCACCGAGCTCTCGGTCGCCGCCGGCGACCCGATCACGACCGGTCAGGTGATCTGCGTGGTCAAGCAGGAGGCGGATGGCGGAGCGTAGGCCGTTCTGCGCCGACCACTCGCGAGAGAACGGCGAGCCGCTGGGGGCAACCGCGAGCCGAATTGACCGCTGGTTCCTGATCGAGTACCGGGGCCTCTGGACCAAGGACGCCGTGGCCGGCAGCGGGCTGTCGGACCAGGTCAAAGCCCGGCTCCGCGAGCAGGCTCGCGCGGTTCCGAACGGGCGCGTGCTCTTCGTGCGCCGTCCCGACCGCCGGCGAGCCGAGACGCTCCTTGTCTTCACCGTGGACTCGCGCGAAGGAAACGAGCGGCTACGTCGCTTCGACCTCGAGAGCCACGAGGACTTGCGGGAGCTGGACCTCCTCGACGAAGAGAGCGGAACACCCGTCGAGAACCCGCTTTTCCTGATCTGCACGCACGGCAAGCACGACCCGTGCTGCGCGAGGTACGGACGACCGCTGTACGAAGGCTTACGTGACGAGGCCGAGGAGGACTGGGTCTGGCAGACGACGCACATCGGCGGTGACCGCTTCGCCGGCAACCTCGTGTGCCTGCCCGAGGGCGTCTACTACGGTCGCGCGGATCGCGTCGATGCGGCCGGGATACTCGACGAGCACCTCGGGGGGCGCGTGTTCCTCGACCTGTATCGCGGCCGTTCGATCCATCCGTTCGCCGTGCAGGCGGCCGAGCGAGCAGTCCGGGAGGAGACGGGTCTGGTCGGTATCCACGACCTTGTTCTGCGCAGGGCGGACCGAGAAGGCGAGACCTGGCGAGTCACGTTCGTCGCCGGCGGGGCAGAGCACGAGGTCGATGTCCGGGCCGAGCTGGGCGACCTGACATTCCTGACCTGTGGCGCGCCGGCCGTCAGGCGGCCGCGCCGTTACGTCGCTACCACTCGTCGGGGCTGACGCGCAGGAAGCCCTCGCGAACGAGCCGGCGCACGAGCACGAGCCGGCCTTCCTCGTCGATCGTCCCAGGCAGGTTCGCCGCCCGGAAAGGTTCCTCCACCAGCGCCGCTGCCTCGAGCTCCTCGCGCGCGTGCGCGGGAAATGTCACGCGCCGCCCTTCGAAAACGAGTGTGACTTCCGAGTCGCCGGACTCGAGGTCGAAGACGAGGCTGTCACGGCGCTCGAGCAGGGTTTCCGCATCGAGCTCGCGCAGCGCCCGCAGCTGGTCGAACCCGTCTGCGCGGATCGGCCTGCGCGAAGAGACGAACTTCTGGCGGCGGCGCCGTGCCACCGCTTCGCCACCGAGTCGCTGCTGTAGTGCTCCCAGCAGGTCAAGCGGGAGCTCCTCGCCGTCGGCGACGCTTCGCCGGTAGCCGTCTTCCTCCCGCGCGGCCTCCTCGAGCGCGGCGCGCACCGCGTCGAGCCAGGTGTAGACGTTGACGCCGACTGTGAGGTGGAGCGAGTCCGAGCTCGAGGTCAGCGCTTCGTGGAGCCACCCTCGCGGGAGGTACAGCGTGTCCCCCGGCGTGAGCGTGACGTCGAGCACCGGCTCGCCGGGCCCGCCGAGCTCCTCGGAATAGCGCTGATCCTTCAACGGCAGCTCGAGCGCGGGCTCATAGACGAGCCAGCGCTTCTCGCCCGCGACCTGGAGGCAGAAGACGTCGTGCGTGTCGTGATGAACCGGCAGGCCTTGCGCCGAGCGCGGCGTGTAATACGCATTCGTCTGCACGGGGTGCCCGAGATCGGCTTCGAGAGCCCGGCAGAATTCCGCCACCGGAAGGTGATGCAGGTGGAGGGCCTGGATGACGAGGGTCGCGCCGCGCTCGAACTCCGCCGCGATGCGCTCGACATTCGCCGTCGCCGTGAATCCTGTCGGGCGCCAGGAGACCGTCTGCGTGTAGCCGGAGACGGGGATCTTCTCGCCCTCCTTCACGAGTCGGACCGCCGGGTAGCGCAGGCCCGTCGACGTGACGAGCCGCTCGGCCTCGGCCTGCGAGAGCAGGTCGTCGAAGCGGCCGTCCTCGCCCCGCGGGACGAGGAGGGGCCTGCGCTCCCAGTACTCCTCGAGGAACCGGCCGGGCTCGACCGGCTCCACGCAGCGGGCGAGCGCCCTAAGCGTCCGTGTCGTCGGAGTCCGAGTCGGTGTCGTCCGAGTCAGAATCGGTCCCGTCCGAGTCGTCGCCGTCCACGTCCGCCACCTCGGCGCGTGGGTCGTCCAAGCTCTTCTCGCTGTGGACGTCCTCTTCCCGAAGCGTCGTTTCACCTTCGCTCATCGTCCCTCCTTGGGTCGGTTGAGACGACTCTAAGGCACCGCTTGCGGCGCCGCCTTGGGGGGCGCGCGGGTCTCCGGCGCGGCCGTCGGAACAGACCGGTCGATCCATACGGGAGGCCAATCCGACGGCCTCTTAGTAGAGTCGCGCGCCGGTGGATCTCTACGAATACCAAGGCAAGGAGCTCTTCCGGCGCTTTGGCATTCCGAGCTCCGACGGGCGGCTCGCGACGACGCCGGAAGAGGCGCGCGCGGCTGCCGAAGAGCTCGGCGGCCAGGTCGTCGTCAAGGCTCAGGTCCTGACCGGCGGCCGCGGGAAGGCGGGCGGGATCAAGCTCGCCGAGGGGCCCAGCGAGGCAGGCGCCCACGCCGAGGCGATTCTCGGCATGGACATCCGTGGGCACGTCGTCCGGCGAGTCTGGATCGAGAAGGCGTCGGACATCGCGAAGGAGTACTACCTCTCGGTGACGTTTGACCGGGGTGAGAAAAAGCCGCTCTTCATGTTCACGAAGGAGGGTGGGATCGACATCGAGGAGGTTGCGGCGGAGCGGCCCGACGCGCTCGCGCGACTGCACATCGACCCGCTCGAGGGATTCCAGCCCTATCAGGCCCGGCGGCTCATCTACGGTGCGGGGATCGACGATTCCGGCGAGCAGAAGCAGATCCTGACCATCATCCAGCGGCTCTACGAGGCATTCGTCGGAGCCGACTCGATGCTCTGTGAGATCAACCCGCTGATCGTCACCCCGGACGGTGAGGTGAAAGCGCTCGACTCGAAGTTCACGGTCGACGACAACGCGCTCTATAAGCATCCCGACATCGCCGAGATGCGTGATCTCGAGTCGTATCCACCCGAGGAGCGCGCGGCGCGCGAGAAGGGCGTCACCTACGTGAAGCTCGACGGAGAGGTCGGGATCCTGGGCAACGGCGCCGGGCTCGTCATGTCGACGCTCGATGTGATCGCGCTCGCCGGCGGCAAGCCCGCGAACTTCTGTGACCTCGGCGGGGGCGGCGACGCCGAGGGGGTCGTCGACGCGTTGGAGATCATCAGCGCCGACCCCCAGGTGAAATCGATTCTCTTCAACATCTTTGGCGGGATTACGCGCTGTGACGAGGTGGCGCGCGGGATCCTCCAGGCCCTTGACCGGATCGACATCGACGAGCCGATCGTCGTGCGGCTCGACGGCACGAACGCCGAGGAGGGCAGGCGACTGCTCGCCGAGGCCTCACCCGAGAACCTGTGCGTCGAGCCGACCATGCTCGACGCAGCGAAGCGCGCGGTGGAGCTGGCGGCGTGACCGACATGTGGTCGCACCGGGCGCAGGCGATGCGCGAGAGCCCGACGCACCGGGAGGG
>JACCXX010000160.1 GCA_013696805.1 Actinomycetota bacterium
GTCGTCAGCCGCGGCTCCTTCGTTCGCCCGCCGTTCACGGGCTAGCTAAAAGCGAAAGAGCAAGGGAGCGAGGGGGCCGACAGGCCCCCTCGCTCTTTCTCTGGCCGGGCCCATCCTTGGCATTGTCCGCCCCATGCAGCGGCCGCTCCTGATCGTCTTTGACAGCCGGGGCGGGCGACAGCGAGGGCGGCGAGGTCTACGCTCTCGCGATCGCTAGACGTCTCCCGAGAACGAATCGCAGGCGCCCGGGTCGCCGCCGTCGAACCCCTTCTTGAACCACCTGACTCGCTGCTCGGAGGAGCCGTGAGTCCAGCTCTCGCGGTCGACCCTCCCTGTCGAGGCCTCCTGGATCCGGTCGTCACCCACGGCGGCGGCCGCGCCCAGGCCTTCCTCGAGGTCACCCGACTCGAGCAGCTCCTCCTCGTAGGCCGAGTGAGCCCACACACCTGCCAGACAGTCGGCTTGTAGCTCCAGGCGGATGGAGAGGTCGTTCGCCTCACGGGCATTGGCCTGCTGCTTGCGGCGTACGTCCTCGCTCACGCCGAGCACGTTCTGCACGTGGTGCCCGAACTCGTGCGCGATCACATAGGCCTGTGCGAAATCGCCGGGCGCTCCGAACCGTGAGCGCAGATCTCGGAAGAACCCGAGATCGAGATAGACCTTGCGATCGAGCGGGCAGTAGAACGGCCCCGTCTGCGAGGAGCCGACCCCGCAGCCGGTCTGCGTGGCGCCGTCGAAGAGAACGAGCTTCGTCGGCTCGTACGGCTTGTCCGCGTTCGCGAAGGTCGTCGTCCACGAGCTCTGGACGTCCTGCACCACGAAGGAGACGAAGTCCTTCAGCTCTGCGTCGGGATCCGGCCCGGTCTGACCTTGCGCGGCCGGCATGCCCGGCAGCGGGTCGAGGGGGCCCGCCCCGGCGCCACCGCTTCCGCCGCCAAGGAGATAGAAGAGGAGCAGCACTACGAGCCCGATGCCGCCCGCGCCGCCTCCCAGCGCCACCGGCGACGCGCCGCGCCGGTCCTCGACCTGGCCGCCACCTGTTCCTCGTTTCCACCTCATGGCTCAGTGATGCCCGTCGAGTTTAGAACCGAACCGGCCAAGGGTAGATCTGGGCGACCTCACAAAAGGAGTTGACATGGCGGATCCAGCACCTGTCGGCAGCGATGTTCAGGCCGGCACCTACAAATGCACGAACTGCGGGTACGAGCTGAGCGTGCAATCGGTGATTTCCCTGCCCCCATGCCCGAAGTGCGACGGGCCGTACTCGTGGGAGTCTCTCAGCGGCGGCGACAGCCCGAAGGATCCGTACCCCGACCAGAGCAACTGACGTCTGACGCGCGGGCATTACCCGCGCGTCTATTTAACTAGTCTCCGCGCGTTGGCTTCGCTCGACGGCAAGAGCGCGATCGTCACCGGCGCCTCGAGCGGCATCGGCGCGGCGATCGCGCGCGCGCTCGTAGCCGCGGGGGCTCGCGTCGCCGTCGGGGCGCGCCGCGTCGATCGGCTCCAGGCGTTGGGTGCCGCACACGCACTGGAGCTCGACGTCACGGATCCGACGAGCACCTCAGCATTCGTCGATTCGTCGCTGCAGGAGCTGGGCGGTCTCGACATCCTGGTCAATAACGCGGGCCTCGCTCTCGGCCGTGATCGCTTCTGGGACTCGAGTGACGAGGACGACGCAACCGTCATCGAGACGAATGTGCTCGGCCTCCTACGGATGACTCGCCTCTGCTTGAAGCACGTCGGCGAGGGCGGGCACATCGTCAACGTCGGCTCGATCGCGGGCCGCCAGGCCTACGAGAACGCGGCCGTCTACGTGGCGTCGAAGTTCGCGGTGCGCGGCTTCACGTACGCCCTCCGGGAGGATTTGCTGGGCCGGCCGATCCGGCTGACGCTCGTCGATCCGGGTCTGGTCGAGACGGAGTTCTCCACGGTTCGCTTCCGCGGCGACAGCGAGCAGGCGAAGCAGGTCTACGAACGGGTCGAGCCTCTGACCCCGGACGACATCGCTGAGTGCGTTGTCTTCGCGCTCACGCGCCCGCTGCACGTGAACGTGGACGAGATCGTGATCAAGGCGCTGGCGCAGGCGAGCCCTGCTCGCATCG
>JACCXX010000052.1 GCA_013696805.1 Actinomycetota bacterium
CCCGACAGCCGTCCGTTGTCGGAGCTGGACGGCGCACCGGTCCCGAGTTGACCCTGGCCGAGGCGGCAGCCGAAGCCGCCTCGCTCGCCGAGCGCGGTGAGGAACGTGAGCTCGCGGATCTCCGCAGGAAGTGGGAGGACGAGGTCGAGGGCGCGGCGCGCTCGGCGGACTACAGGGAGCGGGCGGTCGCCTACCGGGCGATCGGCCAGTTCCGCTATCGCCAGAAGATCGAGCTGCTGGGGCGGGGCCTCGACGACGAGAGCCCTGCGTGCCGCGGGTCGGCACTGATCTCCCTGCAGCTCCTGTCCCGCGACGCACCAGGTGTGGTCAACAGCGTGCGCCCGGCCTTGCACGAGCTGGCGAGCCACGACGACAACCAGGCCGTGCGCCGGCTTGCCATCCTCTGCCTGGATCATGGCTCGCCGCAGCGGGAGACGATCCTGTTGCTGAGCTCGCTCGCAGACGACGACGAGCAGGATCGCGAGCTACGCGACGCCGCTAAGAAGATCGGAGAACAGCTCAGGAAAAAGGGCGCGACGCGGTAGTAGCTACTTGCGTCTTTGCCGCCGGGCGTGCGGATGAGCCGCGAAGTAGGCGTCTGTGCGTCTGCGATCGCTGACATGTGTGTACAGCTCCGTGCTGGCGAGATCGGCGTGGCCCAGCATCTCCTGGACGCTCCTGAGGTCGGCGCCGCCCTCGAGCAGATGCGTTGCGAAGGAGTGGCGCAAGAGGTGCGGATGCACGCGCCCCGGGTCTAGGCCAGCTTTCTCCGCCAGACGGCGGAGGATCAGAAATGCGCCCGCGCGCGTGAGCGGTCCGCCCTGCGCGTTCAGGAAGAGCTCGGGCCGGTGGCGTCGATCGAGGAACGGCCGCCCACGCGAGAGATAGCGACGCAGTGCGTCGACCGCCTGGCGCCCGAGGGGCACGATCCGTTCCTTGTCGCCCTTGCCCGTAGCGCGGACGAGTCGTCCTTCGAGGTCGACGCCGCCCCGCTCGAGCCCGACGGCCTCGCTCACCCGCAAGCCTGCTCCGTACAGCAGCTCGACGAGGGCGCGGTCGCGCAAGGCCCGGGGGGTCGTTCCCCGCGCAGCTTCCACCAGCCGCTCCGCCTCACCAGGCGAGAGCGTCCGCGGCAGCCGTCGCGTCCTCTTCGGAAGCCTGACCTCGGCCGCCGGGTTGTCCAGCCGTGCACCGATCAGCACCTGGTGGCGGAGAAAGGAGCGCAGGGCTGCCGCCCGCCGCGCGATCGTCGTCGAAGCGAGCCCCTGCGCGCGCAGCTCGGCGAGGTAGCTCTCGATGTCCTCGCGCGTCACGCGGGCCAGGGGCTCCCCGAACCAGTTGCCGAAGGCGGTCAGGTCGCGCCGGTACGCCTCGATCGTGCGAGGTGCTAGGCGGGCCGAGGACACCGCCAGGAACCGCGTCGCTTCAGGATCGAGGGTGTGAGCGGTCATAAACGCGGCGCAGGCGCCGTCCGTCGACATGGCTGTAGACCTGAGTGGTCGAGAGCGAGCTGTGGCCGAGTAGCTCCTGGATCACGCGGAGGTCGGCGCCGCCCTCGAGAAGGTGTGTGGCGAATGCATGCCGCAGCCGATGCGGGTGGGGGAGGAGCCGGCGAAGCGTGCTGGTATCGAGCCGCCGGCCGCGGATGGAGAGAAAAACGGCGTTCTCGGCGCCGCGTGCGAGGCTGGGGCGGCCCTCCTCGAGATACCGACGGATGCGGTACGCGGCCTCCTCGCCGAGCGGCACGACGCGTTCCTTGTCGCCCTTGCCGCGCACGCGCACGGCCTCCTGCTCGAAGTCGACGTCGCGGAGGTCGAGCCCCACGGCCTCGGCGCTGCGGAGCCCTGCGGAGTAGACGAGCTCGAGGAGCGCCCGGTTGCGAAGCGCGAGTGGATCGTCGCCGGCGATGGCCTCGAGCACCGCATTCACCTCTTCTGGCTTCGGGGCATCGGGCAGCCTGCGCCTCTTGCGGGGGGCGAACGAGCCCTCGGGCACGCGCCCCGGCCCGAGGGCGAAGCGAAGCAGGGCGCGGACAGCGGCCAGTTTCCGCGCAATCGTCGCCGGGGCCAGCTTGCGGGGTTCACGCCCACGGCGTGCAGCCGCGAGCCCGGCCGCATAGGTGGCGAGAGTTGAGGCCTCTACGTCGTCGAGCTCGAGCCCTGCGGCGTGGAGCCAGGAGCTGAACTCCGAGACGTCGGATCGGTACGCGCGACGGGTGGCGTCCGAGAGCGAGGCATCGCCGAGGAAGCGCTCGATGACTACGCGATCCGGCACACGGGCCACTTCGCCTCGGTCGCTGCTTCGCCTGCTTCGCCGAGCTCAGTGCACAGATTCGACGATTTCTTCCGAGAGGCTCGGAAACTTTCCGAGGAACTCGGCCCGTGCGTCCTTCAGTCGCGCGATTCCCGCATCAAGCTCTTCCGTGCGACCCGTCGCCTCGTACAGTCGGCGAGGCTGGAGGATGTCGATGTCCTCTGCGTCGATCCCCGGGACGTGGCTGGCGACCTGGTAGTCGAAGTCGCGGTCGCGCTCCCACTCGATCGTTCCCTCGGCGACGCCTTTCACGATTGCGGAGGAGTGCTTGATCTTGACCTTCTTGGATCGCTCGTCGCTCTCCGGGCCGCCGACCCGACCGGTGTTCATGAGATAGATCTCGAGCGGGTGCTCCTCGAGGAGCTCGAGGAAACGGTTGCCCTGGAGATCGTGTGGCATCGGGAAGAACGGGTTCGTTCCCGGCACGCGGAGGAACTTGCCGGCCTCGTCGGCGCCGCCCGCGCTCGTCCCCTGCGTCTCGCCGAGCATGAAGAAGGCTGCGGCCTGGGGGCCCTCGAGCTTTGCGACAGCGGGGATGACGTTTTCGTTCTTGTTCAGGATCAGCAGGAAGTGCGCTTCCTCGATGTCCTCGCTTGCAGCTGACTCGATGACGCGGAAAGGGAACGTGGCTCGGCCGTTCGGTGTGTAGCTCGTGTCGTAGAAGTCGACGTCCTCGCCATGTTGAGAGACGTTCTCGAGAAAGGAGTCTGGCTGCGTGACCGCGCCATGGATCGTCGGCTCGTCGTCGGGGTTGAGCCCGAACGTCTTGGCGAAGCAGCCGTTCTCCGTGGCGTAGACGCGCCCGTCCGGCATCCAGGCCACGAAGTCGTCCTGTACCGGCAGGGATCCGTTTTGCCGCGTGAAGGTCGTCGTCGTCTTGCCCGTCCCCGACAGGCCGACGATGAGGCCGATGCGGCGGCCGGCCCGGGTCGGGATGATCTTGCAGCCAGCATGGAGGGGGAGCCCACCCTGCTCGTAGACGAGCTTGTTCCACATGCGCAGGGCACCCTTTTTCGACTCGCCGAAGTAGTCGGAGTTGAAGACGCGCGTCACGCCCTGCTCGAGGTCGACCATGATCAGGCGATCGTCGGGGTAGCCGTCTGCTTTCAGGTTCGGGGTATAGACGACCGTGAGCTCGGGCTCGTGCCCGCCTGAGTCGTCGCGCTCGAAGTAGAGCTGCTGCTGCATGCCGGCGATGTTCGCGTTCGCGGCCTCGATGAAGAGACGCGCCGGCGTCCTGAACTCGGGGTCATGGCCGATGAAACCGTCGATCTGGATCATCTCCTGGTCGGCGATGTAAGCGTCCTGCGCGTCCGCCCAGCGCAGCGCCTCGTCGCGTGAGATCGCCTGGTTCTGCCCGTCTGGCTCGTCCGTGACGATGAACGTGGAGCGCTTCGAGCGCGAAGCGACCTCGGTGGTCAGGTTGAGGTTCCCGAACGCGGTCGGGCGCGCATTGGGCATCTTGGCAGCGAGCTCCTTGACTTCCTCGGGGCTCGGGTTTTCGATCACCCGCGCGGCCTTCGGCGGGCGGAACAGCATCTTCGCCACGGTCGCTCCTTCGTCGGGGAGGAAGATGTTACCCCGCTCGCAACGCTTCAATTCGTACGAGCGCTCGGGCCAGACCATTCGTATAGCGTCTTTGGCTAGTGGAAGCTACTCACGACGTCCTCGTCGTAGGCGCCGGCTGCGCGGGGATGCGCGCGGCCATCGAGGCGCATGACCAGGGCGCCGCCGTGGCGCTCATCTCGAAGATCCACCCCGTCCGCAGCCACTCCGGCGCGGCCGAGGGCGGGATCAACGCCGCGCTCGGCAACGCGTCCGAGGATGACCCCGAGAAGCACGCGTTCGACACCGTCAAGGGGTCGGATTACCTCGGCGACCAGGATGCGATCCAGGTGCTGTGCGACGAGGCGCCCGGCGACGTCTACCAGCTCGAGCACTGGGGGGCGATCTTCTCGCGCACCGACGACGGGCGGATAGCTCAGCGCCCGTTCGGAGCGGCCGGCGAGCCGCGCACCGCCTACGCAGCCGACATCACGGGCCACGTCCTCATCCACGTCCTCTACGAGCAGGTCATGAAGCGCGACATCTTCACGTACGAGGAGTACTTCGCCTGGAAGCTCATCGTCGATGACGACCGCTGTCAGGGCGTCATCGGCTGGGACCTCCTGAACGGCGGGCTGAAGACGATCGGCGCGAAGACGGTGATCCTCGCCACGGGCGGCGCGGGCCGGCTCTACAAGGGCACCACGAACGCCTATGCGTGCACGGGGGACGGGATGGCCATGGCGCTCAGGGTCGGCGTGCCCTTGAAGGACATGGAGATGATGCAGTTCCACCCGACGACGCTCTCGCCAACGGGGATCCTGATCACCGAGGGGTGTCGCGGCGAAGGCGCGTACCTGATCAACGCCAACGGCGACCGCTTCCTCAAGGACTACGCGCCGAACGCGATGGAGCTGGCGAGCCGCGACGTCATCTCCCGCGCCGAGCAAACGGAGATCGACGAAGGTCGCGGCATCGACGGGAGCGTCCTGCTCGATCTCCGCCACCTCGGCGCCGAGAAGATCATCGACCGGTTGCACGGGACCCGCGAGTTGGCGATGACGTACGCGCTCGTCGACCCGATCCAGGAGCCAATTCCTGTCCGGCCGGGGTCTCATTACCACATGGGCGGCGTCGACACCGACCTCGACGGCAAGACTGAGCTCGAAGGGCTGTACGCGGCCGGCGAGTGCGCGTGTGTCTCCGTTCACGGCGCCAACCGGCTCGGGGGTAACGCGTTGATGGAGACGATCACCTACGGCAAGCGCGCCGGCAGGGCTGCCGCGGACTGGGCGCTGACGCACACGACCGTCACGGTCCCGCCGGGGATCGAGACGGACTCCGAGCGCGAGCTCAAGACGCTGCTCGACCGCAAAGACGGCGAACGTCCTTGGAAGATCCGCGACGAGCTTGCT
This sequence comes from Actinomycetota bacterium, assembly GCA_013696805.1. GTDB lineage: Bacteria > Actinomycetota > Thermoleophilia > Gaiellales > Gaiellaceae > VAXT01. The sequence goes on from JACCXX010000052.1 coordinate 5,274, forward strand.
CAGACGATGCACGAGAACTTCGGCGTCTTCCGCCGTGAACGGCAGATGCAGGAGCAGGGCCGCATCGTCGGCTACCTCCGCGAGCGCTACGAGAACGTTGTCATCGACGACAAGGGCGAGGTCTTCAACAGCGACCTGACGCAGGCGCTCGAGCTCGGCTTCCTGCTCGAGCTGGCCGACTGCATGGTCATTTCCGGGGTTGAGCGCAAGGAGAGCCGCGGCGCCCATGCGCGGCCGGACGACTACCCGGATCGCGACGACGAGAAGTTCATGAAGCACACGATCGTGCGCTGGATCGGCGATCGTCCCGTCCTCGACTGGAAGCCGGTGACGATGACCAAGTGGCAGCCGCAGGAGAGGAAGTACTAG
>JACCXX010000064.1 GCA_013696805.1 Actinomycetota bacterium
CCAGGGGTTGCTGGGCGCCGGCTCCCCGTGCCGCCAGCTCACGATCATGTTGTAGATGAAGATGAGGAACGATGCACCCAGGAAGAAAGAGGCGATGGAGATGACTAGGTTCCAGGTGCCGAACTGCGGGTCGTAGTCGGCCACGCGGCGGGGCATACCCTGGAGGCCGATGATGTGCATCGGGAAGAAGGTCGCGTTGAAGGCGAGGAACGTGCTCCAGAAGTGGATCTTTCCGAGCCGCTCGTTGTACATCCGCCCGGTCATCTTCGGGAACCAGTAGTAGAAGCCGGCGAAGATCGTGAAGAGGGAGCCGCCGAGCAGCACGTAGTGGATGTGCGCGACGATGAAGTAGGTGTCCGACGCGTGGATGTCGATCGGGACGGCGCCGAGGAAGATCCCGGAAAGACCGCCGATCACGAACATGGAGACGAAGCCGAGCGCCCAGAGCATGGGCGTGTTCAGGTGGATCCGCCCCTCCCAGGTCGTGGCCAACCACGAGAACACCTTGATCCCGGTCGGGACCGCGATCAGGAGCGTCGTGATCATCATCGGCACGCGCAGCCACGGGGCCATGCCCGACACGAACATGTGGTGCGCCCAGACCGAGAAGCCGAGGATGAGGATCGCGATCAGCGAGAGCGCCATCAGGCGGTAGCCGAAGATCGGCTTCCGCGACATCACGGAGATGACCTCGGAGGCGATGCCGAAGCCGGGCAGCATCATGATGTAGACCGCGGGGTGCGAGTAGAACCAGAAGATGTGCTGGTAGCCGAGGACGTAGCCGCCCTCGTTGAAGTCGAAGAAGTTCGTGTCCATCACCCGGTCGAACAGCACGAAGAACTGCGAGCCGGCGATGAACGGCGTGGCGAGCACGACGAGCAGCGACGTCGAGAAGTTGGCCCAGACGAGGAGCGGCATGCGCCAGAAGGTCATCCCGGGCGCGCGCATCGTGATGATCGTGACCAGGAAGTTGAGCGCGGTCATGATCGAGGACGCACCGGCCCACTGGACGCCCATGTTGAAGAAGACGTTGCCGTCGGTGCCCACCACCGACAGCGGCGCGTAACCCGTCCAGCCCGCTCCGAACGCGCCACCGGGCCAGAGGAAGCTGCTGAGCATCATCACGCCGGCGATCGGGAGGAGCCAGTACGACAGCGCGTTCAGGCGCGGGAACGCCATGTCGGGCGCGCCGATCATCAGCGGGAGGACGAAGTTCGCGAGGCCGGCGAAGGCCGGGATCACGAACAGGAAGATCATCAGCGAGGCGTGCACCGAGATCGTCCCGTTGTAGGACTGTCCGTCGAGGAACTGCATCCCGGGCTTGGCGAGCTCGGCGCGGAAGATCATCGCCATCAGCCCGCCGGCGAGGAAGAAGAAGATCGTCGTCGCGACGTACTGGACGCCGATCACCTTGTGGTCGGTGTTGACCCGGAAGTAGTCGCGCCAGCTGTACGCACCGTGACCCGAGTGGTCGTCGGGCTCGGTCGGCGAGCCGAGTGCGTACTTCGTCCAGTAGTCGAAGGCGCCGATCCCGGCGAGGAAGCCGAGTGGGGCTGCGGTCAGCCCGCCAACCGTTGCGATGAGGAGCGAGTCCCACACCGGGTCCCAGCCCGCGATCGCCCGGATGCCCACGACGATCCCCGTCCCGATCGCGAAGAAGAGCGCGGTCATCCACGGCACGCGCAACCAGCCCGGCGCGGTGAGACGGCGCCAGCCGGTGGGCGGCGGCTTCGGCGCGGAGTGCGCCGGCTGAATCGACGGCTGGACGGCGGTCTCGGTCACGGCGCGGAGACTATCCGGCACTCCCGGCTGCGCTCGGGGCGCGTTGCTCTCGCGCCCACTGCTCGAACGCGGCCTCCTCGAGCACCACCGACTTCGTCCTCATCAAGGCGTGTCCGAGCCCACACAGCTCGGTGCAGAGGAGCGGGTAGCGCCCGGTCTTGGTCGGGGTCACCGCCACCTTGGTGACCGTGCCGGGCACGGCGTCCTGCTTCTGACGGAACTCAGGCACCCAGATGGAGTGGATGACGTCGAGCGACGTCAGCCTGAGCTCGGCGGTCCGGCCTTTCGGCAGGTAGAGCATGCCCGACTCGATCCCGCCGTACTCCGGGTACTTGAAGCTCCACACGAACTGACGCGCCGTTACCTCGACGGTGAGGTGATCCTTGGGAATCGACTCGTTCTGCGCCAGCGCGACGGTGCTGACGGCTGCGATCGCGGTGACGAGGATGGCGGGCACCGCCGTCCAAACGATCTCCAGGCCGGTGTGACCGTGGATCGGCGGGCCGTCCGAGTCGTCGTCGGGGCGGACCCGGAACTTGAAGACCGAGTAGAGGGTGACCGCGGCGACGAGCGCGAAGATGAGGATGCAGATCACCGTCGTGAACCAGAAGACGAAGTCGATCCAGTCCGCCTCCTCGGAGGCCTGGTCGGGAAGCCACGGGATCAGGACCGCGATCGCTGCCGTGATCGCTCCGACGAGGAGTCCGATAGCGACGACCCGCACGATTGCTCCCCTACGCACCGGGGTCGAATCTACTGGACGCCCCTGGGCCCCTGTCGGAGGAGGACGCAGAGCGGGGTGTCAAAGGATCGCGCCGAGTTAGGCCGAAGGCAGTCGTGGGTACCCTGAGCTCTAACGAAGGAGGTTTCATGGGACTTGGAGCAAGCCTGTTTCTGATCGCCGCCGGCGCGATCCTCATCTGGGGAGTGACCGGCGAGATCGCGAGCCTTGACGTCGATGCCATCGGAGCGATCTTGATGGTGGTCGGCATCATCGGGCTCGTCCTCTCGATGATCTTCTGGTCGTCGTGGGGGGGCTTTGGTGGCCGCCGCCGCGCGACCTACGTCGAAGAGGGACCGCCCGCCGGTCCGCCGTACTAGCAACGAGACTCAAAGCCCGGGGCGGCCGCTGGTCGCCCCGGGATCCAGAGGAGAGGCCCCCCGCGAGCCTGTCGCGCGAGCTGCGTGTGTTCCATGAGTTGGCACGCGTGGTCGCGGCCGGTCCTTACGACGTCAACGACGTCCTCGACCGGATCTGCTCCGAAGTGCGGAGCGCCTTCGATTTCGAGCGCGCGCTGCTCGTTCGCTACGACTCCGCCGCCGAGACGGTGCACGCCGTGGTGCGGCAGGGCATCGACTGGCCGGGTGATGAGTGGCTGCCCGTCGACATGTTTCCCTTCCTCCGGCGGGCCCTCGAGGCCGGCCGAACGCTGTACGTGCAGGACCCCCGGGTCGAAGCGGCGATCCCCGAAAAGCTCGTCGAGCGCTTCGGTGTGCAGTCGATCGTTGCCGTGCCGCTCGCCGTCGAGAATCGGTGCATCGGCTTCCTCGTCCTCGACCAAGCGGGTAAGGAGTTCGAGCTGGAGGAGAGCGAGTCCCAGCTACTGACGACACTGGGGTGTGTCGCAGCCGTTCTGATCGAGAAGGCCGATCAGTTCGCCGAGCTCCAGGAAGCGGTCGAAGAGCTGCGCAGCGTCGACGGGGTCAAGAGCGAGTTCATCTCCATCGCCTCCCACGAGCTGCGGACTCCGATCGCCGTGGTGCACGGGGTGGCCTCGACGCTCCATCTGCGCGGGGAGCAGCTGGACGGCGCTCAGCTGCGCGATCTGCAGCAGACGATGTACGAGCAGACGAGCCGCCTCGCCGAGCTGGCTACGCAGCTGCTCGACCTTTCTCGCTTCGAGGCCGGCGTCGTCGTCGTCGAGCGCGAGCGGTTCCGGCCGCGACAGCGGATCGACGAGCTTCTGCTGCGACTCGTTCCCGACCGAATCGAGGACTGCATGGTCGAGGTCGAGCCGACGCTCGAGTTGCTCACCGATCCCGGCGCTTTCGAGCGCGTCGTCTCCAACCTGATCACGAACGCGCTCCGCTACGGTGAGCCGCCGGTCGTCGTTCGAGCCGAGAACGGGGCGGCGCGCTTCAGGTTCCTCGTCGAGGACAGTGGGAACGGCGTCGACCCCGCGTTTGTCCCCCGACTCTTCGAGCGGTTCTCGCGGAGCGAATCCACTAGCCGCAGGGCGGGAGGCGCAGGCCTCGGCCTGTCGATCGCATCCTCCTTCGCGCAGGCGATTGGCGGAGGCCTCACCTACGAGCAGGCGGAGCCGCACGGAGCGCGCTTTGCGCTCGAGCTACCGAAGCAAGCATTGGTGACCTAAAGGGCCGACTGCGGGTCGACGGCCGCCCCCCGGACGAGCACCTCGAAATGCAGGTGCGGGCCGGTGGCTTGACCCGTTGCCCCGACGAGCCCCACCGTGGCGCCTGACGAGACGCGCTGCCCGAGCTTGACGTCGATGCGCGAGAGGTGCGCATAGAGCGTCCGCACTCCGGAGCGGTGCTTGACGACGACGAGGTTTCCCCACCCTCCGGTGTGTTGGCCCGCGAAGACGACACGGCCCGAGCCGGCGGCAGACACAGTCGTGCCGGACGCGGCCGGAAAGTCGAGCCCGGCGTGAAAGCGCGCGCCTCGGGGGCCGAAGGAATCTCCCGTAGGCGCCTGAACCGGAACGCTCAGAGCGAGCGGCGAGCGAGGCGGGGGCGCGCGGAGCGCCGCGAAGGTCGAGGGCCCGGCTCTGCCGTCGGGCTCGAGACCGGTCCACACCTGGAATCGACGAAGAGCCGCCTCGGTACGAAGACCGAGGTGACCGTCGAACGAGCCGGAGGGGAAGCCGTGCGAAGCAAGCGCGAACTGGAGCGCTGCGACGTCCCAGCCGCGTGCATCGAAGACGAGCGAGCGGCGGCCGAGGGGTGCGCGGCGGCCGTACCGGCCGAGTGCAGCACGCGTCTCGGCTCCTGCCACGCCGTCCGCCGAAAGGCCGGCCTTCCGTTGGAAGCGGCGAACAGCGTCCGACGTCCCGGGCCCGAGAACCCCGTCAACCGTGCCGCTGTAGAGGCCGCGCAAGCTGAGCCCGACCTGCAGGGCGGCGATCTCAGGGTTGCCGGCCGACTGGGCCGGCCCGGCGAGGACCGCCGCGGCGAGCGTCACCAGCATGGTTGTGAAGACTCTGCCCACGGGTCCCAGATCGGCGCGAGCAGGGACTCTGGCCTCCCCCATTCGAGGGATACCGCGTCCCTCGATCAATGGACGGTCTCGAGCTCCGTAACCACTCGTTCGAGGCACGACTCACCCCCGCCGGTCTCCCGATTCCGCAGGAAAGCGGCACAACACTCTCAAAATCCTCCTTTCGGTGCCGCGAAACGGTCAACGACCCCCGTCCGGCGCTCTGCTTTTGCGGGAGCACTCCGTGGGCTGCTGCGCTGCGCCGGAACGCAGTTCGACCCGAAGTGGTAGAGGCGTTCACGGACGTGCACGCCGAGGTCCGAACCGACCTCGTCGCTTAGAGCGGTGCCCGATTTCGAGGTGGGCCGTGAAGGATTCGAACCTTCGACCTTGGGATTAAGAGTCCCCTGCTCTACCAACTGAGCTAACGGCCCGGGGCTGGCGAGTATAGCCACCGACTTTTCGCGCTCTATCGGCCCGGCGACGAAGCTAACAGACCGCTAACACGCCCGGCGTACGCTGAGTGGACACGTATGAAGCTCTTGGCCCCGATCGTCGCCTTAGCCGCACTCGCGCTCGGAGCGGCGGCTGTCGATGCACCTGCCGATTCGACCCGCGCGCGCGCCGACTGCGAGCGCACGAGCACAGGCCTCGTCCCGCTCACCGAAATGGGCGGGCGGCGCTACCGGGGGTATCGGGGCGGCCTCTACCCGAACGGTCGAAACCGCCCCTCGACGGCCTACGGGCGACTGGGACTGGCGGCTGCCCGGCGCGTGCGCCCCGTCGACGGCAAGATCGTCCTGCTCTCGATCGGCATGTCGAACACGACGCGAGAGTTCTCCGATTTCAAGTCCCGGGCCGATCGCGATCCGGCCAAGAGCGCCAGCGTCCAGCTCGTGGACGGCGCCGAGACCGGCTGGGATGCGCAGAGGATCAAGTCGCCCAGCTCGCCGTACTGGGAGCTCGTCGACGAGCGGCTCAACGCGGCCGAGGCATATCCGGACCAGGTTCAGGCGGTCTGGCTGAAGCAGGCGATCTCGGGCGAGAGCCGACTGTTCCCCCGGGACGCGCGCGCGCTCCACGCGAACCTCCGGGCCATCGTTCACATCCTCAGGGCGCGCTTCCCGAACCTGCGCCTCATCTTCCTTTCGAGCCGCACCTATGCCGGCTACGCGATCACGGCGCGCAATCCCGAGCCACACGCCTACGACAGCGCGTTTGCTGTGCGCTGGCTCATCCGTGACCGCATGCAGCAGAAGGCGAGCGGCCCCTGGATCGGGTGGGGCCCGTATCTCTGGACCGACGGCACGAAGGGCAGGCGTGACGGGCTCACCTGGGACTGTGACGACGTCGACAACGACGGGACACACCCATCGAAGATCGGCGCACAGAAGGTTTCGGCGCTCTTGCTCGAGTTCTTCAAGAGCGACTCCATGGCGAGGCCCTGGTTCCGCGGGCGAGCCCTGCCGCAGAGCCCGCGCTAGCCCCACGGTAGGATCGCGGCCATGAACGGCCCTGTCGGCATCGTCGGCGCGGGCTACGTCGGTCTCCCACTGGCACAGGTCTTCGCCCAAGCGGGGCGTCCGGTCCTGCTGGTGGAGGCCGACGAGGAACGCGTCGATGCCATCAACCGCGGCGAGAGCTACGTCACGGACGTTCCCTCCGAGGGACTACGGCAGCTCGTCGAAGCAGGCACGCTGAGCGCCACCTTGGACTACGATCGCCTGAAGGACGTAGAGGCGATCTTGATCGCCTTGCCGACGCCCTTGTCGGCCCAGCGCGAGCCGGACCTCTCGATCGTGCTGGGCGCTGTCGAGCAGATCGCGCCCCGTCTTCGTAAAGGGCAGCTCGTCGTCCTCGAGTCGACGACGTACCCGGGCACGACGAGGGAGCGCCTGCTCCCGGTGCTCGAGTCGAGCGGCCTGAAGACGGGCGAGGACTTCTATCTCGCCTTTTCGCCCGAACGGGTCGACCCGGGTCGCGAGGACTGGACGACCAAGAACACGCCCAAGATCGTCGGCGGGATCACAGCCGCCTGCACTCAGCGCGCCGTTTCGCTGTACGAGAGCGCGCTCGAAAGCGTCGTGGCCGTCTCCTCGCCGGAGGCCGCCGAGCTGACCAAGCTGCTGGAGAACATCTTCCGCTCGGTGAACATCGCGCTCGTCAACGAGCTTGCCCAGCTCTGCGACCGGATGGGCATCGACGTCTGGGAGGTCGTGGGCGCCGCGGCCACGAAGCCGTTCGGATTCATGAGCTTCCAGCCTGGGCCGGGTCTCGGCGGGCACTGCATGCCGATCGACCCCTTCTACCTCACGTGGAAGGCGAGGGAGTACGACTTCTATACGGAGTTCATCGAGCTGGCCGGGAAGGTCAACGAGAACATGCCGTGGTGGTGCCTCGGGAAGGTCGTGAGGGCGTTGAACTCCCAGGAGCGCGCGCTCAAAGGCTCCAGGGTGCTGGTGCTCGGCGTGGCCTACAAGGCGGACATCGACGACACCCGCGAATCGCCGGCGCTCAAACTGATCGAGCTGCTGCACGCCGAGGGCGGCGACGTCTCCTACCACGACCCCAACGTGCCCGAGCTGCCGGAGCAGGGGCTCACCTCGGTGCCCCTCGACATCGATGGAGCGGATTGCGTCGTGATCGTCACCGCGCACAGCGGGATCGACTACGACGACCTGGTCGAACGGGCCACGCTGGTCGTCGACCTTCGAAACGCGACCGGCGCGGGCGGCGCCCAGAACGAGAAGGTCTGGAAGCTATGAGCATCAGAATCGGCCACGCCGGGCTCGGCTACTGGGGCCCAAACCTCGCTCGCAACTTCGGCGAGCTGGCCGACTTGCGCTGGATCTGCGACCTCGCGCCCGACCTCCTGGCAGACCAGGCGGCACGGTATCCCGGGGCGCGAACGACGTGCGATTTCGAGGATCTTCTCTCCGATCCGGAGCTCGACGCGGTCACGATCGCCACCCCGGTGGTGACCCATTACGAGCTCGCCAAGCGGGCGCTCCAGGCCGGCAAGCACGTCTTCGTGGAGAAGCCGCCGGCCCAGTCGAGCACCGAAGCCGAGGAACTGCTCGCGCTGGCCGAGGAGCGCGGTCTCGTGTTCA
>JACCXX010000159.1 GCA_013696805.1 Actinomycetota bacterium
CCTTTCTCGGCACGAACAGGCGGTCGTAGCGGGCCCGCAGGTCGTCGTCGGACGCCTCGAGCCAGTCGACGAGGGAGACGTGGGGCTCAGCCCCGATGGGCGGCGCCTGACCCGCGCGGCGCTTCTCAATACCCCCGTTCCACGGGCAGACGTCCTGGCAGATGTCACAACCGTAGACCTGCGCCTCGAGGGGCTCGCGGTATTCCTCCGGGATCGGCGCCGCAGCCTGCGACCAGTAGGAGAGGCACTTGGTGGAATCGAGGACGCCGGGCTCATCCAGCGCGCCCGTCGGGCACGCCTCGATACAAAGGGTGCAGGAGCCACAGGCGAAGGGCATCGGCTCGCCGGGCTCGATCCCGACCGCGGTGATGAGCGAGCCGAGGACGACCCAGGAGCCGTGGCGCCGCGTGATCAGCAGCGTGTTCTTCCCGTAAAAGCCAACGCCCGAGCGTGCAGCGGCCTCGCGGTCGACGTGCTGGTTCTCGTCGACGAGGACGCGGTAGTCGCCGCCAAGACGGCGTCCGAGCGCATCGAGCTTCTCGCGCAGTTCCGCGTAGGCATGGAACCAGGTGTAACGAGGCAGCCTGCCCTGGCCCGGCTCGAGCGGCGGCTCCTCGCTCCAGTAGCAGAGCGCCGCCGAGACAACGGTGCGCGCGTCGGGCAGCGCGTCCTCGGGATGGCACGAGATCTCGGGCCGCGCCATCGTGAATCGCATGTCGGCGAAGAGCCCACGCGCTCGCCGCTCACGGATGTGTCGCTCGGTGTTCTCGTAGGGCTCCGCCGGCGCGGCCCCGACCACGTCGATGCCGAGCTCCTGTCCGAGAAGCTCGAGTTCTGCTGCCCTCACCGTCGCATTGTGCCTAGAGTCGCGCGCGTTGAAGGCAATCCGCATTCACGAGGACGGCGGGCCCGAGGTGCTCCGCTACGAGGACGCGCCCGATCCCGAGCCCGGACCGGGAGATGTCCTCGTCGAGTTGCGGGCGGCGTCGCTCAACCGTCTGGACGTCTGGATCCGGAAGGGCCTGCCCTCGGTGCCCAAGCCCCGCATCCTCGGAGCCGACGGGGCCGGTTTCGTCGACGGCCGGCGAGTGCTCATCAACCCCGGCATCGAGCACGACGAGAAGATCACCGTCGTCGGCGAGCACATGGACGGCACGCACGCAGAGCTGGTCGCAGTGCCCTCATCGAACGTGTACCCGATCCCTGACGGAATGAGCTTCGAGGAGGCGGCCGCCTGGCCCCTCGTCTACGAGACCGCATACCGCATGCTCGTCACGCGCGCAGGACTACGAGAAGGCGAGTGGGTGCTCGTGTGGGGCGTCGGCGGCGGAGTTGCGACCGCTGCGAATTCGATCGCCCGCGCGCTCGGCGGGCGGACGATCGTCACCTCTGGCAGCGACGAAAAGCTGGCCGCCGTCGAGGCCGACGTCAAGGTGAACCACGCCGCGCAAGACGTCCCGGCCGCTGTGAAAGAGGCAACCGGCGGCCACGGAGCGGACATCGTGGTCGAGCACGTCGGCGAGGCGACGTGGCAGCAGAGCCTGCAGGCGGCTCGCGCAGGAGGCCGCGTCGTCGTCTGCGGGGCCACATCGGGCCCGAACCCGCCTGCAGCGCTTCACCGGATCTGGTGGAAGCAGCTGTCGGTCCTCGGCTCGACGATGGGGACGAGAGCGGACTTCGAGGCTGTCTACGAGCTGGTCGAGTCGGGCCGGGTCAAGCCGATCGTCGACGAGGTCTTCCCGTTGTCAGAGGCCGCGGCGGCTCATGAGCGCATGGAGAGCGGGGACCAGCTCGGCAAGATCATCCTCCGGATACCCGAGTAGCTGTAGGGTCGGCGCATGCAGATCGGCAGTGTGCTCGGCGAGGCCTGGGGCCTCTACAAGCGGTTCTTCTGGCGGTTCTTCCTCACCGCGTTCGTCGTGTACGCGGTCCTCGACCTGTTCTCGGCTCTCGCCAACGCGGCTGCAGGCGACAGCGTCCTGGCGGGCCTCTTCTGGGGCCTGATCGCCGCCACCGCGGGCGTCATCGGCTTCTTCTGGGTGCAGGGCGCTCTGGTCGAGGTCGTGCGAGACGTGCGCGACGGCCGCGCCGACCGAACCATCGGCGAGATCTATCAAGCCGTTGGCCCCCGCTTGCCCGCGCTGATCGTCGGCGGGATCCTCGCCGGGCTCGGGATCGCCGTCGGTCTGGTCCTCCTGATCGTCCCCGGTCTCTTCCTGCTCACGATCTGGTCGATGCTCGTGGCTGTGATCGTGATCGAGGGTCGGTCGGCTGGCGAGTCGTTTGGGCGCTCGCGCGAGATCGTGCGCGGACACGGCTGGAAGGTGTTCGGGCTGATCATCGTGACGTTCGTGATTGTCGCGGTCGCGTCCGGGGTGATCAGCCTTCTCTTCGCTCCCTTGCCGGAGTTCTTCGACACGTGGCTCGGCTCGCTTTTCGCCCATAGCCTCACCGTTCCGTTCGCTGCCGCCGCGCTGACGACGGCGTACTTCCGGCTGACCGCGCGGCCGGCCGGCGCTACGCTCTCGCCGGCCTAACTAGTCCCAGCTATTCGGGCGTCACGTAAGCAGCGGTCAGGCCGCCGTCGACGAGGAAGGTCGCCGCGTTCACGTACGACGACTCGTCGCTCGCCAGGAAGAGCGCCGCCATGACGATCTCTCGCGGCTTGGCAAGTCGGCCCATCGGCAGGTGGATTCGGCGCCGCTCGTATGCAGCCGGGTCGTCGCCGAAGATCCGCAGCAGCAGCGGGGTCTCGACCGGCCCGGGACAAAGCGCGTTGACACGGATCCCCTGTCGCGCGAACTGGACGCCGAGCTCCCGCGACATCGAGAGCACCGCGCCCTTCGAGGCCGAGTACGAGATCTGCGACGTCGCCGCGCCCATCAAGGCTACGAACGACGCCACATTGATCACCGAGCCCCCGCCCCGCTCCAGCAAGCACGGGATCCCGTGCTTGCAGCACAGGTAGACGCCCTTGGTGTTGACGTCCTGCACGCGATCCCAGGCGGCCTCCTCGGTCTCGAGGATCGAGTCGTCGTCCGGCGGCGAGATCCCGGCGTTGTTGTAGAGGACGTCGATCCCGCCGAACCGCTCCGCGGCCGCCGCATACATCGCCTGCACGCTCCCGCCGTCGGCAACGTCGACCTGCACCGCCAGTGCGTCACCGGCCTCGGATGCGACCTGCTCCGCCGCGTCACCGTCGATGTCGGCCGCGCAGACCTGGGCACCCTCCTCCGCGAAGACGATCGCCGCCTCGCGGCCCATGCCGCCGCCGGCGCCTGTGATGACCGCGACCTTGCCGTCGAGGCGGCCCATCAGGCGTCCGTCGCCAGGTACACGTTCTTGATCTCGGAGTAGCCCTCGAGAGCGTGCATCCCGAGCTCGCGCCCGAACCCGGACTGCTTGAACCCGCCAAAGGGCGTCGAGACCCGCACGGATGTATTGGAGTTGATGGAAAGCACGCCCGCGTCGATCCCCCGGGCCACCCGGAACGCGCGACCGGCGTCACGCGTCCAGATCGATCCGGAGAGGCCGTAGGGCGTGTCGTTGGCGAGGCGGATCGCGTCCGCCTCGTCGTCGAA
>JACCXX010000074.1 GCA_013696805.1 Actinomycetota bacterium
GCGCGTCATGCGCAGACCGGTAGCCCTCGTGGGCGCAGTGCTCACGGTGCTGGCGATGGGTGTCCTCACCTACAAGGGGGCAACTGCCCGCGAGTCCCTCGGCGCCGAGCTCGTGGAAGCGGTGCCGGTCTGGGCGGAGAAGCAGGGCTTTGCGGGGGACAAGCAGGCCACCGATGGCGCAGTGATCTTCGCCAAGGCGGGTTGCGGCGCCTGTCACACCTACCTCAACGCAGGGGCTTCGAACGTGGGAGCGCCCGACCTCAGCGACATCGGGGACGGCGGTCGCGATGCCGACTACTTCGCTCGCTATGTCGCGAATCCCTCGGAGTTCGGCAACAGCGTGATGCCGCAGTTCAAGGATCTCGGCGACGAGAACCTGCGCAAGCTCGCAGCGTTCCTCGTCGCCTCAAAAGGCCCGAAGTAGCGTGAGCACGCAGGTGGGAACGCTCCCTCCTGAGGGGGTGCGCCGCATGTTCGATCGCGTCGCACCGGTCTACGACGCGATGAACCGGCTGATGACGGCGGGGCTCGACCAGGGGTGGCGGCGGGCGGCTGCCCGAGCGATCGTGCGCCCCGGGGATCGCGTCCTCGACCTCTGTTGCGGGACCGGCGATCTCGCGCTCGCCGGGCGAGAGGCGGGGGGCGACGTGACTGCCGTCGATTTCTCGGCACGGATGCTCGAGCGAGCTCGGTCGAAGTCGTCCGAGATCGTCTGGCTCGAAGCCGACGCGCTGCACCTGCCCCTGGTCGACGCATCGTTCGACGCCGTCACGATCGGCTTCGGCCTGCGCAACGTGGCGGGCGCCGAGCAGGGGCTGGCGGAGATGCGCCGCGTCCTCACGTCCGGAGGTCGAGTCGCGGTTCTGGACGTCACGCGTCCGCGTGGCCTGCTGGCACTCTTCTACAAGGTCTGGTTCGACGCTTTGATCCCTGCGGTCGGAAAGTTGCTCCCCGGCGGAGCCGCGTTCACCTACCTGCCCGCAAGCGTCCGCCGCTTCCCGTCGCCGCACAGCCTCGCGAAGTTGATGGACGAGGCCGGCTTCGAGCAGATTCGCTGGCGGCTCTTTGCGGGCGGCATCGTCGCCCTGCACACGGCGGTCGCCCGGTGAGCGCACCGCCCATCGACCGGGCCGTGCCCGGCCTCGACGCGTACCTCGAAGAGGTCGAGGCGCGGCTCGAGCAGGCCGTCGGCCGCTACCCCGGCCTCGTCGCCGACGCCGGGTCGGAGGCGCTCAGCGGAGGCAAGCGGCTGCGGCCCCTGCTCGTCTTCCTGGCCGCGCCGATCGACCGGCCTCCGACCGTAGCGGCAGCGGTCTCCATCGAGCTCGTTCACATGGCGACCCTCGTGCACGATGATCTGATCGATGGTGCAAGCCTGCGGCACGGCCGGCCGCCGGTGTGGAGCGCGCACGGCGACCAGGCGGCGGTCACGACGGGCGACTACCTCTTCGCCCGCGCGTTCGCGGAGCTCGCCACGACCGGAGACGTCGGCGCTGCGGCGATCCTCGCCGAGGCGGCGGTCGCGCTCTCGCGAGGCGAAGCGCTCCAGCGCCGTCAGGCCTACGACCCGGACACGACGATCGAGAGCTATCTGGAGCGCTGCGCCCTGAAGACCGGGAAGCTCTTCGAAGCCGCGTGCAAGCTCGCCGGAGGCTCGGGTGAGTTCGGGCTGGCGCTCGGCATCGCCTTCCAGATCGCCGACGACATCCTCGACTGCACGGGCGACGCTGCCGACACCGGCAAGATTCCGGGCACCGATCTCCGCGAGGGAACGCCCACGCTGCCGCTGCTCCTGGCCGCGCGTGAGGACGATGTGGTCCGCGCGGCGCTCGCCGGCGGGCCGCTCGAGGGAGCGCTCGTGAGGGTGGCGGCGACGAGCGCACTCGAGCAGTCGCGGAAGACGGCTCTGGACTACGCGCGGCGGGCAAGCGAGGCGCTTGACGGCACTGTCAGGCGCGAGGAGCTCGAGGCTCTGACCCACGCAGCGGTCGATCGCACGCGCTAGTGGTCACCGGGGGAACCCCTGGTTCCCCCGTGAGCCCCCTCCTTGCTGGCGGCGGCTCGCTGCGGAAAGTTTCAGGAGCCGGCGGCTGGTGGTGTGGCTCGAGCGCTCTCCTCTCCGTTGTGAGCCTCCCGCCGGGCAGAGCCCGGCTCCGGCGCTGATGCGCAATGGTTACGTAGACGGATGTGGCGGTATGCAGGGCCCAAAGGAGCGCCCCTCCCGACCGCGCGTATCCCGTTCGTAAGTTGTAAAGCCTCGGCGGTCGCGCGGAGCCTTTCGCTAGCCTCGGTCGGGGTCATGCTCAAACGAGTCTTCCTTGCAGCTCTGCTTGCCCTGGTCCTGCCGCCCGCCGCGGGCGCAGCGGGCCGGGTCGTTCTCACCCCCGGCGTGACGTTCGAGAAGCAGGTTCAGTTCACGCCGCACGGGCCCGTCGCCGTCCACGTCATGACCGCGCCGAAGCCCGGCGGGCTCTACGCGCTCCGCCCCGTGCTCTCGAACGGCTCCATCCTCGGCCGCGAGACCGTGACGTCGATGCAGCGTCGCGTCTCCTCGATCGCGACCGTCGCCGGGGTCAACGGCGACCTGTTCACGTGGGACGAGGGGCTGCCGAGCGGGATGCTCATGCAGTCGGGGGTCCTGAAGACGCCTCCGCACTCGAAGCGCTCGACCGTGGGCGTCACCGACGACGGCCGGATCGTCGTCGAGCGAGTCGCGATGCTCGGCCAGTGGTGGGGCTCGAGCCAGCGCCGGCCGCTCACCGGCCTGAACCAGCGCCCCGGCGCCGACGGCGCCTCGCTCTTCACCCCGGCGTGGGGCACGGCGACACCCGCGGCGTCGGGCTCCGTCGAGGTCACCCTGCAGCCCTTCCCTCCGGCTGCGCCCTTTACGGATCTGACTGGCGTCGTCACCCAGGTCAAGCCCGGCGGATCGACCCCGATTCCACCTGGCGGCGCGGTGCTCGTGGGCCGCGGCTCATCGGCAGGACGGCTCGCAGCCGAGGCTCCCCTCGGCCAGAGCCTGACCACGCGCCTGATTCTCCGCCCGCAGTGGGGTGGCGTAACCGACGCGATCGGGGGTGGCCCGCTGATCGTCAAGAACGGCGTGCCCGTGTTCCGCGCGCTCGAAGATTTCTCGAGCAACCAGCTCTCGCTTCGCCATCCGCGCACCGGCATCGGCCAGCGGCCCGACGGAACCCTCGTCTTCGTCGCCGTCGACGGCCGCCAGCCCGGTTACTCGTCCGGCATGACGAACTTCGAGCTCGCGCAGACCCTCGTTCGGCTCGGCGTCGCGCAGGGCTCGGCGCTCGATGCCGGCGGCTCGACGACGATGGCCTTCGACGGCAAGCTGCTCAACCGCCCATCGGACCGGCCTGAGCGCGCCGTGTCCGACTCGCTGATGGTCTTCTACTACGGCGTCCATGCTCCCCCGCCGACCGAGGCGGTCCTGTCGCCGAACGGCGACGGCCTCGGCGAGGTGCAGTCCCTCTCGTTCAAGCTCGTCCGGCCCTCGACAGTCACGGCCAGCCTCGTCGGGCCCGATCGCGTCCCGCGCCAGACGCAGACCGGTGAGCGCCTGCCCGGCATCTACCGGCTGGCCTGGAACGGCCGCACTCCGGATGGGGCCATCGACCGCCAGGGCCGGTGGCGGTGGGTCGTCAACGCTGTCGACAACTTGAGCCAGCACTCCGTCGCCGAGCGCACCTTCTGGTTGAACTCGACCCTCGGGCACCTCAGCGTGCGACCGAGCGTCCTGCGCGTCCGCAAGCGCGGCACCGCGTTCCGGGTCAGCTTCCGGCTCGTCAACCCGGCCCGGGTGCGCGTCTCGATCGAAACCTCGACGGGTGTGGTCGTCCGCACGGTCGCGAACCGCTTCATGAGCTCCGGAGCACGGACCGTCGTCTGGAACGGCCGCTACGGGAACGGCGCTCTCGCCTATCGCGGCAGCTACGTCGTGCGCGTGCTGACGACGAACTCGTTCGGGCCGACAGAGCTCACGCGGCGCTTCAGCGTCCGTCGTCCCCGGCGCTAACTCCCCTTAACTACACTCGCCGCCGTGCTGATTGCGTCGATCCTGTCAGCGATCACCGATGCGCTCACGTCGCTGATCGGCGATCACGGGTTGTACGCGGTTTTCCTCCTGATGCTGGTCGACGCCGTCCTGCCGGTGGCGAGCGAGCTGATCATGGTCTACGGCGGCGCAGTGGCTGCAGGGGCGTTCGCGGGCCAGGACGTCGTCCTCTTCGGCCATCAGTTCGATTCCGGCTTCTGGGCGTTCTTCGCCATCTCGATGGCCGGTGTGCTCGGAAACACCATCGGCTCGGTGCTCGGCTGGGCGATCGGCGTCTACGGCGGCCGGCCCTTCCTCGAGAGCAAGGGGCGCTGGCTCCACATCGGCCCGGACAAGCTCGAGCGTGCGGACCGGTGGTTCGAGCGCTTCGGCGACGCAACGGTCTTCCTCGGCCGTGTGACGCCCGTCGTGCGCTCGTTCGTCTCGATCCCGGCCGGAGTCGTGCGCATGGGTCTGGTGCGCTTCACGATCCTCACGTTCCTGGGCTGCGTGCCCTGGTGCTTCGGGCTCGCCGGCGCCGGGTACGGGCTCGGTCGCAGCTATGACAGCTTCCATCACGCCTGGCGCTACGTCGACTACGCCGTCGGGGCTGTGATCCTGGCGGGCCTGGTCTATCTGGTTATCCGCTACAGGAGGTCGTCTAGACTGGCTCGTCGTGCCGCAGATCCCGCTGGTTGACGTGCGGGCGCAGTACGCGCCGCTGCTGGAGGAGCTAAAGGAGCGAATTGCCGAAGTCCTCGACTCCGGGCAGTTCATCCTCGGCCCCAACGTCCGTGCCTTCGAAGAGGAGGCTGCCGCCTACCTCGGCGTGAAAAACGCGATCGGGGTGGCGAA
>JACCXX010000089.1 GCA_013696805.1 Actinomycetota bacterium
GCGAGGAGCGCCCCGGACTCGAGGAGCGAGCGGTAGGCGTACGCGAGGTGCGTCTTGCCTGCCCAGAGCCTGTCTGCGATGTCGCGATCCGACGGAGCGTGGCTGAACTGGACCGAGGCGGCGACGCCCAGCTCAGCGAAGCGGGGCACGTCCTCCTCGGCGAGGAGCTGTGCGTGCTCGATCCGTGGGCGCAGCCCTTGCCACTCCTCGCGCGTCTGCTCAAAGGCATCGAGCGCGTCGCGGTTGGCCGCGTCGCCGATCGCGTGCACGGCAACGGGCCATCCGGACCGCGCGCCTCGGCGCACGATCTCCGCCAGGTCGTCGCGGCTCGTGATCTCGACCCCGGAGCCGTCCAGCAGTCGGGCCGTCTGCGAACCGAGAGTGCCGTCCATGAAGACCTTCAGGTAGCCGATCCGCAGCAGATCGCCGCCGATGCCCGCCGGCAGGGCGAGCTCGTCGATGCGATCCAGGTGCTCGGCCGGAAGCGACTGCCAGACCCTCAACGTGAGCAACCCGTCGTCGAGCAGGCGCTGCCAGAGCCTCGGCGCACCGAGCCAGCCGTCCTTGTCGTGAAGAGCCGTGACCCCTCGAGCGGCGGTGAGCTTCAGCCCCTCGCGCATCGCCTCGATGAACTCGTCGTCCGTTGGCCGGAGGTACCGGTCACGGAACGTCCAGGCCGATTCCTCGCGGAGGACGCCCGTCGGCTCGCCCCGCTCATCGAGCTCGACGACACCGCCTTCGACCGCCAGGTCGCCGTCCGATTGTGCCAGAGCGGCCGAGTTGAGCCACAACGAGTGGTAGTCGCGGGCCATGAGCGCGGCCGGCGTCTCCCCGGTCACGGCATCGAGCGCCTCCCGCGTCGGGTCGACAGGCGGCGTCCAGTCGCCGCTCCGCCAACCACGTCCCCGCAGCCAGCGGCCGGGCTCGACGGCTCCGACCGCGGCGCCCACGCGGGCCAAGGCTTCGTCAAGCGACGCCGTATCTTCGAGTCGCACCTCACGCTGAGCCACCGCCCAGGTCGGAAAGTGCACGTGCGCATCGTTGAAGCCCGGGACGACGCAGCGCCCGCCGAGATCGATTCGCTCCGGGCTCGCCAGGGCTGTCTCGTGGGTCCCGATGCCTCCGGCGATCCGTTGGCCTGCAATGGGGAGGGCCCGTGCCGCAGGCATGGACGGGTCGAGCGTGTGGATGACGCCGTTCTCGAGGATCACAGCCGGGGACTGTAGGGTCGGGCCCGTGGGCGCGCCGCCGAACCCGTCCTACTGGGTCCTGACGACGCCGGAGACGGACTACCCCGCGCTCGCTGGGGAGATGGACGTCGATGTGTGCGTGATCGGCGCCGGCATCGCGGGCCTCACGGCTGCCACACTCCTGAAGCGCGAAGGAAAAACAGTCGCAGTCGTCGAGGGGAAGCGCATCGTGCGCGGCGCCACCGGCTACACGACGGCGAAGATCACGTCCGGCCATGGTGCGATCTACGGCGACCTGGAGGACAACTTCGGGGCCGACGGTGCTCGCATCTACGCCGAGTCGAACGAGGCGGCACTCGCGCGGGTGGCGCAGTTCGTCGAGGAGGACGGCATCGACTGCGACTTCGAGCGGAAGGCCAACTTCGTCTTCGCCGAGTCGCAGGACGAGGTTCCGAAGCTGAAGAAGGAGGTCGATGCCGCCAAGAGGGCAGGCCTCGACGTCGCCCTGACGAGCGAGACGTCGCTGCCGTTCGACGTGGCCGGTGCGGTGCGGCTCGAAAACCAGGCGCAGTTCCACCCGCGGAAGTACCTGCTCGCCCTGGCCGCCACGATCCCCGGCGACGGCAGCCATGTCTTCGAGCGGACGATCGCGCAGGACGTGAAAGGCACGACCGTGCGCGCGAGCGGAGGAACCGTACGGGCGAAGGACGTGATCGTCGCCACCCATCTGCCCTTTGAGGACAGCGGCCTCTTCTTCACCAAGGCGCACGTGCACCGCAGCTATGCAGTGGCGGCGCCGATCGACGCGTCGGCGGCGCCGGACGGCATGTTCATCAACTCGGGCACGCCGACCCGATCGATACGGACGATCCCCGACGGAGACCGGCTGCTCCTCCAGGTCGGCGGCGAGGGCCACAAGATCGGCGACGAGGAGGACCCGGCGCAGCGCTACCGCACGCTCGAGGAGTACCTCGGCGAGCACTGGCCCCAGGCCGGGCCCGTCGAGTACCGCTGGTCGACGCAGGACTACATGTCGGTCGACCGCGTTCCCTACATCGGGCGGCTGCGGCGAACCTCGGGGCACGTGCTCACGGCGACCGGCTTCAGCAAGTGGGGCATGACGGGCGGCACCCTCGCGGCGATGCTGCTCAGCGACGGCATCCTCGGCCGGGCGAACCCGTGGGCCGACCTGTATGAGGCGAAGCGGATCAAGCCGAAGGCGTCGTTCAAGCGTTTCGTGAGCGGCAACGTGTCGGCTGGAAAACATTTCGTTGCCGACCGCCTGCGCTCCGACGATGTCGACATCGAGTCGCTAGGTCCGGGCGACGGCGCAATCGTGCGCAAGGGAGCTCACAAGCGCGCGGTGTACCGCGACGAGACTGGCGCGCTGCACGCCCTGTCGCCCGTCTGCCAGCACCTCTACTGCCACGTCATCTGGAACCCGGCAGAGCAGAGCTGGGACTGCCCATGCCACGGGTCGCGCTATTCCGGCGACGGCCAGGTGATTCAGGGGCCGACCGTGAAGCCGCTCAAGCGGCTCGATCTCACCTGAGCCCCCCAGCACGATCCAGCTGTTGCCGGCCGACCATGCGGGAACTGCTCGGCCGTAGACTTTCCGCCGTGCCGTACGACCCCCTGACCGAGGAGCAGCGCGAGATCCGCGAGCTCGTGCGCTCGCTGGCGAGCGAGCGGGTTGCGCCCCGCGCAGCCGAGATCGACAAGACGGGCGAGTTCCCCTGGGACATGGTCGAGCTCTTCCGCGAGCACGAGCTCTTCGGGTTGCCCTACGACGAGGAGTACGGAGGCACTGGGAGCGGCGCCCTGATGGTCCTCGTCGCAATCGAGGAGCTCTCCAAGGTCTGCGCGACCACGGGCCTGATCCTGGCCGTCCAGGAGCTCGGCTCCCTCGGCATCAAGCTTGCCGGGACCGCGGAGCAGAAGCAGCGCTTGCTCCCGCGCCTGGCGAGCGGCGAGTGGCTGGCGGCCTACGCGCTCACTGAGCCCGGCTCCGGTTCGGACTCGGCTGCGATGCGCACCGAGGCGAGGCTCGACGGCGAGGAGTACGTCCTGAACGGCGGCAAGCGGTTCATCACGAACGCGGGGGTTGCGCACCTCTACACCGTGTTTGCGAAGACCGATCCGGAGGCCGGCCACTCAGGGATCTCGGCCTTCGCCGTGGAGGCCGATTCGCCGGGATTCGAGGTCGGCCGCATCGAGCCCAAGATGGGCATCAAGGGCTCGACGACAGGCGAGATCTTCTTCAACGACCTGCGCATCCCGGCAGAGAGCCTGCTCGGCGAGGTCGGCGAGGGCTTCAAGATCGCGATGCGCATCCTCGACCGGTCGCGCCCCGGGATCGGGGCCCAGGGGCTCGGCCTTGCGCAGGGCGCCACCGACTACGCGCTCGAGTACGCGAAGAGCCGCGAGACGATGGGGAAGCCGATCGCCCAGCACCAGCTGATCTCGGCCACGCTCGCCGACATGGAAACGAAATGCGAGGCTGCGCGCGGGCTGCTCTACAAGGTCGGGATGATGATCGACGAAGGCGCCCCCGACGACGAGCTGACGAAGATTTCGGCCATGGCCAAGCTCTACTGCACCGATGTTGCGATGGAGGTCACGACCGATGCCGTCCAGGTCCTCGGCGGGTACGGGTACATGCAGGAGTACCCGGTCGAGCGCATGATGCGAGACGCCAAGATCACGCAGATCTACGAGGGCACGAACCAAATCCAGCGGCTTGTGATCGCTCGCGAAATGCTGAAGGAAAACCGAGCGTTTCTTCTCGCTGGAGTCGGATAGATACATCTCAAGTGCCAACCACACGCAGGTCGATAGCGTGGGCACTCGAGGATCTGTGCTCTTGGTCGCTGAAAGTGCGAAGTACTTTCAGCGAGTCCCGGCGCCCGTAGCGCCGGACCATCAGTCGACCGGCTCCGCTGAGGACAGGTCGCCGCAGGTGCCTTTGTCGAAGTCCTGGTCGCGGCGATTCCGGCTCCTCGCTCGCTCGTCGTCCTTGCGCGGCTCGCGGACGACCAGGGCGTAGCCCATGCGGATGTCGCGCGTCGGCACGTCCACCTCGGTGGTCAGCTCCCCATCCTGCACCTTGCCGAGCTCGTAGTCGGCCGAGATGGAGCGAAAGCCGCCACAGCCTCCGCGGCGGATCTCCGCCTCCAGCGTCGACTTGTAGGGCTCGTCGAGCCGGATCACGATCCGGGTTCCGTTCCGCCCGTTGGGACTGAGCCCGGCCTGGCCGAAGACCTCGGGATCGTCCTGGAACGACGAGAGCGGCAGTTCGAGCTCGACGATGAACTCCTGGCTCTCGACTGAGGCGCTGTCGTCGCCTCCGCAGCCGGCCGCCAGCAGCACCAACGAGAAGATGGCCGGCGCGAGGCGCGTCATCACCCGGCCAGGATGGCACATAGTTTCCGAGATGCCGACCGCAATCGTCATCGGATCGGGCCCGAACGGGCTGGCCGGCGCCGTGACGCTCGCCCGCGCGGGGCTGGACGTCGTCGTGCACGAGGAGCAGCCCACGATCGGCGGCGGAACCCGCTCGGCCGAGCTCACGTTGCCGGGTTTCGTCCACGACCTCTGCTCGGCGATCCATCCACTCGCGCGGCTGTCGCCCTTCTTCCGCGGAGTCGACCTCCAGCTCGACTGGGTCGAGCTGGACATCCAGACCGCACATCCGTTCGACGACGGCACAGCGGTCGTGCTCCACCGCGACGTAGCCGAGACTGCACGCAGCCTCGGCACGGACGAGCGCGCCTACCGACGACTCTTCGAGCCGGTGGTCGAGCACTGGGCTGCTGTCGAGCCGGTCCTCGTCGGGCCCTATCCGCCGCCGCCGGGTCGCGTGCTGGCGATGCTGCGGGCCCTCGGGCCGCGCGGCGCAGCGTACAGCGCACGCCTGGCCCTCGCCTCCGCACGGTCGGTTGCCGAGAAGACATTCTCGACACCCCAAGGACGGGCGCTTTTCGCCGGGAACGCAGCGCATTCGATGCTCCCGCTCGAGATGAGGCCCAGCGGGGGCTTCGGCTACGCCCTGATGCTGCTCGGCCACGTCTACGGTTGGGGCTTCCCGCGCGGCGGGTCGCAGCGAATCGCAGATGGTCTCCTGGCGAGGCTCCGAGACCTTGGCGGCGAGGTGCGCACGTCGAGCCCTGTCGACGAGCTGCCGGTTGCCGACGTCGTCCTCGCCGACGTCATGCCAGGCGACCTTCTTCGCATGGCCGCGGGACGGTTCCCGGCCCGCTACGCCCGGGCGCTCGAGCGCTACCGGCACGGCCCGGCCGCGTTCAAGCTCGACTGGGCGCTCGACGGCCCGATCCCCTGGCGCGCAGAGGAGTGCAGGCACGCCGCCACGGTCCACCTCGGCGGCACCCTGGAGGAGATCGCCGCGTCAGAGTCCGGGCCGTGGACTGGACGGCACGCGGAGCGGCCCTTCGTCCTGCTCGCGCAGCACTCGATCTTCGACGACACCCGCGCGCCGGCCGGCAAGCACACGGCCTGGGCCTACTGCCACGTTCCGAACGGCTCGACGGAGGACATGACGGAGCGAATCGAGGCGCAGGTCGAGCGTTTCGCCCCCGGTTTCCGGGAGCTCGTGCTGGCCCGCTCCGTCAAGAGCCCGGCCGACTTCGAGGAGGGGAACCGCAACCTCGTGGGCGGAGACATCAACGGCGGCGCTCCGGATCTCGCACAGCTCTTCTTCCGCCCGGTGCGCAAGCCGGTCCCGTACCGCACGCCTCTCAAGGGCGTCTACCTCTGCTCCTCGGCCACTCCACCCGGGGGAGGCGTGCACGGAATGTGTGGGTACGCAGCAGCCGAGGTCGCGCTCCGCGATCTAAGGGCGTCTAACAAAATGAGCTCCGGAGCTGCCTGAGGCAGATGAAGCTGCAGGCAAGGCTGAGGACGGCTTCGTGGATGGCGGCGCGGCGTTCGTCGCGCAGTCGAAGACGCCGGTACTGGTGGAGCCAGGAGAGGGTGGGCTCGACGACACAGCGTTCGCTGCCGAGGCGCGAGCCGTGCTTGGTGTTGCGGGTTTGGCGATGATCGGTCTGATCCCGCGGGCGCGTAGCGGCTGTCAGTGCGCCCCATGGTTGCGGGTTAGGCTCTTGGCATGATCGTCTGCTCGAACTGCGGCGCCGAGAATCCTTTCGCGAATAAGTTCTGCGGCGACTGCGGTGGGGCGCTCGCTTCGGTTTGTTCTTCCTGCGGAGGCTCTAATGCGCCTGGCAAGAGGTTCTGCGGCGACTGCGGGGCGCCACTGGAGGTTGGTGCGGTTTCGGTGGTGGCCGCCGCCGCGTCTGCGGCAGCCGTCGCACCGGTGGCTGAGCGTCGTTTGGTGTCGGTGTTGTTCGCGGATTTGGTCGGGTTCACGACCGCATCAGAGGGGCGTGACGCGGAGGACACTCGTGAGCTCCTAACCCGCTACTTCGACAGCTCTCGGCAGATCGTCGAGCGCTACGGCGGCACCGTGGAGAAGTTCATCGGTGACGCGGTGATGGCCATGTGGGGCGCGCCGGTCGCGCAGGAGGACGATGCCGAACGGGCGGTGCGCGCCGCGCTCGACCTGGTCTCTGGGATCTCCGTGCTCGGCCAGGAGGTCGGCGCGCCCGACCTGCGCGCGCGAGCCGGTGTGCTCACCGGGGAGGCTGCGGTCTCGATCGGCGCGGAGGGCCAGGGGATGGTCGCCGGCGACCTCGTGAACACGGCGTCCCGGGTGCAAAGCGCGGCGGAGCCAGGCACCGTGCTCGTCGGCGATGCGACCAAGCGGGCGTCGGAGGCGGCGATCGTCTACGAGGACGCGGGCTCGCACGAGCTGAAGGGGAAAGCGGAGCCGGTCCAGCTCTGGCGTGCGTCGCGGGTCGTCGGGTCGAGGCGCGGCGAGGGTCGCTCGATCGGGCTCGAGGCGCCGTTCGTCGGCCGCGACCGGGAGTTCCGGCTCGTCAAAGACCTCTTCCACGCGACCGCGGACGACCGGCGCGCGGGCCTCGTCGCGGTGTTCGGTGTAGCCGGCATCGGCAAGTCGCGCCTAGCCTGGGAGTTCGAGA
>JACCXX010000105.1 GCA_013696805.1 Actinomycetota bacterium
TGCTACGCTCTAGCCAAGGGACGGCGCCAAAGCCGCCCCGTGAGATTGAAGCTTCTCGCACTCCTTAGGTGGTTTCGAGCGGTATCGGTCTCGAACCATCAGTCAAAGGAGTGATCAGTATTTCCAACCAATCTTTTAGCGCGCTTGGCGCAAGTCCACGTGTTGTGGAAGCGCTCGCTGCGCGCGGTATGCAGTCGCCGTTCACGATTCAGGAGCTCGTGATTCCGGAAGCGATCGCGGGTGGCGACGTCCTCGCGAAGGCCCCCACGGGCTCGGGCAAGACCATTGCCTTCGCCGTCCCGCTCGTCGAGCGGACCGATCCGAAGGCCCAGACGCCGTCGGCTCTCGTGCTGGTGCCGACGCGCGAGCTCGCCTCTCAGGTCGCTGGGGAATGCGCTGCGCTCTCGGCCTCCATGGGCCTGCGGGTGGCCGCCGTCTACGGTGGCGCACCGCTCAGAGCTCAGGCCAAGCGCGCCGCCGGGGCGCACATCCTCATCGCCACCCCGGGCAGGCTCCAGGACCTCGTCGAGCGCAAGCTGCTTTCGCTCTCGAACATTCGCACTCTCGTTCTCGACGAGGCCGACCGGATGCTCGACATGGGCTTCAAGCCGCAGGTCGAGCGGATCGTCCGCCGGCTTCCGGTGCAGCGCCAGACCATGCTCTTCTCCGCCACGCTCGACGGCGAGGTCGGCGAGCTGGCCCGTTCGTTCACGAAGAACCCATCGCGCTTCGAGACCGAGGAAAAACCCGACAGGAACGAGGCGGAAGTCTCGCACCGGTTCGAATCGGTGTCGGCCGAGGGCAAGGTCGAGCGCCTGATCCAGGAGCTGGAGGCCGAGCGCGGGCTCGCGCTCGTCTTCGTTCGGACGAAACGCGGCGCCGATCGGCTCGCCAAGCGTCTGGCCCGTCACGACGTGGCGGCGATCGCGCTCCATGGCGACATGACGCAGTCTGCGCGCGAGCGAGCGCTCGAGCGCTTCCGCTCCGGAAAGATCAAGACACTGGTGGCGACCGACGTCGCAGCGCGCGGCCTCGACCTCGTCGACATCACGCACGTCATCAACTTCGACCCGCCGGAGGACGACAAGGGGTATGTCCACCGTGTCGGCCGAACGGGGCGCGCGGGCCGAACCGGCAGCGGGGTCACGTTCGTCACGCCGGAGCAGCAGGGCGATGTCAGCCGCGTGGCGGCTCGCCTCGGGCACCGGGAGCAGTTCGAGAACGCAGGGATGCGGAGCGCGCCTCTAAAGCGCGTCTACACGAGCCGGCGGGGCCGCCGGTCGAAGTGGTAGGGGTGACCACGATTCGAAGGGAGACACAGCGGATGCGAGGAACGATGATCTATTTCAACGAGGAGAAGGATGTCGGCTACATCCGGTCCGAGGATGGAGAGCGCGTGCAGGTTGTGCGCGACAATTTCCTCCCCGGCCAGGCACCGGTCGGGCGCTGCAACGGGCTCGCTGTGGAGTTCAGCCTGAGCGACGGCCAGGAGCCGGCGGCCGTCGAGGTCTCGGTCATCGAGGACGACAATCCCCGCCGCGCTCGGCGCCGTTCCAGCCGCCGCTAGACCTGGGAGGGCCCCAGACGGGCCATTATCTGGCCCGTGCTACCTGTCGCCATAGCGGCGCTTCCGCCGCCCGCGCTCGTCGCGCCCGCTCCGCATGAGGTGAGCTTCGGCCGCGTCGCGGGCACGGTCTCGCCAGGGACGCGGCGCATCCGCGTGCTGGTCGGAGGGCGGCTCGCCGTCGAGAAGGAGCTTCTTCGCCGGCGGTTCTCCGTCGACGTCGCCCTGCCGCGCCGAGACGTCACGATTCGGGTGACCGCGTTCGACGGTCTCGGTCACCGTTCTTCAACGGCCGTCGGGCCGGTGTTCGGCCTTCCGCGAGCCGCGGCCACTCAGGGCGGGGCCCAGGGGCGAAGCGATCCTGCGCTTGCGCGGACCGTTCGTGCGCTGGCTCGGCGTTTTGCCGGCACCTGCGCGATCGTCGTCCGAGATCTGCGCACCGGGCGAGGAGCCTCGTGGAACGCGCGAACAGCCTTTCCTGCTGCCTCGACGCTCAAGCTTGCGATCGCGGTCGAGCTCCTGCGCTCGCTCCGCGCCGTCCCGGCGCCGGGGACCCGAACTGACGTCCTGCTGCGGCGCATGCTCATCTACTCCGACAGCGAGGCGGCCAACAAACTGCTCGTCCAGATCGGAGGCTCGACGAGTGGCGGCTCGGCGCGGGTGAACGCGGCCATGCGCACGCTTGGCCTCACGAACACGGACATGTACGGGGGTTACGTCGTCGAGGTCGAACAGGCCCGGCCGAGCTTCGTCGGCAAGCGGACCACGGCCTGGGACCTCGCGCGACTCGCTCGTCAACTCCATCTCGCTGCGAGTGCCAAAGGCCTGCTCAGCAGGCGGTTTCGTGGGGAGTTCACGCCGACCGACGCGCGGTACCTGCTCTACGTGCTCGCCCACGTGCGCGAGCCGGGCCGTCTGACCCGGTTCCTGACCGGCGCCTCGGTGCTCCACAAGGCGGGCTGGATCGGCGTCGCGCGCCACGACAGCGGTCTTGTCTACTGGTCAGGCGGCGTCTTTGTGGCCACGGTCATGACCTGGAACCCCGGCGGCGCCAACGCCTCGTCAGATGTCCTCGCCGGCCGAGTCGCCCAGGCGTCACTCAGCCGCTTCGGGCAGCTCTTTTAGCGCGATCAGCGTCACCTGGTCGCCGAACAGCGAGACCATCTGACTGAAGAAGCGGCGGAAAGAGAGCTGACGAAGGAGTGGCGGGATCAAAGTATGTAAAGTTGCATAATGTAGTGAGCCATACGAACCCGTTCACCTTCGGCGCGCTCGCGCTCGACAAGGCCTTTACAGATCGCGAGGACGAGCTGCGTGGGCTGGTCGCCGACATGCGGAACGGGCAGGACGTTCTCCTCTACGCGCCGCGACGATATGGAAAGTCGTCCCTCGTCCTTCGCGCGGCCCAGAAAGCCGCCCGCGACAAAGTGCTCGTCGCCTACTGCGACCTCATGCGGACCCCGACCAAGGAGCGCTTGGCCGCTGCTCTCGCCCGGACGATCCACGAGGACATCGACAGCGAGCTGGGAGAGGCGGCCGAGCGCGCGTCCTCGCTGTTCCGCAACCTCCGTGTGAAGCCGACGATGGAGGTCGAGACCGATGGCACGCTGCGCTTCAGCTTCCAGGCGACGCGGCGGCGAGCGGCCATCGACGACACGATCGAGGACCTGCTTGCGCTCCCTGGTCAGCTCGCCGCCGAGCGCAAGCGCCGGGTCGCGCTGATCTTCGACGAGTTCCAGGAGATCCTCTCGCTCGATCCGAAGTACCCGAACCTGATGCGGGCCGTCTTCCAGACGCAGCCGGAGGTCGGGCATGTCTATCTCGGCAGCAAGCGGCATCTGCTCGACCGGATCTTCGACGACGCGAACGAGCCGTTCTGGCGGAGCGCGAAGCGGATCGAGATCGGGCTGATCGACCCGGCGAAGTTCGGCCGCTTCATCCGCAAGCGGTTCGAGGCCACGGATCGGGGCATCCGCGACGAGGCCTTGACCCGGCTCCTCGAAGCCACGCTGGGACACCCCTACGGAACGCAGGAGCTGGCCTACTTCGTCTGGGAGCTCGTGCCCGAGGGCCGCTTCGCTCATCTCGTGGACGTGGAGAATGCTCTCGGTCAAGCTCTCCGCTCCGAGCACAGCCACTTCAGCAAGATCTGGGATGACGCACCTGCCTCGCAACGACTCGTGATGCTGGCTCTCGCGGCCGAGCCGACAGGCGCCCCGTACGCCGAGAGCTATGCCGAGCGCTTCGACCTCCCGCCGAAGCCCACGTTGCAGACTGCGCTCGAGGCTCTGGTCAAGAAGGAGCTCGTGGCGCGCGGAGGAGACGGCGAATACCGGATCGTCGAGCCGTTCCTGGCCGATTGGCTCGTGCGCGAGCAGGAGCGACGCTGATGCAGGCCCTGCCCTGGAGCTGGTACACGGATCCCGACGTGCTCCGCCGTGAGCAGGAGCGCATTTTCCGTTTGGCTTGGCAGTACGTCGGGCATGAGGGCATGGTCGCCGAGGACGGAGACCAGTTCGCGGCCGCGGCCGGGGACGTGCCGGTGCTCGTCGTGCGCGACGGCGAGAAGCTCAGTGCCTTCCTGAACGTCTGCCGTCACCGTGGTTCCCAGCTCGTCGAGGGCTCGGCGAACGGCCAGTCGATCCAGTGCCCGTACCACGCGTGGACGTACGGGCTCGACGGCGGCCTGCGCGTGGCACCGCGTGCCGACCGCGAGGCCGGCTTCGACGCGGAGGGGCTGTCCCTAGTCGAGCTTCGGCTCGAACGGTGGGGCCCGCTCCTCTTCGTCAATCCCGACACCGCCGCACAGCCGCTTCTCGAGACGCTCGGGCCCGTGCCGGAGCTCGTCCCGCTCGGCGGCCTCGAGTTCCGGCTTCGGGACGACTATGAGCTCGACGCGAACTGGAAGATCGCCTGCGAGAACTACCTCGAGTGTTATCACTGCCCCGTCGCGCACAAGGGCTTCAGCGCCGCCTTCGAGGTGTCGCCCGACTCGTACCGCCTGGAGCCCACCGGGGAGCACGTGCTCTCGCAGTTTGCGCCGTCGAAGGAGGACGGTGAGGGGCAGTTTCATTTCGTCTGGCCGAACCTGAGGATCAACGTCTACCCGGGACCGGGGAACGTGTCGGTTGGACCGATGCTGCCAGCCGGGCCCGAGCGCTCGCGCGGCTACCTCGACTACTTCTTTAGTCCCGAGGCAGACGAGGGCTGGGTCGAGGAGCTGATGACCTTCGACCGGCAAGTGGGGGCGGAGGACCGCGTCCTCGTCGAGCGGGTGCAGCGCGGGGTGCGATCGGGTCTCCTCGAGCACGGGCGGCTGCTCCCCGAGAGCGAGCAGCTCGTCGCGCGCTTCCAGGAGCTCGTGCTGTCAGCGCTCTAGGGAGATCGACTGGGGGGGCAATATTCTTTCGCCATGAGGTGGGGGAGCTTCGTCGTGCTTCTGGCCGCGCTCGCGTTCGCGACGAGTAGCGGCGCGGCCGAGCCGAACGCGCTCGAGCTCGAGTTCGTGACGACCGCGAGCTCTCCGGTCTACGTGACGGCTCCGCCCGGGGACACGAGCCGTCTCTTCATCGTTCAGCAGGGGTCGGGCGGTAGCGCGCTGATTCGCCTGCTGCGGGATGGCGGGCCTGCTACCACGTTTCTCAACGTGAGCAACATCACGACCGGGGGCGAGCGGGGCCTGCTCTCGATGGCCTTCCCGCCGACCTATGCGACCAGCGGCAAGTTCTACGTCTACTACACGGCGAGCGACGGGGCGATGACGGTTGCGGAGTACATGCGGGACGCTACGAATCCGGACATCGCCGACCCCAACTCCAGACGCGTGGTCATCTCGATCCCGCACCCGAATTACTCGAACCACAACGGCGGCCAGCTCCAGTTCGGCCCCGACGGCTACCTGTATTTGGCAACTGGCGACGGTGGAGGAGGAGGCGATCCCGATCGTGCCGGCCAGAACCTGGCCGTCCTTCCGGGCAAGCTCTTGCGGATCAACCCGAACCTGGGGCCTTTCGGTGAGCCGTACACCGTTCCGGCTGACAACCCGTTTGTCGGCCAGACCGGTGTGCGTCCCGAGATCTGGGCCTACGGACTTCGGAACCCCTGGCGCTTCTCGTTCGACCGGCAGACGGGTGACCTCACGATCGGCGACGTCGGCCAGGGCGCCTGGGAGGAGATTGACTTCGCCCTGGCGCCGAACGCAGGGCGGGGCATGAACTTCGGCTGGAGCTGTCTGGAAGGCCGGCACCTCTTCGGCAACTGTTCAGAACCGTCGAACCACGTGCCGCCTGTGTGGGAGTACTCGCACCCCTCCGGCTGCTCGATCACGGGTGGGTACGTCGTTCGCGATCCTGCCGTGCCGTCGCTCTTCGGGCGCTACGTCTACACCGACTACTGCACGTCGGGAGGGGCCTTCGGGCTCCGCTCGGTCATGCTCGCGATTCCCGATGCGGCGGGGGATTCGCCGACGGGCCTGAC
>JACCXX010000107.1 GCA_013696805.1 Actinomycetota bacterium
CTTGGTCGTCAGCGCGGCGCGCTCGTCGGGCGTCATGACGTCGAACGCGAGCGAGACCGACTCGACGCCTGCAAGCGGCAAGATGTGTTCGCGGACCTGGCGCTCGAACGAGTCGCGCAAGGGACAGCCCACCACCGTGAGCGCGATCGTCACTGCGACATGCCCGTTCTCGACGTTGACCTCGCGCACCATGTCGAGCTCGGTGACCGGCCGCTTGAGCTCGGGATCTATGACCTGGCCGAGGGCATCGATCAATTGCTCGCGCGAAGGCTCCACGGTATTCACCGTAGCACCGACCGGAAAGCGTTTTCTTCTAGGAGGGTTTGACGGAATTCGCTCGTCGCCGGGGTGCGATGGTCGTTCCGAGGCAAGGACGCAGGGAGGGTCAATAGTTTTCACTATGGGCCCGACTGAGGACGCCGCCTCGGCGCGAGCAGCGGGGCCTGCCCGACGGTCTAGCCGACATTTGGTCAGACCCTCCTAGGTCGCGAGGATGTGCGCGAGCCGCTCGGCCAGTTCCTGGGTGCCGGCGGCCGCAACCGGCGAGCGTGCCGCGACGTCGAGGGGGGCGACCTCGAACGGGCCGGCTTCGGAGAAGACGATCGCCAACCCGCACTCCTTCAGCAGGAGCTGCGCCGCGGCGATGTCGACCGCGCGCGCCTCCTTCAGCGAGCAAACGGCATCCACGCGGCCGGCCGCCAGCTGGCAGAGCGAAAGAGCTAGCGAGCCCATGATCCGCAGCCGCTTGGCAAAGCTGGAGAACGCGATTGCATTGTCCGCGACCGAGCCGGCAACGGTCGCCTCGACGGCCAGGATCTCGATCGGGTCGACCGGTCGCGACTCGCCGAGCCGGGTCTCACCGAGCCAGGCTCCGCCGCCACGCGTCGCCGACCACTCCTCGCCGGTGCCGAAGTCGTAGACGTAGCCGAAGTGAACGTCGCCCATCTTGGGGCCGTCCGCCACGGCGATCGAGACTGAGAAGTACGGGATCCCCCGCTTCGCGTTCATCGAGCCGTCGATGGGATCGACGACGACATAGGTGGTCGGGTTGTCGCCGAACGACCGCTCGCCCAGCTCCTCGGAGACCAGATGGAAGGCGTGCCCCTCGGCGTGCAGGCGCTCGAGGAGCTCCACGATCGCGCCCTCGGCGGCAGCGTCGATCGCAGTCGTCTCGTCGCCCCCTTCGCCGTCTCCCATGACCGGCGAGCGCTCGTCCCGGCCGGGCAGCTCACCGAGCACGCGCTTCACCTCCGTGACCGCGTCACGACAGAAGCCGACCCACGGTTCGGGGCCTGGAATCACGGCTCGAGAGGGTGGAAGAGGAGCCCCGACACGAGCTTCGGGAAGAAGTAGGTGCTCTTCTGCGGCATCGTCTCGCCGCGCTTGGCGACCGCGAAGACGTCCTCGATGCGGGTCGGCCGCATCAGCACGGCAACTTCCGCGTCGCCCTTGTCCACCGAGCGCACGGCCTGCTGCCAGTCCGGCGTGTACGTCAGACCCTCCTGGCCGAGGCGATCGACAAAGCGGACGTCCAGCTCGCCGTCGCCGTCGAGGGCGAGCTCGGTGCGCCCAGCGCCGTAGACGACGACCGCCGCCCGATCGCGCGGGAGGGCATTCAGCTCGGCCAGCGCATCCTCAGGCCCCGGGCGCGGCTCGCCGCCGAGAGTCTCGACGGGCCGCGTGCTGAAGACGCGATGCGTGGGGAAGATCTCCAGACCGGGATCGCCGACGGCGACGAGCACGACGAGCATGTACCCGGTTTCCGGAGTCCCGGTCTCCTCGTGGTACGCGAGTGCGGTCTCGTAGCGGTGGTGCCCGTCCGCGATCAGGAGCTGGCGATCTGCGAAGGCCTCCGAGATCGGAGTCGCCTCGTCGAGCCGCCAGAGCCGAGCGCCCCCGACCTGGATCTCCGGAGCGCGTTCCGGTACCTCGAACGGCCGTTTGCCTTCGTAGAGGAGGAAGATCGGCTCGAGTTGGGCGCGGACCTCGCGGAGAAGGCTCAGGCGCCCCTCTTTCGGCCCGCGGTGCGTGCGCTCGTGCGGCAGCACGGTCCCGGTCTCGTATGGCTCGATCTTCAGCGATCCGACCAGGCCCGTTCGCGTGCGAGCGACGCCGTCGGGGCCGACATAGTCCTGCGACAGCGCCCAGAAGTCTGCTTCGTCGGCCACCAGAATCTTGTTCTCGCGCCATTCTCGGAACAGCCGCCCAGCCTCGGCCTCCGATTCGGGAAGGGTCAGATTGACGACGTTGTGCGGGCTCTTCGCGAGATAGCGCTCGCGCTCCTCAGGGCCGATCACGTCGTATGGAGGCGCGACGAGATCTTCGAGCGGCCCGGCCTGCCGCTCGTCGTACCGCAGCGCCCGAAACGGCTTGATCTCGGCCAAAGCGCGGCCACCTTAACATCCGTTTGTAGACCTAGACTCGGGCCGTGTCCGCGATTGCCGAGCTGGAGCAGGACCGGGTCGTCGAGGCGGTCTACGCAGTCGCGAAGAAGGAGCGTCTACGCACGAAGGGCGGCGCGCCGTACCTGGCCCTCGAGCTGGTCGACCCGAGCGGGCGCATCGAGGCCCGAGTCTGGAACGACGTCGAGCTGCTCGATTCGCGGTTCGCGGAGGGCGACGCAGTTCGGATCCTCGGCCGGGTTGACCGCTTCCGCGACAAGCTCCAGCTCGACGTCCGGGCGATCGAGCCCGCCGAGGGCCAGGATCCTGCCGCGCTTTCGCCCGCGATGCGGCGCGATGCCGACGAGCTAGACGGCTTCCTCGAGTTCCTGGCCGGCGAGATCTCGCACCCCGGCTTGCGCGCAACCGCCGCGCGCTTCGTGGAGGACGTGGATTTCCGAGGACAGCTGCGGGGCCTCCCCGCGACCCCCGACGGTCATCACTCCTACGCGGGGGGTCTCCTCGAGCACACGGTCGGCGTGGCGACCCTCTGCCGTGAGACAGCGCAGCTGCACTCCCGCCTGCGCGGCGACCTGCTCCTGACCTCCGCCGTCCTGCACGACGCGGGCCGAACAGTCGAGCTCACGCGCGGCCCGGTCTTCCGCCCGACGGACGAGGGCCGTCTGCTCGGACACGTCCACCTGGGACTGCGGTTGATCGAGACGCGAGCCGCTGCGCTCGAAGCGGAAGTGCGCGCCGAGCTGCTCCACGCCGTCGCGGTACACCACGACTCGCGGGCGGCACGCACGGCCGAAGCGGCCGTCCTCTACCACGCGAACCAGCTCGACGCGGTAGCGGCGACCCGCCCGGTCGACTAGCGAGCCACGGACCCTGCGGCGGTGGCCAGCACCATCTCCGGCTTTGCCGAGCCGCCGAGGGCGAACGCGAGCAACCCCACCGCATCCGGCACGAGCCGGTAGAACGTCCAGGTTCCGCGCTTGCGCGCCACCTCGACCAGGCCCGCCTCACGGAGGATCTTCAGGTGATGCGAGATCGTCGGCTGGGAGAGCCCCAGGTGCTGGAACTCACAGACGCAGCACTCGTCGCGGTTCGCGAGCGAGTTGACGATCGAGAGCCGAGTGGAATCGGAGAGTGCCTTGAACTGTCCGGCCAGGGCGTCCAGCTCCTTGCCTTTCAGCGGGGGTGAGCCCGGCGCGCAGCACGAGATCGAAGCTATGGTCGCGAGCTTCTTCATTGACAGGCATCAATATAGCAACTACAGTCATTCATCGACGGATATCGATCTAGGGAGAGGAGGCCACCATGTCTTGTTGCGGGACCGACTGCTGCGATGACGACGGCGGCTGCTGCTAGCCGCCCTAGCGGAAGTTGCGCCGCCAGAGCAGGAAGGCCAACGGGACGAAAGCGGCCGCGAACGCGTAGGAGGCGAGCGGCGTCGGCTCCAGTTCTCTCGACTCGGTCCGCGGCCCGCCCTTCCCAGTTCCTTTTCGGGCCGTCTCGATGGCCTTCCCCAGCTCGTTCTCGTCAAAAGCCGCGCCGCCGGTTGCCTCCGCGAAGATCTCCGCAGCCTCAGCGGCCCCCTCCTCGGGCACATAGCGTGGGTCCGGAGCGCCGTCCTCGTAGACCCGTTCTCGATCAGACCCGATGCGCACGACGATCGTCTCGATTCTGGAGGTGCGGAACGAGTCGGCGAGGAACGCGCGATTGAAGGGCCGACTCTCAGCGTCGGTGAAGACGACGAGGAGACGGTGTCTCGTCCCGCGAGCGAAAAACCCCTGCTTCGGAAGGCCCGTGAACGCCTCGAGGCTGCTACCGAGCGCGTTGCCACGCTGCACGGAGGCGGGCCGCTCGATCCCGATCGCCTTGTCGAGCGTGAGTTGGAACGACCGATAGTTCGCGGTGGGGAACAGGTGAGCCAGCACGCGGTCGGTCACGGACGCGACGCCGACGCGTAGGTCCGGGAGCTGCGAGCGCATCTCCTTCCCGAGCCTCTTCGCCCGCTCGAAACGTGTGTCCGAGCCCTCCGACGACGAGGCCTGCATCGAGCGCGTCGTGTCAAAGACGAAGAACGCCTCCGCGTCGCTGCGGACGGAGCGCGCGCGCTCACGCTCCAGAACCGGTTGCGCGGCGCCGATCGAGACGAAGGCGGCGAAGGCGGCAATCGCGGCCACGTAGGGCCAGCCGCGCGCGAGCGGAGCCGGAAGCCTCAGCACCGCGCGGGCGATCCGCGCCCGCGACTCCGCGAGCATGAGCGCGACCACGGGCACCCCGACGGCCAGCCCGACGACCGCCGCCTCCGGGCTGAGAAACGTCAGGCGCACGATCAGTACCCGTGCCCGCGGCGAAGCGGCGCAGCACCCGCGACGCCCCGCCCGCGCGCGTTGACGCCGTAGCGAATCTGAAGGCGAGCCGCGTTCGGCTCGAGCAGGCGCAGCACGAGCTCGAGGTTGAACATCGCTTCCTCGTTCGCCGCGTCGATCCGAAGAGCCTTGCGCCAGGCGTTCAAGCTCCGATCGAGGAGCGCCGGCCCGTTCAGGGGGTCGCCGAGCGCCTCCTCCAGGATCATGATCGCCTCGAGGTTCGCTGCCTTCGAGCGGGTCCGAGTCGCCATCCCCGCCTCCTCGGCGCGCGCAAGGGCGAGCTGGGCATCGGCACGAAAGGCGCGGGCCGAGAAGTCGTAGGGGTTTCGCCCACGGCGGCGGAGCAGCTCGTACAGCCGGCTCGCCGTGCGGAAAGCGAGATCGTCGTTCGTGCGGAGGGTTTGCTCGAGGCCCGGCGCATCGACCTTCACTTCCCAGAGGCCCTCCCGGGCGGGCTCGGCGCGAAACGAGGCGTCGCTCCGGCGGATCTCGGATCCCACCTGCGAGGCTTCGCGGGCCACGTACGCAGAGGCCAGGGCCGCAACGAGAGCGAGGCCGGCGAGAACGAGCGGCAACACTCGGCGGGCCAGCGCCTTCACGACCGCCCTCCCATCCGCCGCCACGTCAACCGGCCGCAGTAGTGCTCGTTCAGCGCGAGGAGCAGAAGCGCGAAGAGGCCTACTGTTGCAAGATCGACGGGAAAAGCCTCGGCCGTGCGCACCGGTTTCCGCGCGACCGTCCGTGGCGAAAGATTGGCCCGGCGCACGAAGGCCTCGCGCCCCATCATCCGCCGGAAGTAGAGGCGATCGTCGTTGAACGCCCGCAAGGCGACGACGTGCAGCGGAATCTCCTGTTTCTTGTAGGTGATCAGCTCACGGGTCAGCGCCGGCACGTCGAAGAGCGAGTCGTCGAGGTCGCTGACGAGGAGCACGCCGCGGTGGGTCACCTTCTCGCGCACGAGTACCTCCCGGGCGAGGCGCAGCCCGGTGGAGATCCGGGTGCCGCCCCGGAAAGTCTCGGACCACGGGTTCTGTTGCCGACCGCGATTGCGGCTCCGCCGTAACTCGCCAGGTGTCATCCGCTTCGTCCCCGGTGGACAGGTGAAGCCGGGTGGTACATCGCAGGGCTGGATGGGCGGCTTGAAGATGCGGATGTAGGGCCGCAACTCGCTGGAGCTAGTCCCCGGCGGCACCGCCTCGTACGCGACGTCCGAGAAGAGGACGAGCCCGAAATCCTGACCGGTTCGTGACAGGTACTCGAACGGGCGCACGAAATTGCGCCCTGGCGAGCCGACACTGGCAGACATGTCGAGGACGAGGACGCCGCTCTCGCTGCCGGGGAAGAGCGTTCTCGCCCGCTTGTCCGGATCGCGCCCGAACAGCACTGCGAGCGCCACCGCCACGAGCAGGGCACCGGCGAGCGCGAAGCGGGTCAGAGCGGTGCGACGGACGTAAGCGTCCAGCTCGCGGGCGTCTGCCACCGGGATCGCCTGCGGGCGCCGCTCGCTCATCGCGCCTCCTCGGCGATCACACGCTCCACCTCGTCAAACAGCGGGTCGACGGTCGAACCGGACGGGTCACTGCGCCGCCAGGCAAGACGAGTGGCGGTCCGTGCCAGGCCCGGTTCCTCTGTCTGCCGGAGCTCGACCGCGAGTCGCTCGAGCGCTCGGCGGCTGTCAGCCCGCTCACCGCGTTCGGTCGAGCGCTTCACCAGGTTGAGTGCCCGCTGAAGCGGCGAGAGCCGTGCGCGCCTTCTCGCCAGCGCCGAGGCCACGAGGGTGGGCAACGCCAGAGCCCGCGCGAGGAGAACGAGCCCGGCGATGCCGAGCAGAACGGCCAGGCCGTAGCCCACAGCACTCACCGTCGACGGTGCGACGCGGTACGAAACCGGCGGCAGGTCTCGTACGTCCGCGAGGAGCTCGAGGCCCTCCAGCTCCTTGACGCCGACCCTCGAGGCGGTCCGCACAGGGGGCCAGTCGACCGACGCGATCAGCGGATCCCGAAGCGCGCGGGGCTTGTACTCGACCCTCGAGCGCGGAACCTCCAGGAAGCCGCTCTTCGGCGCGAGGCATTTCCGCGTGAGGCATTCGAGGACGTACTCGGTGCGCACACGTGTGATCCCGCCGACCGACTCGCGGCTCTCGCTGCGGGAGGCGATCGTGTACGGATCGAAGCGCGGGGTCGCCTGCACGCTGTCAGGCTCGACCCGCGTCGAGTCGAAGGTGACGTCGAGGCGAGCGGTGACCGGCTCGCCGAAGAGATGCGCTCGCGGCTCGAAGCTGCTGGCGGTCGAGAGCAGCGCGCCGCTCAGCGTAGGCGCCTCGCCGCTCGAGTCGGCTCGGCCCATGAGGACCACGAGCGCCACCACGAGCGCTGCGACCACAGCCCCCGCAACGGCCAGTGCGACGCTCGGTCTCACAAGCGCCCTCCACCTGTGTGACGGCGAAGGTCGGCCCAGGTCATGAAGCGGCTATAGATCTCGTTCCGATCGGTGGTCGCGAGCAGGAGCGGCTCCAGCCCGAAGCTCCGCAGCTCCTCCAGCAGGTTCGCGAGCCGATCCTCGTTCTCGTCCTTACGACGTGCGGCTTCGCGCCGGCTCAGGCGAACCGCCTTGACACCGCCCGTCCTCGGGTCGGCGAGCGGCACGACCACCGAGGACACGGGTGGGAAGCTCTGCTCCCAGGTCGGGTCCTGGATGATCACGGGCACGATCTCCCAGGGCAGCTCGAGCACGGTCGCCCAGATCTCGGGCGCCGGCGGCGCGAGGAAGTCGGACAGCACGAACACGAAGCTCCCCGGCGGTAGCGAGCGGCGCGCGCCGACGAGGTGGTGAAAGGCCTGCGTCAGGTTGTCCTTCGGCGCCTTGTACTCGGGCCAGAGCAGATGGCTCTCCTTCACGCGCCAGAAGTCCTGCTGGCTGTGCGGCGGGCGCCAGAACGGCTCGGGCTCGCCGTTCGCGTAGTCCAGGTAGCCGACGAGCCCGCGCGCCTTGGCCGTGCTGTCGGCGATCTGGCGTCCCGCCTCGAGCATCACGGTCGGCTTCGACAGCCAGGGGAGGCTCTGCGGATAGAGCGCCATCTCCGGTCGCCGGTCGCAGAGGATCACGACGCGGGGCGCCTCCTCCGAGAAGCGCTCTCGCACGATGAACTCGTCGCTTCCACGTGCCGAGGACAGCCGCGCAGACGCGTTCCAGTCGATCGTGTCAACGTCGTCGCCGGGCTGGTACGGCCGCGAGCTGGCAACGTCAGAGCCCATCCCTCGGCGAACGCTTCGCACGGCCCCGAAAGCCAGCCCAATCAGCCTGCGGCGCGGGACGAGCGGGAAGGTCAGCTCGTACTGCGCAGACATGGGTTAGGTGGTCTGGATGGGAACGACCTCGCCCGAGAGGTCGGCCTGCGGCCGCGGGCAGCTCTCCAGGCAGCGGGCGCGGAACTGCCTGAGCGTCTCCGGCCAGCCGAGGCGGCGAACCTCGACCAGGAAGGCCGGGGTGAAGAGGATGCGGTGCCCGATCACCGGGAGAAAGAGCTCCTCGACATCCTCCGGCACGACGTAGTCGCGGTCGTGCAGTAGCGCCCAGGCGCGCGCGGCCTTCTCGAGGGCAAGGCTGCCGCGCACCGACGCGCCGATGCCAACGGTGTCCAGCTCGCGCGTGGAGCGGACGAGATCGATGATCCAGCGCTCGAGCAGCTCATGGACATAGACGGCCTCGACCGCCTGCTGCAGGGTCTCGATCTCCTCCAGCGACACCGCGGGCGCCACGTGCTTGAGCGGATGGCCACCGCGCTGCTCGCGGACGATGCCGATCTCTTCCTCGGCTCCGGGGTAGCCGAGCGCGGTCTTCAGGAAGAAGCGATCGAGCTGAGCTTCGGGAAGCGGGAAGGTGCCTTCGAGCTCGATCGGGTTTTGCGTCGCGAGGACGAGGAAGGGCTCGGGCAGGATACGTGTGACGCCGTCGACGGTGACCTGTCGCTCGGCCATCGCCTCGAGCAACGCCGACTGCGTCTTCGGCATGGCGCGGTTGACCTCGTCGACGAGCACGACGTTCGCGAAGATCGGTCCCTGCCTGAACTCGAAATCACGGCGCTGCTGGTTGTAGACCGACAGGCCCGTGACGTCCGTGGGCTGCAGGTCCGGCGTGCACTGGATGCGTGATGGAGTTGCGCCCTCGACTGTCTGGGCGATCGCACGCGCAAGGACGGTTTTGGCGGTACCGGGTACGTCCTCGAGGAGGACATGCCCCTCACAGGCGAGGGCTGCGAGCACGAGCTCGATCTCGCGGCGTTTGCCGTGCACGGCCTGCTCGATGTTCGCCACGAACCGGTCGGCCACCCCGACCGCTTGCTCGAAGCGCTCTTCGCGCCTGTCTGCGGTCTTTGTCCCGTCCATACCGGGCCTCAGTGTAGGGGTCGCTCACCCCTGATCGGGGTCACACCGTTCACCGCTTAATCAGACGTTAAGGACCACTTCCCGTTAGTTCGGTTCAAGCAGTGGCCCCGGTGTAATTCACCGGGGCCACTTTCTACCCAGACTTTCTAAGCCCGACCCTAAATAGGTCGCGCGTATCTTCCCTGTGTCGTGGAGTCTGGCCGGAGGAGTCGCCTCTGCCCGGAGTGCGGGGAGCGGGAGTTCAGCGACTACTAGCCGCAGTGAACATGGACACTCCCGGCTTCCACGCCGGTTCGCGCCTTTGCAGAAGCTGCTCGCGGCGCGTTATGAACCCGTCAAGCGATGTAGACAGGAGGC
Organism: Actinomycetota bacterium; assembly: GCA_013696805.1. GTDB lineage: Bacteria > Actinomycetota > Thermoleophilia > Gaiellales > Gaiellaceae > VAXT01. The sequence continues at coordinate 9,505 of JACCXX010000107.1, forward strand.
AAGCATGGGCAGCTTTCGGTTCCGCAAGAGCATCAAACTCGGTCCCGGCGTTCGGATGAGCGTCAGCAAGACCGGCGTCGGGTTGAGCGGAGGCACGCGCGGCGCACGGTATTCCGCGCACTCCTCCGGTCGGCGAACAACCTCATTCGGCGTCCCGGGGACCGGCGTGGGCTACGTCAGTTCGCGCCGAGGAGGCCGGAAGCAGTCAACTCGTCAGGCTGCGCCGCCGCAGCTCTCGCCGCCCAAGCCGGGGATGTTCGCCCCCAAGCACGAGAAGGAGTTCCACAAGGCGCTTCAGACCTATGCCAAGGGCGACGTCGAGCAGGCCCGACAGCTATTTCGCCGCGCAAGCGAACAGGACGAGGAAGGTCGCGCGCTGGCCGACGATCTGCTGGCGGGAATCCTGAGCGTCCAGGTCGAGAAACCCGACGAGGCGATCCCTCACCTCGAGGAAGTGGTCTCCTCGGATGTCGAGTTGCCGGACGAGTTGATGACGAAGTACGGCATCAGGGGCAGCGTCAGCGTGGGCGTAACCAAGCGAGTTCAGGTGGAGGTCGAATGGGGGTCGCTTGCCGCTGCGCTTGCGCTCGTTGAGTGCTATCAGGAGCAGGGGAGGCTCGAGGAGGCAATCGGCGTCCTGCAGCAGCTAGCGGACGAGCAGGAAGACCCGGCCCTGATTCTGAGCCTGTGTGACCTGTACGCGGAAACCGGCGCGTGGGATGAGATCGTTGAGGTGGCGGCCGGCATCAGAAACGAAGACGACGTCACGCTCGAAATCCGTCTCCTCCAAGGGCGAGCGTTGCAGGAGCAGGGGTTGGACGACGGGGCGCTAGATGTCTACAAGGACGCGCTCAGGAGCAAGAAGCGTGATCCTGAACTGCTAAACGAGGCACGCTATCGCCGTGGGAAGCTCCTCCTCGACCGAGGGAAAACCGCACAGGCGATGAAAGACCTGCAGGGGGTTTACGCAGACGACCCACAGTACGCTGACGTCGCGGAACTCGTTCGGGGTCAGAGAAATGGTTTGACCAGGTCGGACGCGTCCGAATGAGCGTCTAGCTCAACGCGGGGCCGGAAGGCACTACTAGGCGCCGCCGCGTGGATATTTTGACCGCCACGGGAGCTAGCGGCGGCTGGCCATGTCTTGGACGGCCAAAGCCGCGTTCGTCGCTTGCTTGGTGACTTCCTCGGCCTTTCCCTCCGGCAGGTGCGCCGCATAGATGTCGCTCTTCGCTTCCGCCGCCTGCGCGTTGGCATTGGCGTCCTTTGCCTGATCGCTGCCGATCTTGATACCGAAGAACGCGCCGACGATCGATCCGACCACACCGAAAGCCGAGGTAACGATCGCGACGACCTCGGAGGTCAGCTTCCCTTTGATCGCGAAGGTGATGAGGGCCGCGAGTCCGAACAGAAGGATGACCGCCAAGCCCATACCAACCGCCACGAGGCCGCCGATCACCCTGATGGCCTCTGTCTTCCCGTTCGGCTTCTCAACCATGGCTGCCATTCTCCGCTACTTGTGCCGCTTGTTGCAGGCTCAACTGTGGAAGATCAGTCCCGCTTTCGGGACTCACCAAGCAAACTTTGCCGAGTCGCGTGCAGCAGGCTCTTCGGGCGACCCATGCTTCGCTTCTCGACCTAGCTTCGAGCAATCAGACGTTAAAACGGATATTTAGCACGTCGCCGTCGTGCACGACGTACGTTTTGCCCTCGAGGCGCTGCAGACCTCGGCGCGCGGCCTCAGCGTGACTGCCGGTCTCGATCAAGTGTTCGAACGAGATCACCTCGCAGCGGATGAACCCGCGCGCGATGTCCGTGTGGATCGTCGCGGCCGCATCGAGAGCCGTCTGGCCCCGTTGGAGCGTCCAGGCGCGCGCCTCTTTGTCGCTTCCCGTGAAGAACGTCAGCAACCCGGCCTCGGCGAAGAGCGATCCGACCGTCGCCTCGAGCGCCGACTGGCCCTCTCGGAAGGCGGAGGCGTCATCGGCGCTGAGCTCGGCGAGCTCGCCTTCTAACTGGAGGTCGAGCCCGCCGTCGCCGCCGTTGACGATGAGCACCAGCGGCTTGGTCGTCAGCGGCTCGAGCTCGGCCGGGACCGGCCCGGGGTAGTCGGCCAGTGACCCGCCGGCCTCGACGTGCGCGAGAGCCCGCTCCAGGCTCTCGACCTCCTTGCGCGTTTCGGGAGCGCCCGATTTGGCCTGTTGCCTAACGCGCTCCAGGCGTCTTTCGACATGGTCGCGATCGGCGAGGATCAACTCGAGTGCGAGTGACTCCGAGTCTCGAGCGGCATCGACATCCGGCCCGAAATTGCGGCTGACTGCGATCAGCGCATCCACCTTGCGCAGCTCACCGAGCACGGAGGCGTCGAGGCCCGGCGGATCGACCACGCGCATAGCCGCCGGCGTCAGCTTTGCCGAGCTCAGCACCTCGGCCAGCCGGTCGAGGCGCTCGTCCGGAACAGACGCCATGCCCACGTGCGGCTTGCCGTACTCCCCGGCCGGCGTCGGCGCGCCGGTCAATGCTCGAAAGAGCGTCGTCTTCCCCGATCCCGGCAGCCCTACGAGCCCGACCTCGATCGGCATCAGCGGATGACGTGCTTCTGGAGGGACGCAAGCGCGCGATGCTGCAACGACTTCACGGCCCCCTCGGTCTTTCCGAGGATGCCCGCCACCTCGACGTTCGCGAAGTCGTAGAGGAATTTCAGCGTCAGCACCTGGCGCTGCTCGGGCGAAAGCTTTTCGATCAGCTCGAGCATCCCGGCGCGGCCGATCGAGTCGAACGCCTGATCCTCCGCCGACGACTCCTCGGATCCGGGCGGCTCGGGCGGCTCTTCCTCCGTCTGCAGCCGGCGGTTCGCGCGAAAGTGATCCATTGCAAGGTTGTGCGCGATGCGAAAGAGCCACGCCGCGAAGGGCGCTTCCCGCCAGCGGAAGCGGTTAATCGCCTCGAGCATGCGCAGAAAGGTCTGGGTGGTCAGATCCTCGGCGTCATGGCGGTTCCCGACGCTCAGGTACAGGTAGCTGTAGATACGGTCGAAGTGGAGGAGGTAGAGCTCCTCGAGCGCGTCGCGGTGGCCGAGTTGAGCGCGCTCGACGAGAGCCCGCACCGCCTGCGACTTCGTTCGCCGACCCTCTCCGCCGGAGCTATCCGCCGTGGAAGCCGACGCGTCCCTCGCGAGAGAAGCGCTTCACGTAGACGATGCGCGCAAGGGCGAGCGTGTACCGCCCGTCCTCGGCCTCGAGGTGAATCGCGCCGTCGACCTGGCCCGCCGAGAGCGCCTTCTCGAGCTCGTCCGAGGTCGCGGTCTCGACAAACGCGCTCATCACCTGACCACCCTCGAAGCCGACCTCGATCCGGACGCGCCCGTTCTCAGGCACCAGACACCAGCTCCGCGAGCACGCCGTGCATGGCATGCGGATGGACGAATGCAACCTCGAGCCCGAACAGGCCCTTGCGCGGCTCCGCGTCGATCAGTTCCACGCCCTGCTCCGCCAGACGGTTCAGCTGGCCCCGAAGGTCGCTCACCTCGTAGGCCACATGGTGCATGCCGGGGCCGCGGTTGGCGATGAACTTGCCGATGGGAGTGTCGTCACCGAGGGCGCGCAGGAACTCGACCCGGCTCTCGCCGACGCGAACGGCAACCGCCTCGACACCCTGAGACGGCATCGTCTCGCGATGCTCCAACTCGGCGCCGAAGACGGATCGGTACGTCTCGACTACCTCCTCGAGATTGTCGACAGCCACGCCCAGATGGTGAATCCCCTTTGCCTGCACGCCGACGGTGATGGTACCGCCCTCTTAGAAGTCTGCGTCCTTCGGAGCTTCGACTTCTCCCCTGATCGGCACGACTCGGCCCACGGTCTCGCTCATGCTGGACTCGGGGTCCACATCGGCCAACAGGGCTTGCATCTCGTCCCGAACGAGCGTCTCTTTCTCGAGGAGCCCGTTTGCCAGACGGTCGAGCGCAGCACGATGCTTCGTGACCAGCCGGACCGCCTCGCCGTAGGCACCGTCCGTGAGCCGAGCCTGCTCGAGGTCGCGGAGTTTCTTCGTCTCCTCGGAGAGGGAGTAGTTGTCAGCTCTCATCGTCCGCGACACGACTCCTTCGGACATCCCGTACTCGAAGACCATGGCTCGGGCCAGATCGGTCACCTTCTCGAGATCGTTGGCTGCGCCGTTCGTGACACGGCCGAACACGACCTGCTCGGCGGCGCGGCCGGCCAGTGCGATCTTCATCCAGTCGATGAACTCTTCCCGAGTGTGGAGATAGCGCTCCTCGTCCGGGAGATTGAACGTGTAGCCAAGGGCGTTTCCGCGGGGGACGATCGTCGCCTTCTGAACCGGGAAGCCGCTTCCCATCAGGTGCGACATCAGTGCGTGTCCGCCCTCGTGGTAAGCCAGGATCCGCTTCTCCTTCTCGGACATCACCTTGCGCTGCTGAAGGCCGGCGACGACGCGCTCCATGGCGGCATCGAAGTGCGCGTGATGGATGTACTGCTGGTTCTCGCGACCGGCAAAGATGGCCGCCTCGTTCGCGATGCTGGCGAGGTCGGCGCCGGTGAGTCCTGCGGTCTGGCGGGCGATGACGGAGAGGTCGACGTCTGCGGCCAGAGGCTTCCCTCGGGTGTGCACGTGAAGGATTGCCTCGCGACCGGGAAGGTCCGGCGGGGACACGAGGATCTGGCGATCGAAGCGCCCTGGCCGGAGTAGTGCCGGGTCGAGGTCCTGGAGCCGGTTCGACGCGCTCATGACGACCACCTGGTCGCGATTGTTGAAGCCGTCGAGCTCGACGAGCAGCTGGTTCAGCGTCTGGTCCTGCTCGCGGTTGAAGCCGCTGCCGGAGCGCGCCATGCCAACGGCGTCTAGCTCGTCGATGAAGACGATCGCCGGCTCGTTCTTCCGCGCCTGGTCGAAGAGCTTGCGGATTCGAGCAGCGCCGAGGCCGGCGAACATCTCGACGAACGCCGAGGCGCTCTGCGAGTAGAAGTTGGCGCCCGACTCGTGGGCGACGGCCTTGGCGAGCAGCGTCTTGCCGGTGCCGGGAGGCCCGTAGAGGAGGATGCCCTTCGGCACCCGTGCGCCCAGGGCTGCGAAGCGCTTCGGGTTCTTCAGAAAGTCGACGATCTCCTCCATCTCGGCGCGTGCCTCCTCGAGGCCTGCCACCTCGTCCCAGGCCACGAGGG
>JACCXX010000112.1 GCA_013696805.1 Actinomycetota bacterium
CGTAGAGATCCGGGGCGTGTACGACGTGTCCGGCAGCGCGGACTTCATCGGCGAAGGAGAGACACCCCGCCGTCAGTCCCTGTGCATGATGGAAGAGCAGAAGCTCAGCCACGTTGGTTGAAGTCTAGCCTCCCGTCGGAGAGGTCGGTTGCAAGGGAAAAGCAGCCGCTCAGGACTTCCGCTCTGTTGTGCGGAAGTTCGCACCGTCCCAACCCTCCGCCTCCTCTACGGACCGAAGTCCGGCCCGCTAGGCGGGCCATGACGACTTCGGTCGGATCGGTTTTGAGGTCGAGCGTCAGTGAGCCGTGTGCCTGGTCACGGCCCGGCGCTCACCGCTGCCGAGGCCTCGACCATCGCGGAAGCCGACCTCGCGTATCTGCGCGCGTCCGAGACGCAGTCGCCGCCTCTCGTGATGACCGCGCGCGGGCACGCGCAGCGGCAATCGCAGTTCCACTGCCGCGGCCAGCACCCGGTGATCTTGCTCAGATGCATGCGGGCAACGCGGAAGCGCAGCTCGAGGAGCTTCTCCCGTGACGGCGCGCTCTTGCCCCTTCGGCGAGTCGCTTCCTCCGCGGTTCTGGCGGGGCAGGGTACCGACCCGATCGCCGCCTACTTCCCGATCTCCCAGATGTGGCCGCCGGGATCCCTGAAGCTGGCGGTTCGCACTCCCCAGGGCCGATCCATCGGGCCGTTCAGCAGCTCCACTCCGCGCGTGGCCAGCTCCGCACACATTGCATCCACATCATCCACCTCGATGGTGAACTGAAGGCGGGCGCCGGCCTCACGACTTGCCACCGCTGCAGGCTCGATGAGCTCTCGCGCCGCGGTGGTTTTCAGCAGGTTGATGATCGTGTTCCCGAAGTCGAACACCGCCGAGTCGTCGTCCTCGAACGCCACCGGCAGGCCGAAGACTTCCCGGTAGAACCGCTTGGCGGCCGCCAAGTCCTCGACGAACAGAGTGATGGCATTGATACCCCTCGGCCACGAGCTCACTTCCGCACCTCTTTCCCGGAGTTCCATGAAGGATCTCTCATTGTCCACACTGTGCGAGGTCGCTGCAGTCGAGAAGATCCGACCATCGCGGCCGCGGCTTCACGGCAGGCGGAGAGGGTAGGTTTCGCCGGTGAGCTTTACGGTTGGGGCGGACGCGTACGACCGATTCATGGGCAGGTATTCAGTGCCCCTCGCTCCGCTGCTCGCCGATTTCGCGGCGGTCGCCGCCGATCAGCGAGTGCTCGATGTCGGCTGTGGCCCAGGCGCGCTGACGGCCGAGCTGGTCGGGCGACTGGGCCCGGCTGCCGTGGCGGCCGTCGATCCTTCAGAGCCCTTCGTTGCCGCAGCTCGAGAGCGCCACCCGGGGGTCGACGTTCAACGCGCTGCGGCGGAGGAGCTGCCGTTTGGCGATCAAGAGTTCGACGCGGCCTTGGCCCAACTCGTCGTTCACTTCATGGCAGATCCCGTTGCGGGACTGCGCGAAATGGCACGCGTGACGCGCGAGCACGGTGTGGTGGCGGCGTGCGTCTGGGATCAGCAGCCTGACGGCCAGGGGCCGCTCAGCCTGTTCTGGAAGGCGGCGGGCGAGCTCGATCCCGACGTCGAGGATGAGTCGCTACTCGCCGGCGCCCGCGCAGGCCACCTGACGGAGCTCTTCCAAGCAGCCGCGCTGCGCGAAGTCGAGGAGAGCGCTCTCTCAGTTACCGCCGAGCATCCGAGCTTCGAGGATTGGTGGGAGCCGTACACGCTCGACGTAGGCCCCGCCGGCGGCTATGTGGCGCGTCTCGACTCGAAGCGGCAAGCCGAGCTGCGTGAGCTCTGCCGCGAGCTGCTGCCGGCAGCACCATTCGTACTGACGGCCCGGGCCTGGGCAGCGCGAGGCGCCGTTTAGGGCGCCCGTGGCGTGTAGCGGTGGTGGAGGACGAGGACGTTCCCGTCGGGGTCGGCGAAGAACGCCTGGTGACACACGCCGCTGTCGATCGTCTCGCCGTTGAACTCGACCCCGCGAGCCTCCAGAAGCTTCCGCGACTCGAGCACGTCGTCGACGCGCAACGCGACGGGGTTGCGACCCCGCTGCTCGAACTCCATGCCCGGGGGATCGATGACCACCAA
>JACCXX010000133.1 GCA_013696805.1 Actinomycetota bacterium
ACTCGGTCGAGGACATCGAGGCCCTCCCCTGGGAGCCGCGGTCGATCAACATCAAGCCGTCGCGGTTCGGCAGCCTCCGGCGGCTCTGCGACACCTACGACTACTGCGAGGAGAAGGGCATCGAGCCTTACGGCGGAGGCCAGTTCGAGCTCGGCCCGGGGCGCGGCCAGATCCAGTACCTGGCCTCGCTCTTCCACCCCCATGCGCCGAACGACGTGGCTCCCGGCGATTACAACCTCTACGAGCCGCGAGCGGGCTTGCCCCGGAGCCCGCTCGAGCCCCAGCCGGAGCCCACCGGCTTTCGCTGGGGCTAGACGAGCGCCAGCTGGCGGTGCGACTCGAGGCCGGAGAGCCCAACTCCCACCAGCCGTAGCGCACCCGGTCGGTCGTCCAGTGCCCGGTCGAGGAGCGCGCAGGCCAGCTCGGTGATGCGCTCGGCCTCGTCTGTGCCGACGGGGATCGTCGTCGAGCGGCTGCGGATCGAAAAGTCCGTGTAGCGCACCTTCGTCGTGACGGTGCGGGCGATCTCGCCTTGGCGCTGCAGGTGCTCGGCCAGACTGGTTGCCATGCGCCGCAGCTCATCCTTGAGCTGCTCGCGGTCGGTGATGTCCTTCGGAAACGTCTCCTCGTGGCTGATCGAGACCCGCTCCGTCGACGTCTCGACAGGGCGCTTGTCGATCCCGCGCGCGCGGTAGCGAAGGATCCCGCCGACCTTTCCCGGGAGCAGACCGCGCAACTCCGCGTCGCTGAGTGCCGCGAGAGCACCGATCGTCTCGACGCCTCCCGCGCGCAGTCGCGCCGCCGAGCGGGGGCCGACCCCCGGGAGCTTGCGGATGTCGAACGGCGCCAGAAACGAAGCCTCACGACCGGGCGGAACGACCACGAGCCCGGCCGGCTTGCGCAGGTCGCTCGCGATCTTGGCCACGACCTTGCAGCTGGCGACCCCGAGTGAGCACGTGAGGCTCGTCGAGCCGCGAACCGATGTCTGCACCGCTTCGGCGAGTGCTCGCGCCTTGCCGAAATCAGGCGCCACTTCTCCCAGGTCGAGGTACCCCTCGTCCATCCCCGTGCGCTCGACGGTTGGCACCACCTCGCGAATGGCTTTCCACACCGCGCGCGAGTACTCGGAGTAGAGGCCCTTGCGCGGCCGGACGAAGACGGCCTGGGGGCAGCGGCGTAGCGCCTCGGCGCAGCTCATCGCGGAGTGGATCCCGAACTTGCGCGCCTCGTAGTTCGCGGTCGCCACGACTCCCCGCCCGTTCGGGTCGCCGCCGACGACGAGCGGTTTCGCGCGCAGGTCGGGCTCCTCCAGTTCCTCGACTGCAGCAAAGAAGGCGTCCAGATCGAGGTGGCCCAGGATCACGCTGCCAAGCGTAGGGACTGCCCAGGAGGCTAGGGCGACAGGCGCTCGATCGACCAGCCGTCGCCACTGCGCCGGTAGCGGTGCCGGTCGTGAAAGCGGTTCTCCCGGTGCTGCCAGAACTCGTAGACGTCAGGGGTGAGGCGAAATCCGCCCCAGTGCGGAGGCAGGGGCACATCGTCCGGATGCTCCCGGTCGACCTCGGCGAAGCGCGCGTCGAGCGCTTCGCGCGACTCGACCGGCTCGCTCTGCCGTGAGGCCCACGCCGCCAGCTGGGCGCCTCGCGGGCGGGTGCGGAAGTACTCCTCGGACTCCTCCTTGCCGATGCGCTCGACCGTGCCCTCGATGCGCACCTGGCGCCCGAGCGCCGCCCAGTGGAAGAGGAGCGCCGCGCGGGGATTGTCAGCGAGCTCGCGACCCTTGCGGCTCTCGTAGTTCGTGAAGAACGTGAACCCGTGCTCGTCTGCGCCCTTGAGGAGCACCATGCGCGCTGAGGGCGATCCGTCGCGGGTCGCCGTCGCCAGCGCGACCACATCCGTGCCGGCTTCCACGTACCACGCGCGGAAGTGTTCGAGAGGATCGGATGTATAAACGTTATTCATCTATGCAGGGCGCCGGTTGGTCCTGTATCTTCACGCTCATGGCAGTCACACGCGCGATCGAGATCCGTACCGCGGTTCCAGGCCCCCGCTCGCAGGAGATCATCGAACGGAAAGAGCGCGTGATCGCGGAGCCGCTGTCCCTCGTGCACCCGATCGTCGTCGCCGAAGGCCGCGGCGCCACGCTTACGGACGTCGACGGCAACACGTACATCGACTTCACCGGCGGGGTCGGCTGCTTGAACGTGGGCCACTCGCACCCGCGCCTCGTCGAAGCTGCCCAGGAGCAGCTGGCCCGTTTCGCGCACACCGATTTCACGATCGTCCCCTACGAGGTCTACGTCGAGCTCGCCGAGCGCCTGGTCGCGCTGACCCCGATCAGCGGCCCGGCCAAGGCGGCGTTCT
>JACCXX010000138.1 GCA_013696805.1 Actinomycetota bacterium
ACGGCTGCGGTGAACCTGCCACCGTTCGACAGCTCCGCGATGGACGGGTTCGCGGTGCGGGCCGAGGACACGCCCGGTTCGTTCCCAGTCGTCTTCCATGTCGCGGCCGGCTCGCCTGCGCCCCGGCCGCTCGAGGCGGGTGAGGCTATGGGCATCGGCACGGGGGGGGCCCTTCCGAACGGAGCCGATGCAGTCATCCCCATCGAGTATGTTGTCCAGAATGACAACAACGTGGAGATCTCTGAGCAGGTTCGTTCTGGGGCAAACGTGCGCCCTGTGGGTGGCGATCTTCGGCATGACGAGATCGTTGTCACTGCCGGCACGGTGCTTGGCCCGGCGCACGTGGGCGCGCTCGCGGCTGCAGGCATCGCCCGGGTGTCGTGCGCGCGCCGCCCGCGGTCCGCCGTGCTCGCCACCGGCAGCGAGCTTCGCGTCCCCGGCGAGACGCTCGGCCCAGGGGAAATCTACGAGTCGAACGGGCTGATCCTTGAGGCCCAGCTGCGATCAGCCGGTGCGGAGGTGGAGCGTCTGCCCCCGGTCACAGACGACGAGGATGCGCACCGCGAGGCGATCGGCCGCGGGCTTCAGGCCGACGTGCTCCTGACGACAGGAGGTGTGTCAGTCGGCGTGCACGACCTCGTCCGGCGGGTCGAGGCCGAGCTCGGCGTGCGCGAGGTGTTCTGGGGCGTCTCGGTGAAGCCCGGAAAGCCGATCTCGTTCGGCGTGTGCGAGGGTCGGCCGGTGTTCGGGCTGCCGGGGAACCCCGTGTCTGCGCTCGTCGGGTTCGAGCTGTTCGTCAGGCCGGCAGTGCTCGCCCTGCAGGGTGCGGCGGAGCCTGGACCCGCATGGGAGCGCGGCCGCTTGACCGAGGGCGTGCGGGCCAATCCAGGCCGCGACGAGCTCGTCCGCGCGCGAGCGCGGGTCGACGATGAAGGGATGAGGCTCGAGCCCCTGGCCGGAAGGGAATCGCACATGATCGCCCGGGCCGCGGGTGCGAACGCCCTCGTGCTCGTTCCGCGCGGAGCCGGCGAGTTGGCGGCCGGCTCGATCGTGCGCTATCTGCGCCTGGGGTGAATCAGCCGCCGGCTGCGCGGCGATCGGCCCAGTCGCGCCGGCGGTCGCGTGCAGCGACGGCGACCTGGCCCAGGATCCGGAAGGGACCTCCGGGCGGGCGCTCCGATGCGTCGGGGTATGGCGCATAGCGGCCCCTCGCGAGCGCTGTCAGTTGGGAGCCGACGGCGACCCACACGCAGATGATCAGCACCGAAGCGAGCGGCACGTAACCCACCGCGGCTAGTTGGGCGAGATACCAGGGCGCGTCGAGCCCGAGGTCGAGGCGGGTGGCGAACGACCCGAGGAGGAGCGCTGGGCCCGCCAGGCCGGCGAGGAGCGTTCCGGCTTGGACGAAAGCGGGCGCTCCCCGCAGTTGAGGGAGCCACACCCACGCGTGGAGGGAGGGCAGGACGAAGATCAGCGCGTACGGGTTTGTCGCCAGGACGAGGAGGGACACGATTCCGAGGCCGAGGAGGGCCGCGGTGTGGCCTGCTAACTCGTCCTCGGCGCTCGTCGATCTGCGTGAAACGAGCCCCCGGCGCAGGACGAGCCACGCTGCGACGAGAAAACACGTGAAAACGGTCAGACCGAGGAGCGGCCAGTCGGTTGCAGGCGACTTCTCGGGGGAGAGTGGTCTCGAAGCGCCTTTGCTCCACACCCCGAGGAGCGCGAAGAGCTCGAACAGAAGGCCTGCAAACAGCCAGAACATCAGGCGCGTGCGAAAGCTCCGCAGAGCCGGTGTCAGCGGGAGACGGCGCCGTCGCAGGCGGGCGAACAGGTCGACAATGACCGCCAGGCAAGGCAGGAGCGCGGCGCAGAGGATGAAGACGATCGCCCAGCCCCTCACCGAACGTGTGCCGAAGTAGACGTAGCTGGACGTCCCGGGTGCGAGCTCCACTTCTTCGTCCAGCGAGCCGAGAAGGGTTTGCGCCGAGCGCCCGATTTCGCCCAGTCGCTGCCGGTTGAGGCGGTTCGGCGTATCACCGAACGGTGAGGGAGGCCTCGTGCCGGCGGTGGTCATGGTCAGCGCCGGAGTGCCGCGGCCGGCGAAGGGCGCGTGCTCGTAGAGGCTGAAGGGGAACGCAAGGTCGATCAGCTGTCCGAGCGCGGAGGCTCGCTCCGGCTCGCGTCCGCTCTGCTCCAGGACCCTGATCGCGGCCGTGCGGACGAAGGCCACCGAGGGCGACCGCGACCGCTCGCCGGCGATCTCGATCCGCGGCGGGCCGTTGCCGGCGATCGCGTCCAGGTTGATCACGGCGACGACGCGATCGCGCCAGGGCCTGCTGCGCGCGAATCGGTTCGCTCCGTGGGCTCCGAAGGCCCCGCCGTCGGTCGAAAGAAAGACGATCGTGTGATTCGGGCGGGGCGGCAGAGGCGGAGCGGCAGGGGTGGCGTAGGCACGCGCAAGCTCGAGCAGAGCCGCTGTGCCCGATGCGTTGTCGTTTGCTCCGGGGCCAGTGCCTGTGTTGTCCCGGTGCGCCATGATCACGATCGCGTCGCTCGACTGTCCGACGCGGCTCGCGATCACGTTTTGGAGCTCGACCTCCCCGCGGCCGGGTATTTCCACGTGAAATCGGTCTGTGTGAGTCTGCAGGCCGAGCCCACCGAGACGGTCTACGACCCAGGTTGCGGCTTCCTGCGCTTTGGGGGCCTCGGGTGAACGGTCGGGGAAGCTCGTCGCGAAGTCTCGAGCGGCGGCCGCCGCGTCCGCCGCCTCGAAAGCCGGGGGCAGTGCGGGTGGGCGGAGCGGCTCCGGCCGCGAGACCGAGAAGGCCGCGATCAGCAGCGGAATCCCCGCGAGCAGCCACGTGCCGCGGTACATGCGGCCGTTAATCGGGCGCTCGAGCGACCCGCGGCGCGCTCGACGCCGCTCCGCGAAGCCAGGGCGCGTCGCCATGCCGGGGCTATAGTAGGTATGGCCGTAGCGCCGGGCGCTCACGTCTGTCATGCCCGATTCCTCGACCATCCTCCTCGTCGACGACGAGGACTCCATTCAGAAGCTTCTTACGTACCCGCTCGAGCGGGATGGGTTTCGCGTGATTCCGGCGCGCGACGGCGAGGAGGCTCTGAAGCGTTTTGCTGCCGAGACGGTCGATCTCGTCGTCCTCGACGTGATGCTCCCGAAACTCGACGGAATCGAGGTCTGCAAGCGCCTCCGTGCGGAGAGCACCGTCCCGATCATCATGCTGACGGCGCGCGACGACGAGTTTGACAAGGTGCTCGGGCTCGAGCTGGGCGCCGACGACTACATCACGAAGCCGTTCTCGATCCGTGAGTTCAGGAGCCGCGTGCGCGCTTTGCTTCGACGGGCGGGAACATCGCAGCGGTCGGCCGGAATGGACGGCGCCGTCGAGGTCGCAGGCCTGCGGATCGACCCCGAGCGAAGGTCGGTGCACCTGAACGAGAAATCGATCGAGGTCACGTACGTGGAATTCGAGCTCTTGCGCACGCTCGCGGCCGCCCCGGGGCGCGTCTTCAGCCGCCGTGCACTGCTCGAGGCCGTCTGGGGAGACGCAGCGTACCGTGAGCCGCGGACGATCGACGTCCACGTACGCCACCTGCGCGAGAAGCTGGAGCACGACCCCAGCGAGCCAGACCTGATCCTGACCGTTCGAGGCGCCGGGTACCGCTTCCGCGAGCCGTGACGCAACTCCGTCTCCAGAGCGTCGGCGCGAGGCTGAGCCTGGCCCTGCTCGTGGTCGTCGCGGGAGCCCTCGCGGTCGTCTACCTGATCGTCATCCCCTCGCTCGAGGAGCGGCTGGTCAACTCACGCATTCAGCAGGCCGAGCGGGTGGCGCAGCAGGTGACGGACGCCTGGCGATTCGAGGTGCCCGCAATCCCGCAGGACCTGGCGGAGGGATTCGCCTCGGCGACGAACACGCGCGTGACCATCTTCACGATCGAAGATCAGCCCCTGAGCCTCTCGGTGCAGGCCGATGGCCCGACCGGAGCTGCCGTCGGCGATATCGCGCACGATCCACTGGCTCTCGATGTGGCCAAGACGTTCACCGGGGAGAGCCGCGTCGTGACTCGGGCCGACCGCGAGTACGCCGAAGCGGCGCAGGCCATTGCCCCGGGAATCATGGTCCTCGTCTCGACCCCACTGGAGGAGTCGCTGGCGACCGTCGAGCTCGTCAAGCGCCGGATCCTGACGGCCGGCGTCATCGCCCTCGCCGCAGCGTTGCTCGTCGGCTACTTGGCGGCGTCCGTTTTCGCTCGCCGGATCAGGCGGCTCGAGCGCGCGGCCGATCGGATCGCGGGGGGACTCTTCGACGAGCCCGTGGCCGACACCGCCAAGGACGAGCTCGGCCAGTTGGCCCGCGCCTTCGACCGGATGCGCGAGCGCCTTGCTCAGCTCGAGCGCGCCCGGCGCGAGTTCATCGCCAACGCGTCGCACGAGCTGCGAACGCCGCTCTTCTCTCTGGGCGGACATCTGGAGCTCCTCACCGATGAGGACCTCGATGAGCCGACGAAGCACGAGTTCCTCGTCCGCATGCAGGAGCAGGTCGAGCGCCTGACCAAGTTGGCCGAGGAGCTCCTCGACCTCTCCCGGCTCGATGCCGGCCACCTGCACCTCGAGCGTGCCCCCGTCGATCTCGGCCGGGTCGCCGAGCTGCTGCTCGAGGAGTTCGAGCCGGTCGCCCGCAGCGGCGAGCACGCGCTCGAGCTCTCCCGCAACGGCGAGACCTCTGCGCTCGGGGACGAGCAGCGCGTCCTCCAGATCGGCCGTGCGCTGGTGGAGAACGCCCTGAGACACACGCCGCCGGGGACCCGCGTCCGCATCGAGACGGCTCGAAGCGACGGGCAGGCCGCGCTCGCCGTCGCGGACGATGGGCCGGGCATTCCGCCGGAGCATGTGCCGCACGTCTTCGAGCGCTTCTACCGCTCCGACGGAACGCTGGCGTCGGGGAGTGGGCTCGGTCTGGCCATCGCCCGCGAGCTGGCCGAGGTGATGGAGGGCGAGATCGACCTGGAGTCGAGGCCCGGCCGCACCGTGTTCCGGGTCTGGCTGCCTGCGGTGTCGTTGTCAGAATAGACAACGATCGGACGGCGATCAGGCAAACGTCGCGTCGCTACAGTGAGACGCCTATGCGACCAGGGGTCATCGCAGTCGTCTCGCTCGTCTCGGCGGTCGTCGGTGCCGCCGCCGTGCTCGTGATCGGAACGGCGACCGGCATCGTCGACACCGACGGCACGGAAACGGTGTTCCTCCCTACGGACACGCCCGACCTCACGTTCGACGGGGCGACAAGGAACCAGCCTACGGCCAGGCCGCTCGCCGGAAACGGGTTCGACCCGGCGCGTATCTACGGCGCCCGATCAGCCGGGGTCGTCACCATCCACGCGTTCTATGAAGGGAACGCCGAGGAGCAGCACGCTTCGCAGGGCTCCGGGTTCGTCGTCTCGCCGCAGGGGGTCGTCTTGACGAGCGCGCACGTGATCACGACTGCCGGGGAGAGCCTGGTCGAGAAACCAAAGGCCGCGAACCGGGTCTATGTCGGCTTCAAGGACGGCGACCGGGTTCGCGCCCAGATCGTCGGCTGGGACACGTTCGACGACGTCGGCGTGCTCCGGCTCGACCCCGTCGCGCACGCCTTGACGCCCGTTCCGCTCGGCGACTCCTCGAGTGTGGTCGTCGGTGAGCCGGTCGCCGCGATGGGGAGCCCGTTCGGCAACGAGGACTCGCTGGCCGTCGGCGTCGTCTCGGCCAACGCGCGGACGATCGACGCCTTGACCTCGCGGTACCGCGTCACCGACGCCATCCAGACCGACGCGCCGATCACCCACGGCAACTCCGGCGGGCCTCTTTTCGATGCGCGCGGGCGCGTGGTCGGCATCAACGCACAGATCCGGACGCAGTCGGGCGAGTCTGAAGGCGTCGGCTTCGCGATTCCGATCAACGCCGCCAAGCGCTCGATGCGCCAGCTTCTGGCCAGTGGACGTGTCGCCTATGGCTATGTGGGCGTGACGACCGAAGACCTGACTCCGAGCGTCGCGCGTCACCTCGGCTACAAGGTCGAAGTGGGCGCCATCGTCGCCGAGGTCCGGGAGGGCTCTCCCGGCGACCGCGCCGGCCTCCGCGGCGGGAATGGCCAGGAGACCTACAACGGCCAGCGGATCAGCAAGGGCGGCGACGTGATCGTCGCCATCGACGGCCACGAGGTTCGAAGCGCCGACGACGTCGTCCGCTCGGTCGCCTACCGCCTGCCGGGGCAGGTCGTACGCATGACCGTTGCGCGCGACGGTCGGCGAGCGGAGCTGCGCGTGAAGCTCGGCGAGCGGCCGGCCATGCCCGACACCGGCCGTTAGGCGGTTTGAACCCGGCGACCCTGGGCAAAGGAGACTCGACCGAGCCTATGTCTGAGCTAGCCGGACACACTCCGGATCTCGGCGGGGATGGCCGGTCCGTGAGACTGCGGATCCCTGCCAGGCCGGAATACATCATCCTCGTGCGTCTCGCACTGAGCGGCCTTGCGCACCTCCGGTCGCTGGACGAGGAAACGCTCGGGGACTTGAAGCTCGCCGTCACCGAGGCCTGCTCGAACTCCGTCCGCCACGGCTACGGCAACGGGCAGGAGGGCACCGTGCAGGTCTCCTACGAGCTGCAGCCGGACAGGCTCATCGTGGAGGTCGAGGACGACGGTCCCGGCTTCGATCCCGACCGCTCGCGTGAGCCGGGCGAGGAGCTCAGCGAGGGCGGTCTCGGCCTCGCGATCATCAAGTTCGTGGCAGACGAGTTCGAGACTGGTGAGCGTCGCGAAGGCGGAGGTACCAGGCTCCGCTTCGTCAAGTTCCTCGCCAGCTAGCCGCTTCGCCTGATTATCTTGCGCTGAGCCCTTTCCCGGGTCCCCTCTGATGCTCCAACTCGTCAACGTCGGGCAAAAGTCTCTCGCCGACTATGCGTCGCTGGCGACGCGCGGCCTGATGGAGGAGATCCGCCGCCTTGCCGAGCCGTTGCGCGGCAAGCGCGTCGTGCACCTTTCGGCCACGGCATTCGGTGGCGGTGTCGCCGAGATCAACTACGCGCTGATCCCGCTGATGGCGGACGCGGGCCTTGACGTCGAGTGGCGAATCATCAAGGGCGCCGACGAGTTCTTCGGCGTCACGAAGACGATCCATAACGCGCTTCAGGGCGACGAGCGCGGCCTGACGGAGGCGCAGAAGGAGATTTTCCGCCGGTACAACGCAGAGAACGCGGAGGAGTTCGAGGACGATTACGACTTCGTACTCGTCCACGACCCGCAGCCCGCATTCATGGTCGATTACTTCTCGGGGTCGCGAGCACGCTGGATCTGGCGCTGTCATATCGATCTCTCGACCCCGAACAGCGACCTCATCGACTTCCTGGGGCCCTCGCTCGAGCGCTACGACGCGGCGATCTTCCATCGCCGGGAGTACGTGCCCGACGAGATCCGCCTTCAGGAAGCGTTCATCTGGCCGCCCGCAATCGACCCCCTGACCCCAAAGAACATGGCCCTCTCGGCCGACGATGCCGCGTACGTCGTCGACCAGTTTGGCATCCACATCGACCGCCCGTTGCTGACCCAGATCTCCCGTTTCGACCCCTGGAAAGACCCGTTGGGCGTGATCGACGCGTACAGGATCGTCAGGGAGCAGCATCCCGACGTCCAGCTCGCCCTCGTCGGCTCGATGGCCCACGACGACCCCGAGGGGTGGGATTTTTACAACCGCACGGTTGCGCACGCCGACGGCGACCCCGGCATCTTCATCCTTTCGAACCTCAACAACATCGGCTCGGTCGAGGTCAACGCGTTCCAGGTGCACTCGGCCGCTGTGCTGCAGAAGTCGATCAAGGAGGGCTTCGGGCTGACCGTCACCGAGGCTCTCTGGAAGGCACGCCCCACGATCGGCGGCCGCGCCGGCGGGATCGTCGACCAGATACAGGCCGGCCAGACCGGCTGGCTCGTCGATTCTTCCGAGGAGGCCGCTGCCGCCTGCCTCGAGATCATGGCCGACCCGGCGGCCGCGGGCCTGCGTGGCCGGGCGGGGAAGGAGTACGTGCGTCAGCGGTTCCTCATGACCCGCTTGCTGCGTGACTGGCTCGCGCTCTTCAACCGCCTCGAGGGCAACGACACCGGCGAAACGGCGCTGGTCACGGCCGGAACCGCTTCCTCCTAGCGCTTAGCGCGCTCTGGAGCCGCTCGAAAGGTCGCCGGAGCCGGGCTCAGCCCGGCGGGAGGCCGACTACGGAGAGGGGAACGCTTGGAGCACGCTGTGAACCGCCGGCTCCTGAAACGCCCAGCGCGAGCTACGGCTCGCAAGGAGGGGGCCAGCGGGGGCACCAGGGGTTCCCCCGCTATCGTCAGGGCGGTGCCTGACCGCCGAAAGCTGATCGTCGTCTCGAACCGTGGCCCGGCCTCGTTCGTGCGCGACGAGGAGGGAAAGCGCGTCGCGCGCAGGGGCGGAGGAGGCCTCGTGACGGCTCTCCGGAGCCTCGTTGCCCATCACGACGTCACTTGGATCGCGAGCGCGATGACCGACGAGGATCGCGCGGTAGCCGGCGAGGCGGGCGGCGAGGCCATTGAGGAGGTCGCCCGCGACGGATCGGCCTACCGTCTCCGGCTGATCGCGCACGACCCGGCGGCCTACGACTGGTACTACAACGTCGTTGCGAACCCCACGCTCTGGTTTCTCCAGCACTACCTCTGGGCGCTGGCGTACGCGCCTGACATCGACCGCGGTCTCCATCACGCGTGGGACGAGGGCTACGTGCCGGTGAACGCCGCCTTCGCCGCCGCCGTGCTCGACGAGCTCGAGGCAGAGTCTGACTCGGCGGTGTTCTTCCACGATTACCACCTGTATCTGGTACCGAAGCTCGTTCGCGAGCAGCGGCCTGACGCGCCACTCGCCCACTTCGTGCACATCCCCTGGCCTGAGCCCGACCTCTGGCGCGTCCTGCCGGAGCCGATCCGGAGCGCGATCCACGAGGGCCTGCTGGCGAACGACGTGGTCGGCTTCCACGCCGAGCGCTGGCGGCTGAACTTCATGCGCTCCTCGAGGGACCTCGTGGACTGCGAGTGCAACTTCGAGACGAACGTCTGCACGTTCGACGGCGGCCGGACGCATGCCGTCGCGCGCCCGATCTCGGTCGACGCCGCGGAGTTCACAGAGCTCGCCGCGAGCGATAGCGTCCGCTTCCTCGAGGCTGAGCTAGCCGCGCGACGGCCGGAGTTCCTGGTGCTGCGCGTCGACCGCACGGACCCGTCGAAGAACGTTGTCCGTGGGTTCAGGGCCTTCGAGCACTACCTCGGCGCTCACCCGGAGATGCACGGGCGGGTCTCGATGCTTGCGCTCCTCGACCCGTCCCGTCAGGACATCCCCGAGTACGCCGAGTACCTGGCCGCGATCCAGCGCGCCGCGCGGCACGTCAACGACCGCTTTCAGGGCGGGGGGTGGACGCCGCTCGACCTCCGCATCGAGGACAACTTCGCGATGTCCGTCGCGGCGTACAAGCAATACGACGTGCTCCTCGTGAACGCGATCTACGATGGGCTCAATCTCGTCGCCAAGGAGGGTCCGCTGGTCAACGAGCGCGACGGCGTGCTGATCCTGTCCGAGAACGCGGGCGCGCACGAGGAACTCGGCGAGTGGGCGCTGTCTGTCAACCCCTTCGACGTCGAGGCGCAGGCAGAGGCGATTCACGCCGCGATTCAGATGGCGCCCCAGGAGCGGCGCGCGCGCCAAACGTCGATCCGCGAGTACGTGTGCGAGCACGACGTCGGTGCGTGGCTCGAGACCCAGCTGGCAGACCTCGACCGCTGGTCTGCTCGCGCGGCCCAGTCGTGAACGAGCTCTCTCACCTCGACGCGGAGGGCCGTCTGCAGATGGTCGACGTCGGCGCGAAGGAGGTCTCGCGCAGGCGTGCGGTCGCGCGCGCGACGCTGACGGTCAAGCCGGAGACGGCGGGTCGGCTGCGGGAGCTGCCGAAGGGCGACGCACTGGCGGCGGCGCAGATCGCAGGGATCATGGCCGCGAAGCGGACGAGCGAGCTCATTCCGCTCTGCCATCCCTTGCCACTGACGCACGTCGCTGTCTCCCTGGAAGTCGGCGAGTCCGCGGTCGAAATCACAGCATCCGCCGAGACGACTGCCCAGACCGGGGTCGAGATGGAGGCCCTGGTCGGGGCGAGCGTCGCTGCCCTGACCGTCTACGACATGGCGAAGGCGATCGACGACTCGATGGTCGTCACCGAAGTGCGACTGCTCGAGAAGACGAAGGAGCCCGCGTGAAGGCGGCCGTCCTCACCGTCTCCGACGGCGTTGACATGGGAACCCGCGAGGATCGAAGCGGCGACGTCCTCGAAGAGCTGCTCGCGGGTGAGGGATTCGAGGTCTCCCGGAAAGTCGTGCCAGATGAGCGAGCTGCGATCGCCGAGGCGATCGAGGAGCTCGCGCGCGAAAGCCGGGTCGTGTTGACGACCGGCGGCACCGGCGTCGGGCCACGCGACGTGACTCCCGAGGCGACCGCGTCGGTGCTCGAGCGATCAGCGCCGGGAATCGCCGAGGCGATCCGCGCGGATTCGATCGCCAAGACCCCGCACGGGCTGCTTTCGCGGGGCCTCGCGGGCGTGCTCGGCCAGACCCTCGTCGTCAACCTGCCCGGCTCGACCGGCGGCGTCCGGGACGGGTTCGCCGTCCTGCAGCCTGCCCTCGAGCATGCGCTCCATCTCCTCGCGGGCGAGGAGACCGCGCATCGCCAGACGTGATCAGGGCGCGAGCCATCCAGAAGCGCTTCGGCGACAAGCGCGTCCTTCAGGGGATCGATCTCGATGTGCCCGAGGGGGAGTTTCTCCTCGTTACGGGGCGAAACGGCGCGGGCAAGACGACGCTGCTGCGGCTGCTCGCCGGCCTGGCCGCGCCGACCCGCGGTGAGCTCGAGGTTTCCGTCGAGCGCGGGCAGATCGGCTACCTGACCCACGAGCCGCTTGTTTATCGCGAGCTGACGGCCCTCGAGAACCTCGATCTCTACGGCCGGCTCTACCGCGTCCCCGACCGCCGTGAGCGAACGGGGATGCTGCTCGAGCGCTTCGGCCTCTGGGAATCCCGTACTGAGCGGGCAGGCACGTACTCGCGCGGAATGCTTCAGCGGCTTGCGCTCTGCCGCACCTTTCTGCACGACCCCGTGCTCCTGCTCCTCGACGAGCCGTTCGCGGCGCTCGATGACCAGGGCGCCGACCTGCTTCAGGACGAGCTGGCCGGTGGACGCACGGTGGTCGTCGCGGCCCACGACCCCGCCCGGTTCGCGACCCTCGCAACGGCGCGGTTGGCTCTCACTTGAGCGCCTACGCCGTCGATGTCGCCACGCTGGCGCGGAAGGACGTGCTGCTCGAGCTCCGGTCGCGCGACACGCTGCCGGCGATGCTCCTGTTCGTCGTCTCTGCGCTCGTCGTCTTCCACTTCGCGCTCCCGGCCGATGCCTCCGACCGCGCCGAGATCGGCCTCTTCTGGATCGCGCTGATCTTCACCGCGCTCCTCGGCCTCACTCGCGCCTTCGCCGCCGAGCGCGACCAGGGCCTGCTCGACGGTCTCGTTCTCGCTCCGGTCGACCGCAGCGCGATTTGGGCGGCCAAAGTGATCTCGGTCGTTGTCTTCCTTGCGCTGGCCGAGGCGGTTGCGCTCCCGGCCTACGCGCTCTTCTTCCAGCCGGTCGGCTGGCAGCTCGTCGCCGCTGTGGCGCTCGCCGACGTCGGGATTGCCTCGATCGGCGCGTTGGTCGCGGCCATGGCGGTGGCCAGCCGGTCTCGGGAGCTGCTCCTCCCGCTGCTCTTCTTGCCGCTCGCCATTCCGGTGGTCATCGGCGGAGTCGGCGCCTCCGTGTCCGAGAATCCCGCTTCGTTCCTTGGTTTCCTCGGCCTGTACGACGCCGTTTTTGCGATCCTTGCCTGGGCCAGCTTTGAATATGTCGTCACCGAATAGAGCCGCCGCCGCGCTTGCGATCGCCGCCGCCGGGCTGCTCGTGGGTGGGGTCGCGCTGGCGATCTTCTGGGCGCCCGAGGACGTCGACCAGGGCTTCAGCCAGAAGATCTTCTTCATCCATGTGCCGGTCGCCCTGACCGCGTACGCGTTCTTCGGCTTCGGCGCGTGGAAGGCGCTCCGGCTGCTGTCGACCCGTAACTCGCGCTACGACCTCGAGAGCTACACGGCCGTGCACATGGGCGTCATCTTCGGGCTCCTGACTCTGGTCACGGGCTCGATCTGGGCGAAGACGTCCTGGGGCCAGTGGTGGAGCTGGGGCGAGCGGCAGCTCGTGCTCTTCCTGATCGTGTTCCTCTTCTACTCCGCCTATTTCATGCTCCGCTACTCGACCGACCCGGGACCGCGCCGCGAGCGCAATTCAGCGGTCTTCGCCCTCTTCGGCGTCGCCCTGATCCCGGTTAGCTTTCTCGCCGTTCGGATCGCCGGGACGATTCTGCACCCGACCGTTTTCACCCACGACGACGGCGTTGCGATGCCGTGGGAAATGTTCCTCGCCTTCTGCATCTGCCTCGGCGGCGTCCTCGCCTTGGCGGCGACCTTCTACCGCGTCGAGCTCGCCGGCAAGCGCATCGACGAGTCCCTGAAGGAACTGCGGGAGCAGCTCGCATGACGAGCGCCGAGAAGTACGTCCTGGCGGCCTACCTCGTCTTCCTCGCGGCTGTGCTCGCCTACCTGGTGATCATCGCGCTCAAAGTCGGGCGCTTGGAGCAGGAGCTCGGTGACCTCGTCCGGCTCGCGCGGGAGCGCCGCGATGGCTGAGCTGCTCATCTGGCCCGCGCTGATCGCCTACGGCGAAGCTGCTGTCGCCTAT
Source organism: Actinomycetota bacterium (assembly GCA_013696805.1). Classification (GTDB taxonomy): domain Bacteria; phylum Actinomycetota; class Thermoleophilia; order Gaiellales; family Gaiellaceae; genus VAXT01. Next base: position 12,862 of record JACCXX010000138.1, read on the forward strand.
GCGGGCGACGCGCGCCACCCCGGGCGGCTGGGGTTGCTGGGGACCTGGGGGGTGCGCTTTGGCTGGCTCGCGCAGACGGCCCTTTTGGTCGCCCAGGTCGCCCGCGCCGACGGCTTCCCCTGGGGTACCTGGGCGGGATCGCTGAACCTCTTCGTCTGGCTCGTCGTCTCTGCCTATCTGATCTGGGGCTGCAAGCCGCGCTACCGGCTGCTCGGACTGATCGTCATGCCGCTCGCTGTGTTGCTCCTCGCAGTCTCCTACGCCGCCGGCGGAATCGGCGACACTGGCGACGCGCCGTACTCGACAGCCTTCCTCGTTGCGCACGTGGGCCTGGTGCTCGCGGGGTTCGCAGGGTTCACGCTGGCGGCGGCTCTCGCCGCGCTCTACCTCTGGCAAGAGCGGTTGCTCAAGCACCGGAGCCGCTCGATTCTGCGCTTCCGCGCGCCGTCGCTGACGCGGCTCGACGAGCTGGCGGGCCGGACGATCCTCGTCGCGTTGCCCGTGCTCACTCTCGGGATGGCCGCCGGGTTCGCGCGTGTGCGAGGCAGCTCCGATCTCGACCTGCTGATCGGCCTGACGCTCGTTACCTGGGTCGTCTACGGCGCCTACCTCGGCCTGCGCTATCGGGCCGGCTGGCGGGGCCGGCGGGCGGCGTACCTCGTGCTGGTCGGGTTCACGCTCGTCATCGCGCTCCGACTCGGCCTCCCGGCCACCCACTTCGCATGAGCCTTGTCCTCGTCGGCACATCGCACCGCTTGGCGCCCGTCGAGGTCCGCGAGCGTGTGGCCTTCGACCGCGAGGGCTCCCGGGAGCTGGCGCGGCGGCTTGCAGAGGATGGCGCCGAGGTCGTGTGCCTCTCGACGTGCAACCGCACAGAGGTCTACGCCGTCCATCCCGACCCTGAAGCGGCTGTCGCGCTCGCCGCCGATGCGTTGTCGGCGACGCCCGACCTCTACCGGCTCCGAGACGAGAGCGTCGCTCTGCACCTCTTCCGGGTCGCGGCCGGGCTCGACTCCCTCGTGCCCGGCGAAGGAGAGATCCTCGGCCAGGTGCGGACCTCCTACGAGGACGGTGCGACCGGCCCGGTGCTCGACCGCCTCTTTCGCCAGGCGCTGCACGCGGGCAAGAAGGTGCGGGCCGAGACGGCAATCGCCGAAAGCCCCTCCTCGGTTCCCTCGGCGGCAGCCGCACTCGCCCAGCAGGTCTTCGGAGATCTCGGCGCTTGCCGCGTCCTCCTGATCGGCGCCGGAGGGGTCAGCGAGCTCGCGGCCCGCAACCTCGCCTCGCGAGGGGCGACGATCGGCTGGGTGGCCAACCGCACGCTGGAGCGGGCCCAAGAGCTCGCCGGGCGGCACGGGGCCGAGGCGCTCGCCCTCGCCGATCTCCCCGCGCGGCTGGCCGAGGCCGATATCGTCGTCTCCTCGACGACTGCGCCCGGCTTCGTCGTCACACCCGGCCAGGTTTCGGCGCGCAAAGGAAGGCCGCTCTTCATGATCGACCTCGCCGTTCCGCGCGACGTCGACCCGGCCGTCGCCGAGACGGAGGGTGTCTACCTCTACGACATAGACGACCTCGAGGCCGTGGTCACCGAAAGCCTCAGCGGGCGCAGGCGGGAAGCCGAGCGCGCGGAGTCGA
>JACCXX010000001.1 GCA_013696805.1 Actinomycetota bacterium
CCAGGAATTCGAGAAGGCCGCTTCGCTCCGCGACAAGGAGCGCAAGCTGACGCAGAAGAAGCGCGAGCTCGAGGAGAGCTGGCAGTCCGATGAGAATGCCGAGCAGCCCGAAATCGGCGAGGACGAGATCGCCGACATCGTCTCGATGTGGACGGGCATCCCCGTCTTCAAGCTCACCGAGGCCGAGTCGCAGAAGCTGATCCGCATGGAGGAGGAGCTCCACAAGCGCGTAGTCGGCCAGGAGGAGGCCATCGTCGCCGTCTCCAAGTCGATCCGCCGCGCGCGTGCGGGCATCAAGGACCCGAAGCGCCCAACCGGCTCGTTCATCTTTCTCGGCCCCTCAGGCGTCGGCAAGACAGAGCTGGCGCGCACCCTCGCCGAGTTCCTGTTCGGTGACGAGGACGCGATGATCCAGGTCGACATGTCGGAGTACATGGAGAAGCACTCCGTGTCCCGGCTCGTCGGCTCCCCGCCCGGCTACATCGGGTACGACGAAGGCGGCCAGCTCACCGAGGCCGTGCGTCGCAAGCCGTACTCGGTCGTCCTCCTCGACGAGATCGAGAAGGCGCATCCAGACGTCTTCAACATCCTGCTCCAGATCCTCGAGGACGGGAAGCTGACCGACGCCCAGGGGCGCAAGGTCGACTTCCGCAACACGATCGTGATCATGACGTCGAACATCGGCGCCGCGCAGATCTCCAAGAACCAGGTGCTCGGCTTCTCGATCGGCGACGAGCAAGGCCTTTCGTACGACGAAATGAAGGAGCGCGTCATGGGCGAGCTGAAGAAGGTCTTTCGTCCCGAGCTCCTGAACCGCATCGACGAGGTCATCGTCTTCCACAAGCTGGCGAAGAGCGAGATCAAGGTCATCGTCGAGCTGCTCCTCAAGCGGCTGCGCGACCAGATGGGCGAGTACTCCGCTGAGATCTCGCTCACCGACGAGGCGAAGGACCTGCTGGTCGACAAGGGCTACGACCCGACGATGGGCGCCCGCCCGCTGCGGCGCGCGATCCAGCGCTACATCGAGGATCCGCTTGCCGACTTCGTGCTCGGCCGAGAGATCACGCCCGGCTCGACGATCCTCGTCGATAAGAAGCGCGATTCCGAGGACGAGGTCGAGATCACCATCATCCCGGGCGCTCCGCCCGAGGAAATGGAGAAGGTCACCGTCCCGCCCGAAGAGCCGAAGGACGAGGGCGGCGACGACTCCGAAGAGCTTCCTGGTAGCTAGTCTGGCCACGGGCAGGACCCGTGAGCGATTTCACTCCCTACCCACGTGATGCCGCTTCGCGCGAAGAGGCGGTAGCCCCACCCGAAGCTGCCGGCGACTACGCAGGCTGGGGTCGTCGCGGGGGAGCGCTGATCGTCGACAACCTGCTGCTCCTCGTTCCGGTCGGGGTGTGCTTTGCGCTCGTCTTCGCGCCGAACGACGCGGTCGCAGGCGTCTCGCTCCTTCTCGCCCTCGTGTTCTGGCTCCTCCTCCCGTTCGTCTACTTCACGGTCTTGCACGGGCGCCTCGGCGGCGGCCAGACGCTCGGGAAGCGCCTTGTCAAGATCCGCGTGCAGCACGCGGAGGGACGAACGCTCGACTACGGCTCCGCCTTCGGCCGTTACGCCATGACCTTCGTGTTCGGGCTCTTCCCGCTGATCCTCGACTATCTGTTTCCGCTCTGGACTCGCGAAAGCAATCCCTGCACGACAAAGTCGTGAGCAGCGTCGTCGTGCGTGCGTGAAAGCCACGCTCGTCCGCCACCCGGCGCTCGGCGTCCTCAGCGGGGCGTTCGCGATCTGCTTCTCGGGGATCCTCTACCGGTTCGCGGAGGTCTCGCCCACGACGGGTGCGTTCTTCCGCTGCGTCTGGGCGCTGCCGTTCCTCTGGCCGCTTGCGATCTGGGAGGACCGCAGGCTCGGGCCGCGCCCGGCCGGGCTTCGACGCGCCGCCTGGGTGGCCGGGGCGTTCTTCGCCGCCGACCTCGTGCTCTGGCACTATGCGATCGAGGAGGTCGGCGCCGGCCTCGCCACCGTCCTCGGCAACATGCAGGTCGTCATCGTCGGTCTGCTTGCGTGGGCGCTCTTCCGTGAGCGGCTGTCCAGGGGCTCGCTGCTTGCGATCCCCGTCGCCATGCTCGGGATCCTCCTCATCTCGGGAGTCCTCGAGGGCGGGGCGTACGGGGACAACCCGGCGCTCGGCGCGATGTACGGCGTGCTCACCGGGCTGGCCTACTCGGGATTCCTCCTGGCGCTACGGCGGGGGAGCGATCCGCGCCGGGTTGCGGGCCCCCTCTTCGAGGCAACGCTCGCGAGCATGGTCTTCGTCGTCCCGATCGGGCTCGTTCTCGGGAACCTCGATTTCACGCCGCCGCTCGAGGCGACCTTGTGGCTGATCGTGCTCGCGCTGACCTCCCAGGTGGTTGGCTGGCTGCTGATCTCGGTCTCGCTGGCGCGGCTCCCGACGGCGCTCACGTCCGTCCTGCTGACCGTCCAGCCGCTCCTCTCGGTGCTGTTCGCCGCCTGGCTGGTCGACGAGCGGCCCTCGCCGCTCCAGTTGGTCGGGGCCGCGGCGATCCTCGTGGGCCTGATCATCGCGTCCGTCGGGCGAGGCGAGAAGCGGTCCGTGACCCTAGAGCCTCTGACCGAGCACTAGTCACACTTTTGGCTCAGCCGCCGTCGGACCGCGCTCCTAGACTCGAGTCATGGCGAAGGCGGCTGTTCTCCACTACTCCTGCTCGGAATGTGGGTACTCCACCGGGCGCTGGCTGGGCCGCTGCCCGAGTTGCGCGAGCTTCGGGACTCTCGTCGAGGAGGGGCCGCCGCCCGCCTCGAGAAACGGGAAGTCTTCTGCTCCGCGACCCCTGCTCAAGCTCGCCGAGGTCGAGGCGAACGAGGCCGACCGGATCCCGACCGGCGTCGCCGAGCTCGACCGCGTCCTCGGTGGCGGGCTCGTACCGGCCTCGCTCGTGCTCGTCGGTGGCGAGCCTGGGGTCGGCAAGTCGACGCTCTTGTTGAGCGCCCTGGCCTCGATCTCGAAGCACCGCCGCGCGCTCCTCGTCACGGGCGAGGAGTCGGCGGCGCAGGTCAAGCTCCGCGCGGCCAGGCTCGGCGGTGCCGGGAGCGTCGAGATCCTTGCCGAGACCAATCTCGACTCGGTGTGCGCCACGCTCGAGGCCGAGCTACCCGACGTCTGCGTGATCGACTCCATCCAGACGCTGTACGCGGCCGACATCGGCTCCGCACCCGGCTCGGTCTCGCAGGTGCGCGAGGCGGCAGCGCGCCTCCTGCGCGTGGCGAAAGAGTCCGGGGTAGCCCTCATCCTCGTGGGCCACGTGACCAAGGACGGCTCCGTCGCCGGGCCGCGAGTCCTCGAGCACCTCGTCGATTGCGTTCTCCAGTTCGAAGGAGATCGCTACCACGCCCATCGCATCCTGCGCGCGGTCAAGAACCGCTTCGGCTCGACGAACGAGCTCGGAGTGTTCGAGATGACCGGCGCCGGCCTCCAGGGCGTCCCGGACCCTTCTGAGCTATTTGGCCGCTCGAGCGGTGAGGTCGGCTCGGCGGTCGGCTGCGCGCTCGAAGGCACGCGGCCGCTGCTGCTCGAAGTCCAGTCGCTCGTCGCACCGACCGACTTGGCAATGCCTCGCCGCGTCGGCACGGGCGTCGACCCGAAGCGACTGGCGATGATCGTTGCCGTGTGCTCTCGCCACGCCGGGCTCACCCTCGGCCAGGCCGATGTCTTCGTCAACGTCGCCGGTGGTGTGCGGATCGACGAGCCGGGGGCTGACCTGGCGGTCGCGCTCGCCATCGCCTCGGCGGCTCGCGGGATCCCGGTCCGCGCTGGAACGGCCGCCTTCGGCGAGATCGGCCTGACGGGGCGCCTGCGACCTGCCGCGCAGGCCGAACGGAGGCTGGAGGAGTGCTCGAAGTTCGGGGTGGAGACGGTTGTCGCGCCGGCAGGAACCAAGGCTCGCGGCAAGATCTCGCTTCTCGAGGCGGACACCCTGCAACGGGCTCTCGGCGCTGCTCTGGACAAGACCGAGCGCAGCGCGGCCTAGCTCTGAGCAGGACTTTTTGGAGAAAGCCCTGGAAAAGATGGCCTTTTGGGGCAGCTTTTGCTAGACTTAGGTCATTCGCCGGCGGTTCGCTTACCCGCCGGCGGCTTGGCGAGTAGACATAGATCCCTGGGGAGGTACGGGTTGTACAAGATCGGCGACAAGGTCGTGTATCCGCATCACGGGGCCGGAACCGTGGTCAAGAAGGAGAAGCGGAAGGTGCTCGGGGAGGAGCGCGAGTATCTCGAGATCCGGATCCTCCACAACGACATGACCGTGAACGTCCCGGCCGAGAACGCCGAGCGCGTCGGTCTGCGCAAGGTCATCGACAAGACCACCGTCGAGCAGGTGCTGAAGGCTCTGACCGGTGGTGGAACGGACATGCCCAAGAACTGGAACCGCCGCTTCAAGCACAACCGCGACAAGATGAAGACCGGCGACATCTTCGAGCTCGCGGAGGTCGTTCGGAACCTTTCGTTGCGCGATCACGAGAAAGGCCTCTCGACCGGCGAGAAGCAGATGTTCGTCAAGGCCAAGAAGATCCTTGTCTCCGAGCTCATGTACGCGAAGGGCATGGACGAGGAGGAGGCCGCCGAGTGGCTGGACGACATTCTCGCGGGCGTGGACACGCCGGCCAAGAGCTCGAACGGCAAACGGAAGGTCGCTGCGAAGGCATAGGCTCGGTCGCCCGTGAGCGTCTGGGCGAT
>JACCXX010000010.1 GCA_013696805.1 Actinomycetota bacterium
GACTGGTTCATCGCAGTGGACGAGCTCCGCCCGAAGCTCCTCGAGGCGAACGCGTCGGTCGACTGGACGCCGGAGTTCTACGGCAAGCGCATGGACGACTGGCTCCGGAACATGGGCGACTGGAACATCTCCCGGAAGCGCTACTTCGGATTGCCGCTGCCCTTCTACCCCTGCGAATGCGGCCACGTGACAGTCGTCGGGTCGAAACAGGAGCTCGAGGAGCGCGCTCTGCGTGGTCTCGACCAGCTCGAGGAGCTCCATCGGCCCTGGATCGACGAGGTCGTGATCGCGTGTGAGAAGTGCGGAGCCGAGGTGCGACGAATCCCCGAGGTCGGTGATGTCTGGCTCGACGCGGGGATCGTTCCCTTCTCGACCCTCGGCTGGCAGAGCCCGGAGTGGGTGGAGGGCGGCTACGCAACCGGGGCGTCAGCGGGCCTCTCGAAGGCCGATCTTCCGGATCACGCGTACTGGGAGCAGTGGTTCCCCGCGAACTGGGTCACGGAGATGCGCGAGCAGATCCGCTTGTGGTTCTACTCGCTGCTCTTCATGTCGGTCGTCCTCGACGGGCGGGCGCCTTTCGAGCAGGTGCTCGGACACGAGGATGTTCGAGACGAGCACGGCCACGAGATGCACGGCTCGAAGGGCAACACGATCGAAGCGCACGAGGCCCTCGAGCGGATGGGCGCCGACGTCATGCGCTGGATGTACTGCGAGCAGGCGCCGACGCAGGGCGTCAAGTTCGGGTACACGCCTGCAGGCGAGATCAAGCGCCGGCTGCTCACGCTGTGGAACTCGGTTGTGTTTCTTTCGACGTACGCGAACATCGAGGGTTTCCGGCCGAGGTACGAGGATCTCGAAGCCGGGCCGTCGGGAGTCGAGCTCCGGCCCCTCGACCGGTGGCTCGCCGCGCGCACCCAGGCGTTCATTGGGGAGGCCGAGGGCGCGTACGACCGCTACTGGACGCCCGAGGTCGTCGGCTCCTTCGACGCCTTCGTGGACGACGTCTCGAACTGGTACATCCGCCGCTCGCGCCGCCGTTTCTACTCGCTCGACGAGGCCGCGTTCAAAACGCTGTGGTACGCGCTGGTGCAGGCGGTTCGGGGAATCGCGCCGGTGATGCCCTTCCTCGCGGAGCATCTCTGGCAGAGCCTGGTGACCGGTCCCTGCGAGGGGGCGCCACGCTCGGTGCATCTCGCCGGGTGGCCGACGCCGGCCGAAGGCCTCGCTGACGACACGCTGGTCTCCGAGGTGGGTGAGGTGCGACGTGTGGTGGAGCTCGGTTACCGGGCGCGCTCGACGTCAGGGCTCAAGCTGCGCCAACCTTTACGGCGCCTCGTCGTCCAGGGCGCTTCGCTCGTGGAGGAGCACCTCGACGAGATCAAGTCAGAGCTGCGCGTGAAGCACGTCGAGCTGGGTGAAGTCGAAGCGACCGAGCTGACCGTGAAGCCGAACCTGCCCTTGCTCGGCCCCAAGCTTGGCAAGGAGCTCGGCGCTGTGCGTTCGGCGCTCCAGGCGGGTGACTTCGAGGAGCTCGCCGACGGCGGCTTCCGGGTGGGCGGGCACGAGCTGGCGGCCGACGAGGTGCTCGTCGAGCTGCACGGGCGAGAAGGTTGGGCGGTCGCTTCCGGTGACGGCCTTACCGTCGCCCTCGACATGACGCTCGACGACGAGCTCAGGACGGAAGGCCGCATCCTCGATCTGATCCATCAGCTGAACTCGATGCGGAAGGACGCGGGGCTCGAGCTGACGGACCGCATCGTCGTCACCCTGCCCGAGTCGCAGTCCGACCTCCTGGTCCACGCCGAGTGGATCAAGAGCGAGGTGTTGGCTGAGGAGATTCGCGCCGACGGTGGCTCGGGCGAGCCGCAGATTGCGAAGGCCTAGCGCGCCCGAGGTGATCCGCACGTGAAGGAGAATCCCACCGGCCCCGACCGGCGGTCAGGCGAGGATCGCCGATCCGGTCAGGAGCGGCGTAAGAAACAGCGCGAGCAGCGAGAGGGCGACCGGCCCACCGAGGAGGACCGGCGCTCCGCCGAAGAGCGTTGCGACGACGAAGGCAGTTAGCTCTGGCCCTCGGCGAGCGCCAGCTCGCGGCGGAGCTCGATCGGTAGTCGGAACTCGACTGCCTCGTCGACGATCCGGTGTGCCGAGATGTCCTCGACGCCACGCGCGCGGAACCAGTCACAAACGCGTTCAACCAGCTTTTCGGGCGCCGAGGCGCCCGACGTGACGCCCACCGTCTCGACCCCGTCCAGCCAGGCCTCGTCGATGTCGGTCTCGTCGTCGATCAGGTGCGCGCTGACTCCGCCCGCCCGCGCGACCTCGACGAGGCGGTTCGAGTTCGACGAGTTCTGCGAGCCAATCACGAGCAGCAGGTCGACCTCTTCCATCAGGTCCTTGACGGCCCACTGACGGTTGGTCGTCGCGTAGCAGATGTCCTCTTTCTTCGGCGCGTAGACGTTCGGAAAACGACGGCGGATCGCCTGGATGATCGCGCCCGTCTCGTCGACGGAGAGTGTCGTCTGTGTGATGTAGGCGACCCTGGCGTCGGCTGGCAGGTCGAGCCCTTCGGCATCTGCGACCGACTGAACGAGGATCGTCGAGTCGGGCGCCTCGCCCATCGTGCCCACAACCTCCTCGTGCCCCTCGTGGCC
>JACCXX010000022.1 GCA_013696805.1 Actinomycetota bacterium
CCTCGGCCTCGCGAAGTGGTGGCGGCAGGCCGAAGAACCCTGGTAGGACGCTTCCCACGACCCGGCCCGGCTCCGACTCTAAGCCGTTGCTTTCGATCTGACTAGATGGCCGATTCGGGCTGGTCCTATGCTCCCGCCGTTAAGGCTGTTTATGGCGAGCAGACATTCGCATTGACTGGCGCATTCGCTGGCGCGCGGGCAGGCCTGAATCGGTATTTAGCCTGCAAATAGCGTTTTGGCACGAAGGTTCCTAAACCGTGTGCGCTGGTTCGATTCATGCCGGGGGCACTTCAGGTTTTAGGTTTTGACAACGGCTCTCGCCGCGACAGCGCCGACCTGCGGGACGCTTTCGTCGGGCCTCGGTCTACCGACCGTCTACCCAGAAGCCGCTGGAACCGCCGGTGGTGCGAGCACTTGTCATCCGACCTCACTGGTTTGCTTTTGAATGGATTCGTGCCGTCGTCCTGGAGGGTGTCGCGTGCTCGCCGCCTGTCGCCCGCTGAACGAGAAGCTCTGCGTAATCGCCAGCGGGTGCGTTTCCCGAACGGACCACGCCGCGCCTCTTCAGCTCGCGAAGGGACGCCCGGGAGAGCGCAAGCAGCTCGGCCGTCGTCATGTCTTCGAGAACCACCGCTCCCGACATCGCGCTGCGCTCTGCTCGCGCGTTCACTCCTTCTGCCGCGAGCGGGACGGCTGCCGGCGCCGGCGAGGCCCGGGACCCGGCCTCGCCCGTTGACGCGGCTGTCTCGGTCCGCAGATAGAGCGGCGTGTACGTGCCCGAGTAACCCCAGAGGAAGAGATCGAGCAGGCGGCACTCGGTCAGTTCGATGCCGCGGCGATGAAGCTCCTCCCGGAGCGCCTGGAGGGCCGGCAGGACAGCGTCGAGCTCGCGCTTGTAGCTGCGGATCAGCTCGACCGCATCGCGGGGCGCGTCGCTGGTGCGCCTCAGCCCATCGACCCGGCGCAGGTATGTCTCGAGCACGGAGTCGAGGATCGGGATCAACGCCGGGCGCTTCTTATGAAGCACCTTCGTCTGCCGCGCGAGCTTGGCCCCAACATGTTGCGCACGACCTCGAGCACGGAGTCGTCCTTGCCTCCGCGGACCTCGACGCGCGCGTAACCTTTCCGCCCCTCGGAGATGATCGCGGTCTGCGGCTTCCCGCAGCCTGCCCAAACCGTCACTTCGAGCGTGCGCGCGTCTTGATCGATCCGGTTGGGCGGCAAGTCGGCCACTCCGTGCGAGTTGATGGTCCGCCAGAGATCGACGAGCTCGCCGCCGGCACCCGCCAGCCGCAGCTCTGCCACGTTGCCTTTCACCGGAGCCACACCTCTGCTACTACGGAACGCGTCCGAGCGCGATTTCATTCACCAACTTCATGACTGCAGACCATGACCGCTGGGCAGACAGCTACGAGAAGGAGCTCGACCGTGCCGTCGGCTTCGTCGGGCTCAGGCACGAGTTCTTCTCGCGCGCGAAGGCGGAGGAGCTCTTGGGGCTCGCCCGCCGCCACCTCGGCAGTGCGCGCGAGATCGACGCCCTGGACGTGGGTTGCGGCGTGGGGCTCGCGGATTCCCACCTGCAGGGCTGCTTCGCGAGCTTGACCGGCACCGATCTCTCGAGAACCGCCCTCGATCGGGCGGCGCGGCGCAACCCATGGGCTCGCTACGAGCCTGCGGCCGGGGGGCGCCTGCCGTTCTCGGAGGAATCGTTTGACCTGGTCTTTGCGATGTGCGTGCTTCAGGAGCTCGAGCCTGACGAACGAGCCGAGTTCGCGAGCGAGCTGGCTCGCGTGACACGGGCAGGCGGGCTCGTAGTCTTCTTCGAGCACAATCCCCGCAACCCCTTGACCCGTCTCGCCGTGCGTCGGACGGAGGTCGCCGCCGGCATCCGCTTCCTCGGCCCCGGCGATCTCGCGGAGCTTCTCGCCGCCCAGCGCCTGGTGGTCGTAGAGCAAGCCCACATACTTCTCTTCCCAGCGCGGGTCAGGCCGCTCCTCGCGGTGGAGAGGCTCCTACGCCACCTACCGCTCGGCGCCCAGCACTACACCGCCGCAAGGCGAGTGTGAGGCTCCCCTATACTCGCGCCCTTGTCGCAGCCGTCCCCCGAGCTCTCGGTCGTCGTGCTCTGCTACGGCGCAGCCCAAGGGGTGAAGCTCATCCTCGAACAGCTCGCCGACGAGATCGAGAGCTCGCAAGTCCCCACCGAGGTGATCCTTGTGGCCAACTACTGGCCGGGCACCGGCGATGACACGCCGGAGGCCGTCCTCGGCCTCGCCGACGGCAATGGCATCGTCGCAGTCTCCGCGCCTAAGCGCGGCGGCATGGGGTGGGATCTGCGCTCGGGCCTCCGCCGCGCGAAGGGCGACTACCTCGTCTTCCTGGACGGGGACGGCCAGGTTCCGCCGCGCTCGGCATTCGATGCCTACCGGGTGCTCGCGGGGGGCGCCGCCGTTGCGAAAGGCCGCCGGTTGACCCGCGAAGACGGCCCGCTCCGACGCGTGACCTCGTTCGCCTTCAACCTGCTCTTTCGCATTCTGTTCCGGACCGGGCCCCTGTGGGATGTGAACGGGCAACCCAAGGGCATGACCCGGAACGCCTACGAGGCGTTCAACCTCTCCACGGACGACTGGTTTACCGACGCTGAGATCATCCTCAAGGCGCGAGCGCTCGGCCTGCGAGTAGAGGAGTTCCCCGTTCCCTTCATGCGCCGCCGGGCTCCGCGTTCGTTCGTAGGGCCGGCGACAGTGGTCGAGTTCGCAGTCAACATGGCCCGTTGGCGCCTGGGGCGGCACGCCGCCGTGTCCACGGCACGGCCGAGCCGCACGCACGTCGCGCGAAGGGCGCCGCCCGCCAGGCAGCGGCGCAAGCTCAGCGCGCCCCGTGACTAGCGTCGCGTACAAGGGCAGAGCCGCGCTGGTGGCGGGCGGCCTCGGCTTCATCGGGTCGAACCTCGCAATCCGCCTGGTAGGCCTGGGCGCCGACGTGACGGTGGTCGACGCGTCCATCCCCGGGCACGGAGCAAACGCGTTCAACCTCGATCCGGTCCGGGACCAGGTGCGGATCGTGGGCGCCGACCTGCGAGACGGCGAGCGGATGGACGTCCTGGTCAGGGGGCAGGAGGTCGTGTTCAGCCTGGCAGGCCAGGTGAGCCACCTGGATTCGATGGCCGATCCGCTCGCGGACCTCGGCCTCAATTACGCAAGCCAACTCTCGCTGCTCGAGGCCTGCCGGCGCTCCAACCCACACGCCCGCGTGATCTTCGCCGGCTCCCGACAGCAGTACGGGCGGCCCCAGTACCTCCCGGTCGACGAGAGCCATCCGCTCACCCCGATCGACGTCAACGGGATCAACAAGACCGCGGCGGAGCGCGCATTCCTCCTCTACCACGAGGTCTACGGCATGGCCACCTGCGCGCTGCGACTGACGAACACGTACGGCCCCCGCATGCAGATGCGACATCCCCGCCAGGGCTTCGCATCTTGGTTCGTCCGCCTCGCCCTTGAGGGTCGGGAGATCGAGCTCTTCGGAGGCGGGGTCGCGCTGCGCGACTTCAATTACGTCGGCGATGTCGTGGACGCGTTCCTCGCCTGCGGGGCCGATGACCGAGCGCTCGGCGAGGTCTTCAACCTCGGGCATGCTCGGCCGGTAAGCCTGCGCGAGTTCACGGAGATCCTGCTCGACCTCGCGGGCGGTGGCTCGTCTCGCGATGTGCCCTTCCCGCCGGAACGTGCGTCCATCGACGTCGGGAACGTCTACGCGGACTTCAGCAAGATCAGAGAGGCGCTGGGGTGGAGCCCGCGCGTGGACCTTCGGGAGGGCCTCGCGCTCACCGTCGAGTACTACCGTGCGCACTACAAGCACTTCTGGTGAGAGTCCGATTCTTCGACCCTAGCCGCGTCTATGCCGCACAGCAGGCGGAGCTGAGCGCGGCCGTGCACGAGGTCCTCGCCTCCCGACAGGTCGTGCTGGGTCCGCAGGTCGAGGCCTTCGAGCGGGAGCTCGCGGCCGCCGTCGGCGTGGCGTTCGCGGTCGGAGTCGCGTCCGGTACCGACGCGCTCGAGCTCGCGCTTCGCGCCCTCGACATCTCTGCTGACGCAGAGGTGCTCTGTCCCGATCTCACCTCACCCGCGACGGCAACGGCGATCCTGCGGGCCGGCCTCAGACCGCTTCTGGTGGACGTCGACGAGGAGACGCTGACGATCGATCCGAGCGCCGCGGCCAGCGCCGTCGACCAACGGACGGCGGCGATCGTGGCTGTCCACCTCTACGGGCGGGCCGCCGCCCTGCAGGCCCTCTCCGAGCTCGGCCTGCCGCTCGTCGAGGATGCCGCCCAGGCCCACGGGCTCGAGCTGGACCGAGGCTCGGCGGGAGGAGTGGGCATGGTCGGCTGCTTCTCCTTCTACCCGACCAAGAATCTCGGCGCGTTCGGGGACGCTGGAGCGGTCACGACGCCCGATGCAGAGCTGGCGGCACGAGTGCGCCGGCTTCGCCAATACGGCCAGCGCGAGCGCGACTACGCCGAGGAGCTCGGCGCCAACTCGAGGCTGGACGAGCTCCAGGCCGCGATCCTGCGCGTTCGGTTCCCGAGACTGGCCCAGGAAAACCTCCGCCGCGCCGAGATTGCCGCCAGCTACGACGATGCGCTCGGGCGAGCGAGCCCACGCGGCGTGCACCACCTCTATGTTCTCCGGTCACCCGAGCGCGAGCAGGCCCGCCTCTTTCTGCAGAAGTCCGGCATCGACACCGGCGTCCACTATCCCTCGCCGATCAGTGCCCAGCCTGCGTTCTCCGACGCGCGGGTCGCGGGATCCGTCGAGGTTGCCTCGAAAGCGGCCAAGGAAGTGTTCTCGGTGCCGTGCCACGCCCATCTCAGCCGCGCGGAGGAGGAGCACGTGGCGAGCGTGCTGGTGCGAATGGCGGCGGCCCTACCGGTGCGCTGAGCCGCGGCTCGACTCACGCAGCACGCTCTCGACCAGCACGATGTCGACCAGGCGGAAGTAAAGAGCACGGCTGACATTCGCGGAGAGGACCGCCGGCGCCGCGGTGCTGAAGTGAACCGTGTTTGTCCCGGGGGCGAGAGTCAACGCGAGCCGGACGGGCGATCCCCCCGGCACCGCCTGCAAGCGCTTCTGCTTGCCGCCGGGCAGCGAAACGATCACCGGCGCCGCATCGGGCTCCCGCGCGAGGCGCGCCTCCAGGACCGCCGTTCGCGCGCCGCCGGACGGGTTGATGAGCCGCAACTCGCCGTTTGCTGCTGCCCAGTGCCAGCTGTGCGCGCCGTCCTGCTCCTGCGGATAGAAGCCGGGCCCGACCTCGATGTGAAGCGGATGGATCGCGGCCGCTCGAAGCGCCGCAACCCGCGCGGCGCCGGCCTGTTCGAGCCGGTCGCGATATGCGCGCAAATCGATGAAGGCGAAGCGTCCGCGCTCGTCCGATAGCGGCTGACTGCCCGTGATCCGCGCCAGCTCCGAGCGTGCGACCCGGCCTCCGTCAGGGTAGCCCGCACCATCGAGGTAGATCCCGGCGAATCCCACCGCCGCGACGGCCGGAACGACGAGGCTCAGGGGCTTCGCGCTCAGATCACCCGCCCAGTTTTCGGACCGACCCTTCGTCGCGCCGTAGCTCCAGCGAAGCTCGTTCTGATGGAGATATGGCCGCAGCGGGTCGTAGTCCTGCATCGGCCGCGGGGGCTCGGCTTCGGGAAACGGCACGTACGGGAGTTGGAAGACGCTGTCGCCGCCGTCCAGCCGCGCGCTGATCGCTGCGGAGAACTCGTCATCCTGGTGGTACTCACGCGAAACGGCGGCATAGGCCGGGATCGCGCGGTTGGTCGTCTGGTCGAGCGCTCCGGCGAGCAGGATCACGGCGAGGACGGCGCCAAATGCCGCGCCGAGGCCACGCTCACGGAGGAAGCCGTGAAGCCGGTCGAGGAGGACCGCAACCGCGACCAGCGAGAAGAACGCGATGAACACTGAGATCCGGTTCCACGCATGCAGCTGGGGGGTGATCACGTACGCGAGGATCGTCGAGAGGCCGCCCGTCGTGGCGACGAGGAACGAGACGATCACGGCGGCCGAGGCGTAGAGGAGAAGGCTTCTCTCGGTGCGCCGTCCGACGATCGCGAGGAGGGCGACGACCCACAGCCAGACGAACCCGACCGTGGCCACCAGGCCAATCGCCTGTCCCCGCTCCGAGGGAAGCAGACTCGTCTGCACGTAGCGGTCCTTCCAGGCGGCGACCGAGGCGATTCGGTGCCCGTCCGTCGGGAGGACGAGCTCCGAGAGTTTGAGGCTGAACTCCTCGGTCTCCTGCGGAGTACGCAGGACCGCCCGGTTGACGCCGTGGTTGAGTTGGTACTTCAGCGTCGGTGCCAGGTTGACGACGACCGTTGCTCCGACCAGGCCGACCAGGGCCGCGCCCACGAGTAGCTGTCTCCGGTCCCGGAGACGGGCGAAGACGAGCAGCGTCGCCCCGGACACGAGCACGAGCGTGAACGCCGCGTAGTACACGCCTGTCGAGCCCAGTACGACGCAGATCAGGACGGTCGCAACAGACTGCCACGTGATCCAAGCAGGTATTCCACGGCGCGAGTTGACGCGCCGCGCGAAGAGCCGCACCTCGCCGAAGACACCGAACACGATGTACGCCGCAAGAGGCACGGCGTAATAGGCCGCGAGGAACAGGTGCGAGTTCCGGCTGAAGTGGTAGGGCAGCAGCGAGAAGAGGACCGCGGCCACGAGCGCCGGGGCCGGGCCGACGCCGAGCCTCCGCAGCACGAAGACAGCCGCCACGGCCGCGAGTGGAAAGGTGAGGAGGAAGAAGAGGTTGGTCACCAGCACGGGATCGGACGTGACGAGCCCGAAGAGCCGCATGAGCACGAAGTTGACGCGATCAGTGCCGAGGCCGAGGTCGTAGAGGTCCTGGCCGAAAGGAAAGCCTAGGCTCGGGTTCTCCTGGTAGCCGCCGTGATCGAGCAAACCCTTGACGAGCATCAGGTTGTAATTGACCTCGCCCTGGTAGTCGAATGGCGTGTGGAGGTCGGCCCGCCAGAGTCGCATCACGATTGCGGCACCCGCCAACGACAGGACGGCCGCCCCCGCCGCGAAGCCGAGCTCAGCGGTCCAGGAGAGAGTCCTGCGGGGCAGACCCGCCTGCCTGCGAGGGTTCTGGCCGGTGCCAGTTGAGTCTGGGCTCGCTCGCATTTGCCTCGGGCCTGCGAGCGCGGACCCTAACGCCCCATCCTCAACGGGGGGTCAGCCGCAGTTCGTGCGGAATGCTCCGCTCGAGCCGAAGCGCGCCGGCCCCCGCTGCAAGGCACGTGAAGGCGGCCAGCGGCCAGAGCGCGTAGCGGACCGCCAGTCGAGGATGAAACCGGCAGTAGCGGGGCCGATCACGAAACCGACTTCCCACGAGAGCGTCGAGAGAGCCATGTAGCGCCCGCGCAGGCGCGGCGGCGCGAGGTCGGCGACGAGCGCGCCCTGCGTTGGGCCGTGCATGCACTCGCCGAGCCCGAAGACCACGAACGCCATGCCGAACACGAGCGCAGCGGAGATCCCTTCGAGCCAGCGGCCGCCGCCGAAGACGATCACCACCCAGGCGACTGCCCACAGGAACGTCATCAGCGCCAGGGCCGGCATGCGCCGTCTGCCCTCCGCGAAATAGGGCTAGCTTTACCGTCGTACGGGTTTCAGCGCGGGCTCGACAAGCTCACCTTGATTGTCAAAAACGCCGCTTCAAGGCTCTGCTGTAGTCGATCAGCGCCATTGGGGAGCGTGTCGCAGTTCCGCCAAACGGCGACAGCACTTCCGAGAGGCTCGGCAAGCGCCTCGTTGCTCGTAGCCAGCTTCGTCTCCGAGCTTCGTGAGCGGGTCGGCTTTAGCGCAGCAGTACGCACCAGCGCCTTGACGGCCTTGTCCTCTCAGTGATCGCCGAAGCCCGATACGCGCCTTTTTTGGGGCCCGGTTGTCGCGGCGGTTGTCGGTGCGCCGGAGGGCGGCCGCCGTCCCGGCGTGGGCACGCTGATATAGGCCCCTTTGCCGATCGCACCACCATGCGCTCGGACCTCCCCGAGAGGCCGCAAACGTTCATCCCTCCACGGGATTCGGGCATGACTGCCTGTCGTAGACTGCACCGCGCGGACCAACCCGGCGGCCCGTGCTCAACCCGCTCGACTCGCTCCCGGTCGGTCGGCGTTGTCGCGTTGTCGCGTTGTCGGGCACCGACAAGGAGAAGGCGGCCGAGCCTAAACCGCGTGCGCATGTTCGATTC
>JACCXX010000062.1 GCA_013696805.1 Actinomycetota bacterium
CCCAGCCGGGCCATCTCGGCCTGACCGCGAGTGACGATCGCCGACTTGGCGTTGTCGCCGAGCCCGAGCCCGTCCACGCCCCCGGCGGCAAGCGCAACCACGTTCTTGGCCGCCGCGCAAAGCTCGACACCGACCAGGTCGGTGTTGACGTACACGCGGAACGTCAGCGCGTTCAGCTCGTCCTGGAGCCACTCGGCAAGGGCCACGTCCTCGCTGGCGATCACAGCAGCGGCCGGTAGTCCATGCCCGATTTCCTCCGCAAAGTTGGGCCCGGATAGCACCGCGGCGGGCCGGCCTCTGAGCAGCGTCGACAGTCGGTTGCCGGTCTCGGGGTCGAGGCCCTTCGTCAGGCTGAGCACCGGGCCGTCCGCCGGCAAAGCTCGCACCACCGCGGCGAACGAGCGGCTCGGGACGGCGATCACGGTCAGGTCGGCCGGCGGAAGGCCCTTTTCGAGCGCGACCCCTTTGACCTCTCCGAGGTGCACGTCCGCGAGATAGCGCGGGTTGCGCCTGGTCTCGGCGATCGCCCGCGCCTGCTCGGGGTCGCGGCAGGCCAGCGTCACCTCGTGCCCGCGCTCGGAGAGCACGCGCGCGAAGGCCGTGCCCCAGGCGCCCGCTCCGACGACGTTCGCCCTCACGTCTTTCTCACGAAGTCGATCGACACGGGCACGCCGTTCATCTCGAAGCGCTCTCGCAGTTGGTTCTCGACCCAGTAGCCGTAGTCGCGTGTCACCAGGCCGGGATCGTTCACGAAGAAGCGGAAGCGAGGCGGGCGAACGGTCGTCTGCGTCCCGTAGAGGAGGTTCAAGCTCTTCCCCTTCTTCGACGGCGGTTGCCGAGACTCGCGTAGGTCGCCGAGGAAGCGGTTGAGCTCGGGGGTAGGAAGGCGCGCCGTGTGCTTGTCGTAGAGCCGCTCCACGTAGTCGAGGAGGCGGCTCACCCCGCGACCTGTCGTGGCGGACACCGTCACAACCGGCGGCCGTTGTCGGAGACGATCCGCGATTCGTGCCCTCGCGTCCTCGATCCCGAGCTGGCCGATGTCCCACTTGTTGAGCGCGACCAGTGTCGAGTCCTGGGCCTTGCGCGCCACATCTGCCACGGTCAAGTCGTGATCGACGATGCCCTCGCTCGCGTCGATCAGGACGACCGCCACGTCGGCCCGCTCAGCGGCCTGAAGCGCGCGCAGCTCCGAGTAGTACTCGATGCCCTGGCGTGCGCGGCGCTTCCGCCGGAGGCCCGCGGTGTCGACCAGCACGAAGGTTCGGTCCCCGCGCCTGAGCACGGTGTCGATCGGGTCCCGCGTCGTGCCCGGGGTCGCCGAGACGATCACCCGCTCCTCGCCCAGCAATGCGTTCAAGAGGCTCGACTTGCCGACGTTGGGCCGGCCGAGGATCGCCACGCGAATCGCCTCTTCCCCGACTTCGGCCGGGCCGGTCCCCGGCAGGCGCGCGAGGATCAGGTCGAGCAGGTCGCCCGTTCCGTGGCCGTGCAGGCTCGACAGCGCAATCGGGTCTCCGAGGCCAAGACGGTGGAACTCGAGCGCCGCCGTTTCGTTGCCGGGATCGTCGATCTTGTTGGCGATGAGGAACACCGGCTTGCGCGCGCGGCGCAGGATCGCTGCGATCTCCTCGTCGCCCGGTGTGATCCCGATCTGAGCGTCGACCACGAACAGGATGAGGTCGGCCTCAGCGATCGCCGCACGCGCCTGGTCGGCGACCTGGCCTGTGAGCGGCGAGGGATCGACGATGTCCACGCCGCCCGTATCGATGAGACGGAACCGGTGGCCCGACCACTCGCAGGTCAGCTCCTTGCGATCCCGAGTGACGCCCGGGGTCTCGTGTACGACCGCCGACCGGCTGCCTGTGAGGCGATTGACGAGGGTCGATTTCCCGACGTTGGGGAAGCCCACAACGGCGACGGTGCCGAGGAGATCGGTGCTCACGCCGGCGGTGTCGCGACCCGGGGCCGGCCGAGCTCGTGCATGCCGACGAGGAAGTGCCAGAGGCGCAGGATCTCCTCGCTGATGAGCCCGGAAGCTTCGCGGTAGCCCTTGCCCGATCGAGGGATGTCGGCGAAGCGCATCGGCTCGCCCCAGGCGATCGACACCGGGTGGAAGTTGCCGGGCTTCCAGAACTGCGAGCCGTGGATGGCCCCGCAGACGACGGGCACGTTCTCCTGCACGGCAACCATCGCCGCGCCGGGAAGCACCGCTCCGGGAATGCCCGCCTTCTGCCGAGTGCCCTCGACGAAGAGGCCGAGGGCGTGCTCGTCGGCGACGATCTGCTTCATCGTTCGCACTGCTTCGCGGTCGGATTCGCCGCGGCGGACCGCGAAGGTCCCAAAACTCCGCAGCAACTGGCCGACCCCGGGCACGCGGTGCGCTTCGGCTTTGGCCATGAAGTAAACGACCCTTGGGCAGGAGCTGCCGAAGGCGGGCGGATCGATCCACGAGAAGTGGTTCAGTGCGAGAACGACGCCCCCGGTTGGCGGAATGCGCTCCATCCCATAGCAGCGGAGAGGCGCGAACAACTTCGTGAGCGGCGCCAGAGTGATCCGGCCGGCTTTCCAGACGAGCGGCACGGCGTTCATGCAGGCGAGTGTGCCCGCACGAGGGCCTCGATGCGGCTGACGACGTCTTCCACGTCGAGCTCGCTCGTATCGATCACCTCGGCGTCGTCTGCCGGCTGCATGCGAGCGGCGTCGCTCTCGTCGCGCATGCGCAGGTCGGTGGCGAGCGCGTCGGCGCCGATGTCGGGCCGCTCGGCCAGGCGCCGTTCCGCGCGCACCTTGCGATCGGCGACGAGATAGATCTTCACCTCGGCGTCGGGCGCGACCACGGTTCCGATGTCGCGACCCTCGATGACGGCGTTTCCGAGCTCTGCGAGGTCGCGCTGGCGCTCGCGCATGACGGTGCGCACCTCGTTGTGTCGCGCGACGACGGGCACGAGCCGGTCGATGCGCGCCTGGCGGATGCCGGCTGTGACGTCGGAGCCCGCGATCGTCACGCGGCCGTTTTCGTCGAGCTCGACCGGATGGTCACGCGCGAGCTCTCCGAGCCGAAGGCCCTGGTCGAGCGGGATCGCGTCGCGCATCGCGAGCCACGTGAGTGCGCGGTACATGGCACCGGTGTCGAGATAGCGAAAACCGAGACGCTCAGCGAGCCGGCGCGCGACCGTGCTCTTCCCCGCCCCTGCGGGCCCGTCAATGGCGACGATCATCGCTGCGTTACCGACTCGAGAAGCTCGAAGAACCCGGGAAAGCTTACCGCGACCGAGCTCGGATCCACGACCTGCGCTCCCTCCCGTGAGACGAGCCCCGCGATCACACCCATGATTGCCAGCCGAGGGTCTCCGCGCGGGTCCAATCCCCCACCCTTAGGGCGGGTGGGAACTCCCCTCACCCCGAGGCCATTTTTGCGTTTGACCGCACGAATTCCAAGTGCGCGTAGCGAAGTTCTCACAGTTTCGATCCAGTCCTGTTCCTCGGGCCGAAGCCGGTTCACGCCATTGATCGCGGAGTCCCCGTGCGCACAGCCCGCGGCCAGCCCGAAGAGCGGCAACTCGTCCAACAGCGCGCCCGTGTCGTCCCTCGTCAGCGTCGTCGCGACGAGCTCGGCGGAGCGAACCTCGAGGTCGCCGACAGATTCGCCGGTTCGCCGACGGTTGTAGACCGCGATTCGTGCGCCCATGCGCGCGAGCACATCCATCAGCCTGATGCGCTTGGGATCCAGCACAACGTCGTGCACGGTCAGCTCGGAGCCGGACAGCAGCGACGCGGCGATCAGGAACGGAGCTGCCATTGAGAAGTCAGGAACCGCGATGTGGCCGACGACCGCGCGCGCCGGCTCGACGCGAACGTGCTCGGCGGCCATCGAAGCCAGTCTACGTCGCTGAGATAATCACGCCGTGCGCATCTTTTCGGGCATTCGCGCGTCCGGCGACAAGACGCTCGGCAACTACAGCGGCGGGTTCCGCCAGTACGTGGCGACGCAGGAACAGGGTGATGCGTTCTTCTGCGTCGTCGACTCGCACTCGATCACCACGCCCTTCGAGCCGGAGGTGCTCCACGAGTCGACGCTGTCCGTCGCCGCCTGGCTCTTCGCGACCGGGCTCGACCCCGAGCGCTCGACGGTCTTCGTGCAGAGCCACGTGGGCGCGCACGCCGAGGCCGCCTGGCTGCTGGGTGCGGTGACGAGCTTCGGCGAGCTCCGGCGGATGACCCAGTTCAAGGAGCGCTCCGAGGAACAAGATTTCGTCTCGGCCGGCCTTTTCAACTACCCCGTCCTGATGGCGGGCGACATCCTGCTCTATGGGACGGACATCGTCCCGATCGGCGACGACCAGCGGCAGCACGTCGAGCTGGCACGAAACATCGCGGAGCGCTTCAACGGGCGCTTTGGCGAGACGTTCAAGGTGCCCGACGGCGTCTTCCCGGAGGAGGGCGCACGCATCAAGAACCTGCAGGAGCCGGAGCGGCTGATGTCGACGACACGCGGGGCTCCCCAGGGCGTCGTGAGGATGATCGACCCGCCCGACGTCGTGCGCAAGAAGTTCAAGGCGGCAGTGACCGATTCGGGGTCCGAAGTACGGCACGACCCCGAGGAGAAGGCGGGCATCTCAAACCTGATCGAGATCATGGCGGTCGTTTCCAGGACGACGATCGCCGACGTCGAGTCACGTTACGACGGCCAGGGTTATGGCCAGTTCAAGGGCGAGGTGGGCGACGCCGTGGTCGAGTTGCTCGAGCCGCTTCAGAAGCGCTACGAGGAGCTGCGTTCGGACGAAGGCGAGCTCCGGCGGCTACTCGGCATCGGGGCCGACAAGGCTCGCGAGGCCTCGGCGCCCACGCTCGAGACCATGTACGAGCGGATGGGGTTCGTCCGTCCGTAGCCTCGGTCGCACGCGCCTGATCGTCCTCGCGGCCATCCTGGCGCTGACGGTCGTGGCCGGTGTCCTGCGTTACACGGGCATCGGAGAGGTCGCGCTCTTCTTCGTCGCGCTCGCCTCGCTGGCCGGCCTCGCCTGGGCGATCTCGTTCTCGACCGAGGCCCTCGGCGAGCGAATCGGCCCCGCTGCGACCGGCGTGCTGCAGGCGACCCTCGGCAACATCCCCGAGATCTCGGTGGTGCTCTTCGCGCTGGCCGCCGGCGAAACCGTCGTCGCCAAGACCTCCCTGCTCGGCGCGCTCTTCTCCAACGCTTTGCTGATCCTCGGGATCGCGATCGTCGTCGGGTCCTGGCGTGCGCGTGACGGCGTGATGCGCTTCCAGGCACGCCTGCCGAACGACACCGCGACGCTGCTCCTGCTTGCGATCTTCATCATCGTGCTCCTCGGCCTGTCCGACCAGGTGGACGACGGCGCCGGCCGGCATGCTGCGGAAATCTCGGCCATCGGCGCCGTACTGCTGCTCGGCGTCTACGCCGTCTGGGTGTGGTCGTACCTCCGGGCGGGGAGCGCTGCGCACAAAGCGCCGCCGGTCAAAGAGGGCGCACTCTCGGCGCGCGTATCCATCGGCCTGATCCTCGCGGCCGGGTTGGCAGCGACCTTCGTCTCCGAGTGGCTGGTGCACGCGATCGATCCGGCCGTCGAGGCGCTCGGCATTTCGCGCGCCTTCACCGGGCTCGTGATCGTGGCGATCGCCGGGAACGCGGTCGAGAATGCAGTCGCTGTCACCTCGGCCTGGAAGGGCAAGCACGATCTGGCTCTGTCCGTGGTGAACAACGCGGTGTCGCAGACAGCGGTCGTCGTCTTCCCGATGCTCGTGCTGTTGTCGTTCTTCTTTACGGAGCGGCTGACTTTCGTGCTCGACCCGGTCTATAGCGTCGCGCTCGTGCTGACGGCGCTCTCGGTGTGGCAGATGACGGGTGACGGGGAAGCCGTCGCGTTCGAGGGCTACGCGCTGATTGCGCTGTTCACGATTCTCGGCGCGCTCACCTGGTACGCGTAGCGGCGCGTAGCGACTCGACCTCCTGGTGTGTGAGCTCGCGCCAGCGGCCTGGCTCGAGCCCGGTAGGAGTGAGGCCCGCGTAGCGACTGCGGTGGAGACTGCGAACGGGGTGACCGACCGCCTCGAGCATGCGTTTGACCTGATGCTTGCGGCCCTCATGGATCACCAGCTCGACACGTCCGGGACCGAGTCGGCGGACTCGGGCCAGTGCGGTCGGGCCGTCGTCGAGCTCGATCCCTTCGGCGAGGCGCGCGAGAGCCTCAGCGGACGGCTCGCCCTCGACCTCGGCCTCGTACACCTTCTCAACCTTGTAGCGCGGGTGCGCAAGGCGGTGCGCGAGCTCGCCGTCGTTCGTGAGCAGGAGAGCCCCGGTCGTGTCGGCGTCGAGACGGCCGACCGGAACGACGCGCGACTCGTGGCGGACGAGGTCGACGACCGTGCGCCGCCCGTGCGGATCGTGCGCCGTCGTCACGACTCCGGCGGGCTTGTGAAGGAGCACGTAGGCCAGCAGCTGCGGCGCGAGCCGCCCACCGTCGAGCTCGACGACGTCGCCCGACCCCACGAACGTGTTGAGCTGACCCACCTCGCCGTTGACGCGAACCCGACCAGCCTTGATCAGCTCGTCGGCTTTACGCCGGGAGGCAACTCCGGCGCGGGCGAGGTAGGCGTTCAGCCGCATACCGGGATTCTCACTTCCGGCACGAATCCTTCACCCACGGGTGCGCATTTCCGCGTTATCGTCGCCTCGGGGAGGAGGTTGGTGGTACCTAAACAAGGGGCCGGGCCTCGCCGCGTGAGGAACCCGCCGTCCGACGGGGTGCACCTGAAGCGACGCGCGGACTAGGCGGGGCGCCGCTCGGCCAGCGCCTCGAGACGGTCGCGGATCTCGCCGTCCTCGCCGCCGAGCTCCTCGAGCCGCGGCAGCGCAGCCAGGCTCTCGAGGCCGAAGACACGTTCGAAGAGCGGCGTCGTCCGATAGCGAACCGCGCCGCCGATGCCGCTCTCGCGGCCCGCCTCGGCGATCAGCCCACGTTCCACGAGCCCCGCGACGACCGAATCCACGGCGACCCCACGCCAGCGCGCCACCTCCGGCCGCGAGCACGGCCCCAGGTACGCGATCACCGCCAGCGTCTCGAGCGCCGCCTGCGACAGGCCCCGCTCCACCGGGCGCTCGAACAAGCGCCCGCACGCCTCCGCGGCATCCCGCGAGGCTCGGAAAGCCCAACCCCCCGCGACCTCCTCCAGCACGATGCCACTGCGGCCCTCGCGGTAGCGCTCGCCCAGCAAGCCGAGCGCCGTCTCCACGCGCTCACCGTCGTCCGCGGCCGCCTCCGCCAGGTCGTCCACCGACAGCGGCTGCGACGCGACGACGAGCAGCGACTCGAGCGTGCGAGCAAGCGCGTCGAGCGGGTTGGCAGCGACTAGGCGGAGCGGACGGTCCACGGCGCCTCCTTTTCTTCCGAGCGGCCGGTTTCCTCCCGCGCAACGCGGATCGGAGCGAACGGGCGCACCTGGTCGATCGAGATCTCCCCGGACCGGCAGAGGTCGAGCAGCGCGAGGAACGCGACGGCCTGCTCGATCCGCGACAGCCCCTCGACCTCGCTGTCGAAGTCGAACCGCGAGCGGCGCTTGAGCAGGGCACGGAACCGCTCCAAGAACTGCGTCACCGGCGGGAAGCGAAGCTCGAGGTGCTTGAGGGAGACCTGCGGCGGTTCAGCGGCGAGCGCCCTGACCGCCGCCGCCAGGAGCGCCGGATCCTGAGGAGCCAGCCGTCGTTCAACGGGAGGAGCAAGGGGCGCGGGCCCGAGGCGGAAGAAGCGGTCACGCTCGCCGGCCAGCCGCTCTGCCAGCCACAGCGCAGCCTCCTTGATCCTCCGGTACTCCTCGAGGCGCCGCGCGAGCTCCTCGGCCGCTTCCTCCGGCGCCAGCTCCTCGAGCTCGCCGTCCTCGTCGCCGAAGAGAGAGCGAGCCTTCAGCTCCAAGAGCGAGGCAACGAGCACGAGAAACTCACCGCAGGCGTCGAGATCGAGCTCCTCCCGCTCTGCGAGCCGCTCGACGAACGCGATCACGATGCCGGCGACGTCGACCTCTACGAGCGGCACCTCCTCGCGGAGCACCAGCGTCAGCAGCAGGTCGAACGGCCCTTCGAAGGCGTCGAGGTCGAGCTCTAGCTCGCGGACAGACATCCGAGCGAGACGCTAACGAGAGGGGCGGACGCGTCCCTTGGGGATAGCCATCTTCGGCGGCGGCGGAACCTTCTTCCCCCTACGCCTACCTTCCCGCGGAGCCCGCGTTCCCCGGAAGAACTGCCACCAGATGAAGAACCCCAGCGACAGGACGAAGCCCACCACCGACACCCAGGCGTTCAGACGCAGCGGCCCGAACTCGTGCGCAGGGTCGATCCGCAGCAGCTCCTCGAAGAAACGGCCGAAGCAATAGAACGCGACATAGAGCGCGAACAGCCCAGGGGCACGGATGTGGAACCGCCAGCCGATCAGGATCAGCACCCCGGCCATCCCGATGTTGTAGAGAAGCTCGTAGAGGAAGGTCGGGTGGAAGGTCTCGGACCCCTCGTAGCCGGCCACCCGGTGCTCGGGGTCGATCTCGAGCCCCCAAGGCCGGTCGGTCGGCTTGCCGTACAGCTCCTGGTTCCACCAGTTGCCGATGCGCCCGATCCCCTGCGCGATCAGCAGCCCCGGAGCGACGCAATCGGCGAACTCGGCCACGTTCCGGCGCGCTCGCCGCACGATCCAGGCACCGACCAGGCAGCCGAGCCCGATTCCGCCCCACACCCCGAGCCCACCCTTCCACACCGCGAACGGGCCCCACCACTCGTCCGGCACCTCGTTCCAGCTCGTCAGCACGTGGTAGGCCCGCGCACCGACGATGCCGGCCGCAACACCCCAGACGGCCACACGCAGGACGAGATCCCAGTCGCCGCCGCGACGCACATAGCGGATCCCGGTGACCCCGATGCACACCGCGATCGCCAGCAGCAGCATCAGGCCGTACATGTGCACGAGCAGCGGCCCGAGGTCGATGACGCCGCTGTCGGGAGAGGGAATCGAGGCCAGGCTCACGCGCAGGGCATTCTGCCCCGCCGTGCGAGCCCCTGCCTGCTAGAGCAGGATCTTGAGCGCTAGTTCTGGAGCGCAGCCGCGCCGGAGAAGATCAGTCGCCGCGTGGAGATCCACGTCGTGCCGAACCGCCAGTCGCCCTGCGGCTCGAGGTTGGTACCCCGCCCGCTCGAGCTCTTCCGCACGCCACCGCTCGATCCGCTCGATCTCGGTCTGCTCGATGAGTTGAAGTTCGGTTGCCGCCACTGGAGTCCCTTCTATGCCGCTTGCACTCATTGTTCGGTCAGACGACAAGAACGGACCACCCGATAAGGGGTGATTGCTCGATTTCACAAAAGATTTACGCCTAACTTGACGCGCGCTCGATGCGCTTTTCCTGTTTGCGAGCGAGCCCGACCGCATCTGCAAGCGTCAAGCGGCCGTCGAAGCCGTTGACGAGGACGTAGCCGGTGACGTTGCCCTGCCGCCACGCGACCCCGTAGTGGCGGACGGCCGTTGGAGGCACGCCCTGGCGGAAGGTCACGGCATGCGCCTCCTCGCCCAGCTTCGGCGCCGGCTCGACGGTCTTCCCGGCCGCACCGAACGCGAGCTCGTCGAGCGCCTCCTTGTAGAGGTCGAAGTCCTTGTTGGCGCCCCCGGTCGATTCGAAGAGGTCGGCGCGAGACTCGATCACGAGCGGCCCCTTCGTCTTGGCGGTGCCGCCGCGCTGAAAGCGCCCCTTCCAGCCACCCTCCCGGCCGAAACGATCGGGATCGTCTCGCGGCGGCGCCATATCGGTCCGCCGCTGCTCGCCCTCGTCGAACTGCGAGAACGGCTTGCCGACGTCGCCGAACGAGAGGACGAGTTCCTCGCCCTTCGAAGCCGACACCTTCGGCCCGCCGCCGCCGTCGTCGCCGCTGGAGCACCCGGCGAGCAGCAGCAGCACGGCCAGGATGGGAGCCATGCGCCGCACGGCCGAGGAGCCTAGCTGGGCTTATCGAACCGAGCGCGCGATCTCGAGCGCCTCGTCCTTCGAGAGCTCGCCCTCGAGCCGCACGGTCACCTGGTCGTGCTGCCAGAGGAGCGTGTTCCGCGCCAGGCGCGCGGTCTCGTTGCGCACCTCGCCGCGCCGATCTCGATAGAGGAAGACGTGGAAGTCACCTGTGAACCAGGCCCCAGGGCGGCCGTCGACATCAGCCGCCTCGACATCGGTGCCCGTGCCAACCATCTTTTCGGCGAAGGCCTCGCCGGTGGCCTGGGTCATCAGGAGCTGGACCTCGGTCTTCGAGCCCCACAAGAACGACACCTGGCCGAAGGGCACGGACTTGCTGTAGTAGATCTGGTCCGGCGGATCGAGGCTGTCGAGATGCGGCTCGACGAGCCACGGGGCCCGTTGCCGGGCCTCGGCGAGCGACACGCGCTCACCGAGGCCGAAGTCGTTCAGCAGCGAGACCTTCGGCAGCGTTTCAACGCGCGTGACCTTCACTCCCTCGATGCCCAGCCACTCGAGCACCGCAGTCCGCGCCGAGGGAACGACCATCACGGCGCCGACCGCGACGACGAGCAAGGCCAGCGCGACGACGACGAGCCGCCGTGGAGCGAAGCGGCGCGGGGGCGCCTCGCCCAGGCGGCGACGCACGCCGCCGGCGAGATCTGGCTCGGGCGGAAACTCGACCATCCCCCCGAGCTGCCGCAGTGCGTGCTCGAGCTCAGGCA
This sequence comes from Actinomycetota bacterium, assembly GCA_013696805.1. GTDB lineage: Bacteria > Actinomycetota > Thermoleophilia > Gaiellales > Gaiellaceae > VAXT01. Next base: position 10,719 of record JACCXX010000062.1, read on the forward strand.
TTGCCCTCCTCCAGGTCCTCGCGCAGGCGCGCGAGTGCGCGTGAAGTCCGGGACTTGACCGTCCCGTGGCGTACCCCGAGCGTTGCAGCCGTCTCGTCCTCGGAAAGGTCGAGGAAGAACCGGCAGGCGATCACGAGCCGGTGCTCCTCCGGGAGCCCGTTGATCGCGCGGAGCAGCCGCTCGCGGTCCTCGGCGGCGAGCAGGTTCCCCTCGGGGGACGAAGCCGTGCCCCCCGAGGGAATCTCAACAGCCGCCCGCAGCGCGAGCCCGGCGCGACGGCCTGCGGAGCGGCGGCGGTTGCGAGCTTCGTTGGCGACGATCTGAAGAAGCCACGGCCGAAAGGGTGCACCTGCACGGAAGCGGCCGAGCGCGCGATAGGCCTTGACGAAACCTTCCTGGGCAGCGTCCTCGGCATCGGACGCGTCGCCCGCCACGAAGTAGGCCGTCCGGAAGGCAATCCCTTGGTGTCGTCGCACGAGCTCCTCATAGGCGCGTTCGTCTCCGCGGCGAGCCCGCTCGACGAGCTCGCTCTCTTCCTGTGGCCGGCTCACCACACTGCCCTTCTTACACCGCAAGCCCTTGTAGGGTTCCGACCATGTTCGCCAGGGTCGTGAGATACAACATCGATCCGGAGCGCTGCGACGAGGCGCTCGAAGCTTTCGAAAAGGCCGCCAAGGCGATCGGCGAGATCAGCGGCATCACGGGTGGCTACGTGATGGTCGACGGCGACGAGGGACGCATCGTCACGGTCACGCTCTGGGAAGACCGCGCGAAGATGGAAGCGAGCGAAGTGCGGGCGAGCCGCCTGCGCCAGGAGGCGTTGCGCTCGGTCGAAGGCGACATCGAGTCGGTCGAGCGGCTGCGGATCGCAGTGGGGATCGGAACCGACGCCTAGCCGCGTGCCGCCGAGGCCGAGAAGGCCTCGGGGTAGCGTTCGCGTGCGGCCGTGATGCAGCGGTCGCGTGACGACGGCCCCCAGCGGGCGCGGTCGTAGTGCGGCGCGAAAGGGCGCTCCAGCTCGTCCAGCTCGTCGACGCGCACGCGAAGGCTCGCCTGCCAGTCGGCGTCCTCCGGCTGGGGCGCCGCGAGCAGGCCCTCGATCTCGGCAACGAGCGTTGACTTGCGCGCGATGTTCTCCGGCGTCACGCGCTTGAGGCACACCCCGTAGGCGCCCGAGAGGTAGCCCTCCCATTCCGAGCCGACCTCGTCCTCATCGCCTCCACCTGCCAGGTAGCGCCGTGCGAAGAGGCCCTGCAACGAGCCTTTCCCGCCGGCCTCATCGACGAGCTCGAAGTACTCGGCGGGCATCATCTCCGTGCCGTCCTCGAGCACGTAACTGGCCGCAGGCAGGTGGCCGCCCGCGATCAACGCTCGCACGCGATCGGCCGACTGACCGCGCGCAGCGCAGAGCTCGTCGAGCGGGACGAAACCCTCCCGGATGTACTCGACGTCCGCGGGAGTCAAAGACGGTTCCACTACAGCGGCTCCCCGATTCCGAGCACGTAGCCGTTCAGGTCGCGGACGCGGATCTCGAGCATGCCCCAGGGCCGCTCGCACGGCTCGTGCTCCGCCGCTGACACGACGTGATGGCCGCCACTACGGAGCTCTTCGGCGATCTTCGGAGAGTAGTGCTCGTCAGCAACACCCGGCCAGTGGGACGGAGCTAGACCACACCGGCCTCGCCAACGAGTGAGCACTGAAGCCTAGGGAGCCTTGTCGCCCTTCTCACCGGAGCGACGTTCCGCGTCTTCCTCATCGAGGATTCGCCGAATCGCTAGATCCTCTTCGCTCCCCGTTTCGAAAGGAATGCCCTCGATCGGCGGCGTCTCGAAAGGGCTGTCGTCGGGATCCACCCCCGGCGGCAACGGCTGCGGCGCGTACGTCATACGAGCACCCTGATTCCGAGTATAAGGGCCTCGGGATCCACGCTCTCAGTTCGCGCCGTCTCGGCTTCGGCGACCCGCCACGTCGTGTCGAGCAGAGCCGCGACCGTCTCCGGATTCGGGAGGGGTGTCACAAGCACTGTTGCCCATTATGGCAACAGAGCGGACGGATCCTAGGTCCCTGGAAATTCCCAGGGACCTACCCTGTGCTCATTTAGATCGACGACGAGCTAGGCGATCGCGGCCTCGCCGAGGAGCGACTTCACCTCAGCGAAGAAGTCCGGGTCGGGCTTGACCCGGTAGTCCGCCCCGAGCTGCAGCGTCTTCTCCCCGGCCGACATCTGCAGCGCGACGATGACCGGCAGCTCGCCCGGATACTCGCGCACGAGGCCGGCGAGCTCGCGGACGATTCCCGCCGGCGCGCGCGTGGCGTCGACCTTCAGCGTCACCTCACGCCGCTCGGGGGTCGCCTCGAAGGCCATGACCTCCAGCGCGATCATCTTCGTCTCACCCTCCTGCTTGTGATCGACACGGCCCTTGACGACAAGCACGCTGTCCAGCTCGAGCAGCTCCCGGGCGGCCGCGTAGACCGAGTTGAAGACGACGATCTCGGTCGAGCCGGTGAGGTCGTCGAGTCGCATGAAGACCATCGGCTCGCCCTTTTTCGTCGTCAGCTGCTTGATCGCGCCGACGAGGCCGCCGACGGTGACG
>JACCXX010000075.1 GCA_013696805.1 Actinomycetota bacterium
TCGCCTCGTTCTCGAGCACCTCGCGCCTCAGCCCGAACATGATCAACCCGTGCGGGCTCTCGGTCTGGAGCACGAACCGGCCCTTGGCCACGTTCCGCGCCTTGTCGAGCTCCTTCTGCGGCACCGGTTCCTCGGCGATCTTCTTCAGCTCGGCCACGATCGTCGTGATCGCCTCGTCGATCCGCTCGATGTCGACGCCGGCCTGCGAGTAGAGCGAACCAGCGTCGGTGTAGCCGTGGTTCATCGCGTAGACGTAGTAGGCGAGGCCGCGGCGCTCGCGTACCTCGGTGAAGAGCCGCGACGACATGCCGGTTCCGAGCACCGTCGTCAGCACCTGGAGGGCGTAGCGGTCGGGGTGCACCAGCGGATAGCTGCGCACTCCGATCACGAGGTGCGCCTGGTCCGAGGCCTTCGTGTGGATCTTGACCCGCGGCCCGCCGCCGTTGTCCGAGATCTGTACGGGGGCCGGCTCGCCGGTCTCGTCGGCGCCGAGGTCGCCGAGTAGCCGCTCGATGTCGGCCGCTAGGTCGCCCTCGATCTTGCCGGCGACTCCGATCACCATCCGTGACGGCTTGTACCAGCGGCCCGTGTAGTCGAGGAACGTCTCGCGCGTGGCCGCCCGCACGGTCTTCTTGCGGCCGATGATGTCCCAGCCGAGCGGCTGGTCCCCGTAGAGGAGCGAGTCGTAGACGCCGCCGATGTAGTCCCGCGGCGTATCGAAGTACATGTTCATCTCCTCGACGATCACGCCCTTCTCCCGGTCGACCTCCTCGGTGTCGAACTTCGAGTTGCGCAGCATGTCGACGAGAACGTCGAGCGCCACCTCGCGGTGCTCACCGGCACACCGGACGTAATAGCCGGTGTACTCCTTGCCAGTGAAGGCGTTGAACTCGCCGCCGATGCCGTCGATCTCGTTGCCGATGTCCCGCGCTGTCGGTCGGCTCTCGGTGCCCTTGAAGAACATGTGCTCGGCGAAGTGGGCGATCCCGCTCGACTCGGGGGTCTCGTAACGCGAGCCGGCGGCGAGCATGATGAAGCAGGAGACCGACTGCGAGTGCTCCATCGGCGCGGTCAAGACGCGAAGGCCGTTCGGAAGGGTCTGGAGGTTATAGACGCCCATCAGGCCGCCAGCGCCTCGCGCCACTGGTCGGGCACTTCGACCGGATGGCCGGCCGCATAGTCGTACGAGACGATCACGGTCTTCGCCTCGGCCGCGACCTTCTCGCCGACCCGCACCTCGTAGGCGAGCTCGAAGCTCTTCGTGCCCACGCGCACGGGACGAACGCCGATCTCCAGCTCGTCACCCACGGCCAGTGGCGCGCGGAAGTCGATCTCGGCGTGGGCCAGGATCATCGCCGCCACATCCGCGCCGATCGGACGCAGAAAGGCGATGCGCGCGTCCTCGATGTAGGTGAGATAAACGGCGTTGTTCACGTGACCCATGGCGTCCACGTCCCGGAAGCGGACGGTCTCACGATGAATGAACTCGAATCCCTTCACGGCCGCGGACTCTAGCGACACGAGGACGTGCTCCCAGCTCGGACTACAGTGCGGGCATGAAGCGGCTCGTCGCCATGGCGGCGGCCGCGCTGCTCCTCGCGCCGGCCGCTCCCGCATTCGGGAAGGGACAGCTCCGCGCGGTCAGCGTCTGCGGTCCGGAGCTCTGCAACATCGCTCGTGATCCGGGGTTGGTCCTCGACCTCGAGCGGCTCTTCGCGTCCGGCCAGAAGACCGACCCGGCTCCGATCGAGCCCTTCTACGGCGTCGACTCGATCATGAGCGGGGGTGCAACCGGAGCAGGCGAGTTCTTCCCGAAGTCGGGGATCCTCCGCTGGCGGCCGCCTCAGGGCGAGCCGCGCTGGTTTGCGCTCCCCGAGCGGGTCGCGGCAGGGCTCCGCACGACCGGGCGCGGGGCCGAGCCGTACCAGCCCGGTGTGACGGAGGCGACCGTCGGGGGCAAGGCTTCCCGTGATTCGGCGGGTTACGTCGCGCTCTTCGACGGCGCCGAACCGGCATCTGCGGCCACGGGCGAGACCATTCCATTGTCCTTGCGCTTCAGGAAAGTCGGCCGCAGCCCGTGGGCGGGGCGCTTCCAGTACGAACCGTCTACCGACACCCTCGTTTCCGAGGGCCGGGCGGTGCGAGTCAGCCGTGACGTGGCGTCGATGATCGAACGCGACGCGGGCCTTGCCGGAGGCGGAGGAGGGACTCCGCGATGGGCCCTCGCGGGGGCTGTCGCGCTCGGGCTCGCTGCCGCTGCCTTCGCCGCTAGGCGCGCGAGGCGACGTCCCATGCGCTGAGCAGCTTCGCCTCGCGCTCGGGGGAGAGGCCCACTTCGTCATGCGGCTGCGCGAGCTCGAGCGTGTCGCTAATGGTCTCCTCGAGCGGCCGGAACCTTAGCCCGGCCTCGATCGCCCGCGACACGTCGGCCATGTTCATGCCGATCCATTCAGGGTCGTGCAGCCACAGCGGCAGCTCCATCCACTCGCCGACTTCGTGCTCGGCCAGGAACTCGTCTGGCACCCAGGTGATGGTGGCATCGCTCCCGGTGACCGTACGGGCTGTCTCCAGGATCTCGTCCCACTGTCGCCCCGGGTGCGTGGCGTTGAAGGTGCCGGCCACGCCGTGCGCGGTGAGGTCGAGCATCCAGCCCCCCAGATCGCGGACGTCCACGAACTGCAACCTGCGCTCGGGCGGGGCCGGCACGATCACCTCGCCTCCGCGCGCCACCCGGTGCGGCCAGTACGTGAACCGGCCCGTGGGATCGTGTGCTCCGACGATCAGGCCGGCTCGGATGTTCGAGTGCCGGCCGGGGAACACCTTCGCGACGACGTCCTCGCAGAGCGCCTTGAGCGGGCCGTAGTTCCCTCCGCCGTCGTCCATGACGAGCTCGTCCACCGGCCACTGTCCGATCTGGCCCACGGGGCTCTCCTCGGTGCTGCCCCCGCTTTGATCTGCGTAGACGGAGACGCTCGAGACGAACACGTAGTGCTCGACGGCGTCTGCGAGCAGCTCGGCCGAGGCTCGCACGACGTGAGGGACGAAGCCGGAAGGATCGATAACTGCGTCCCAGGTCCGGCCGCTGAGCGCGCTCAGATCGACCTCACGGTCTCCGCGCAGCTTCTCGGCCTCGGGGAACAGCTCGGGATTCGTCTCGCCGCGGTTGAAGAGCGTCACTTCGTGGCCGCGTGCGAGCGCGGACTCCACAGTCGCGCGTCCGAGGAACTTCGTGCCGCCGATGACGAGCAGCTTCATCCAGGCACCGTATCCTCAGCCTCTGGCCACCAACGAGCAACCCGTCGCCGTCCTAGGCGCCACCGGCTACACCGGCTCGCTCGTCTGCGAGCAACTGCGCGAGCTCGGGCTGTCCGTGCGGCTCTTGGGCCGCCGGCGAGACGAGCTCGAGCGGCGCGCGCAGTCGGGTGACGAGATCGCAGTTGCCGATGTCAGCGACTGGGACTCGCTGGCGGAGGCGCTCAAGGGTTGCTTTGCCGTCATTTCCACTGCGGGGCCCTTTCTCCAGCGTGGGTTCGCCACTGTCGACGCGGCGATCGCCAGCGGTGTCCACTACCTCGACTCGAGCACCGAGCAGACGTACTCGCGTCAGATCTACGAGCGTTTCGGCGGCCGCGCTGCGGAGGCCGGCGTCGTGCTGCTGACCGCTTTTGCGAACGCACCGGGCGATCTCGCCGCCGGTCTCGCCGCCGACGGGCTGGACGGTCCGCTCGAGGAGGTCATCGTCGCCAACGAGCAGTCGGGCTTCGTCTTCAGCCGAGGGTCGCGAGAGACCCTGGCGCAGGTGCTCGAGCAGCCGCAGGCCGCCTGGGAGGACGGGCGTCTCGTTCCTTCGCGCTTCGGGGCGACGACGAGACGTGTCCGGTTTCCCTCGGGCGAGCACACGGTGGTCGAGTGGGGCGGTCCCGAGCCGCTGACCGTCCCTCGGCATGCCGATGTTCGCCGCGTTCGCGCCTATGCGAAGGCTCCCCGTGCCGCCGCCGTCACGGGAAGGTTCGCCTCGCGCCTGGCTCCGCTCGTGCGGCTGAGCGCCCGGGTCGGACGCCCCGGCCCGCCGCCCGAGAAGCGGCGCAAAGCCACCTTCAGCATCGTCGCGGAGGCAACCGGGCCCGAGGGAGGGCGGCGAGCGACGCTCATCGGGCGAGACGTGTACGGGACTGCCGCGCTGGTTCTTGCCAGCGGGGCCAAGGCGCTTCGCGACGGCGAGGCGCGCAGCACGGGCGCGCTCGCACCTGCGGAGGCCTTCGAGCCCCGCGCATTCGTCACCAGGCTGGGGCCGCTCGTCCAGCTCGAATCGCTTGTGGATCTTTGACTGACACGCACGTGACCGAGTAGGTTCCGACCGTGCGGTTGCGACCGCTGAGCGAGGCCGAGGCTTATGCCCGTTGCTACGGCGACGGCGACGACAACGTGCGCTCCGTAAGGGTCACGCCACGAACACCTCGCTACGAGACGCCGATCTCCGGCGAGTCTCTGCGTGAAGCCTTCGAGCAACGGCTCGACGAGAGAGAATCGGCCGAGCCCGCGGCTAACGGTCGCGAGCCGGCAGCTGCCTGATACCGGCGCGCTGCCGGACGTCCTCGCGCCCGGTCTAGACGTCGTTTTTTGCGGAATCAACCCGGGTCGCGTGTCCGCAGCGGCCGGTGCCCACTTCGCGAATCCGCGCAACGACTTCTGGCGCCTTCTCCACGAGGCAGGGTTCACGCCGCGACTGCTCGACCCCAAGGAGCAGGACGAGCTCCTCGACCTTCGCATCGGCGTCACGAACGCTGCCTACCGGACGACCCCCGGCTCGGGCGACCTTCGCCGCGCCGACTTCGCCGGATCGGCCGAGCGCCTCGAGCGCGTCGCGACCGAGTTGAAGCCGCGTGCGTTCGGCTTCGTCGGCAAGGAGGCCTACCGCGGCGTGTTCGGGGAGCGGCCCCAGCTCGGGCTGCAGCCACGAACGCTGGACGAGACCGCGCTCTTCGTCCTGCCGTCGACCTCACCAGCGAATGCCGCAGTGCCGTACTCAGAACGTCTCAGATGGTTCCGCTTCCTTGCTGAGGCGTTGGCTTGAGACGACGCGGGCGCGGGCTTTGCCCGTGCCCGTTCACAACCGCCTCTCGGAGATAACCCGTCGCCCGAAGCCTGCTTCGGGCGAAACAAGCCGGGCGCTAGCCCGGCGAGTTAGCCGTGCCAGCGATTCGTGATCGGCACTCGGCGGTCACGTCCGAAGGCCCGCGGGCGTAGCTTCACGCCCGGCGGGGCCTGTCGCCGCTTGTACTCGGCTCGGTCGATCATCGACAGCGCGCGCTCGACGAGCTCAGAGTCGAACCCATCCTCGGCCAGCTCCTCTCGGGAGCGGTCGAGCTCCACGTACTCCTCGAGCACCCGGTCGAGCTCGGCGTAGGGCGGCAGGGAATCCTCGTCGCGCTGATCCGGCCTCAGCTCGGCGCTCGGCGCGCGCTCGATCGTCGTTACTGGGATCAGCTCGCGCCCGGCTCGCTCGTTTAGGTGCCGCGCCAGACGAAACACATCGGTCTTGTACACGTCCTTTAGAAGGGCGAACCCGCCGGCCATGTCGCCGTAGAGCGTGGCGTAACCGACCGAGAGCTCGGACTTGTTCCCCGTGGCGACGACCAGCCAGCCGAACTTGTTCGACAGGGCCATGAGGAGTGTCCCGCGGATCCGCGCCTGGATGTTCTCCTCCGTGAGGTCGGGCTCCTCACCAGAAAAGACGTCCCGCAGCACGAGGTCGAAGCTCTCCACGATCGGCTCGATGGCCAGCTCCCGGAACGGAGAGCCGAGGTTCTCGGCGAGCTTCCTCGCGTCGGCCCGCGTCTCGGCGGAGCTGTACCGCGAGGGCATCGAGACGCAATGCACGCGCTCCGTTCCGAGTGTCTCCGCTGCGAGAGTCGCCGTGAGTGCGGAGTCGATCCCACCCGAGACGCCGACGACGACCTCCCCGAAACCGTTCTTCCCGACGTAGTCCCTGAGCCCGAGCTCGAGCGCCAGCCGCATCTGCTCGAGGTCGTCGAGCATCGGGGCGATGGTCAACTCGACGGGTTCTCCTCCCGTCGCTCGCGACGCGCCGATGTGAACGACCGGAACCTCGGGCGCCGGTTCCCGCTCGCTCTCGAAAGTCCGCCGTCGCACGTCGCGCAGCCGGCGGCCGACCGCCTCGACGGGGTCAACGTCGACGATCAGGAGCGCTTCTTCGAACCCCGGCGCCCGGGCGATCACTTGGCCCTCGTCATCCAGCACCACCGAGTGTCCGTCGAAGACGAGCTCGTCCTGGCCCCCGACGGCATTCACGAAGGCGATGTAGCAAACGTTGTCGCGTGCGCGAGTGGCGAGCATCTGCTCGCGCTCGCGTTCCTTCCCGACGTGAAACGGCGACGCCGAGATGTTCGCGATCAGCTGCGCGCCCGCGAGCGAGAGGTCGGTCGCGGGCGGCCCCGGCTGCCAGATGTCCTCGCAGACGGTGGGGCCAATCAGCGTGTCCCCGAACTCGAGCAGGAAGAGGTCGCGGCCGGGCGCGAAGTAGCGGTGCTCGTCGAACACGCCGTAGTTCGGGAGGAAGCGCTTGCGGTAGATCGCCTTCACCTCGCCGTCGCCGCAGACGGCGAGCACGTTGTGCAGGTCACGGTCGAACTGCGGCGCGCCGACAAAGGCGACGATGTCCCGGGCCGAGTGCGCGATCTGCTCCAAGGAGTGCTCCGCCTCCTTCACGAATCCGGGTCGGAGCAGCAGGTCTTCGGGCGGGTAGCCGGTCACCGCCAGCTCGGGGAAGAGGACGATCTCGGCGCCGGCCTCCTTCGCCTCCTGCATTCGCGCGACGATCCTGGCTCGGTTCCCGTCCAGGTCGCCGACAGTGGAATTCATCTGGGCTAGAGCAAGGCGCATAGTTTTCGACTCGGAGTCTAAAACGTAGTGTATCCAGGATGGAGCCGCTGACGATAGAGGGGCGCTTCAACGGGCCGAAGGGCTCCGCGAACGGCGGCTACACGTGCGGGCTGATCGCCGGACTGCTCGGCGGAAGGGCCGAGGTCACGCTGCGGAGCCCGCCGCCGCTCGACCGCCCGCTCGACGTCGCGCGCGAGGGCGAGCGCCTGCTCGTCCGCGACGGAGACGCCCTCGTGGCCGAGGCCGCGCCGCTCGAGGTCGAGCTCGATGTGCCCAAGGCGCCTTCGTACGAGGAGGCGGAGCGCGCATCGGCCCGCTACCCGGGCTTCGAGGAGCATGCCTTCCCGACCTGCTTCGTCTGCGGCCCGGAACGCGAACGGGGCGACGGGCTGAGGATCTTCGCGGGGCCGCTCCGCGACGGCCGGGTGGCGAGCCCTTGGATCCCCGCCGAGGTCGCGCCTGAGGTCATCTGGGCGGCCCTCGACTGTCCAGGGGCGATCGCGGTCGGGTATCCGGAGCGCGGCGAGACCCTCCTCGGCCGGTTCGCGGTCGAGATCGAGGAGCTCCCCCGGGTCGGCGAGCGCTGCGTCGTCGTGGGTTGGCCGCTCGGCGAGGAGGGCCGGAAGCTCTACGCCGGCACGGCGCTGTTCGGCGAGGACGGGCGGCAGCTCGCGTCGGCCCGCGCTACCTGGATCCTCCCGCTACCGCTGTAGGCGGATTGCGTTCAGGTCGTTCTCGGCGATCTCGTCCGCGCGGGCGATCAGATCGTCGATGTCGTCGTGCTCCGCGTGGATGTAGCGGCCCGCGAGTGCGTCGGCCCGCCCTGATGCAAGCGTGACGACCAACCTCGGGCCGAGCTCGGGCGGAGTCCATGGCAAGTCGTCGGGAAATCTGCTCGTCATCTCCGTCTGGACGAGCCCGGGGCTGAAGTGGAAGACCGGGATCCGGCCACGTAGCTCATTGGCGAGTGTCTCGCCGTAGCGGCAGACCGCTGCTTTGCTCGCGCCGTAGCCAGTTCGGTCCAGGCCCGGTAGGTACGCCGCTCCGCTGCCGGTGATGACGATTCGTCCGCTTCCACGCTCGAGCATCCCGGGGATCACCGCGCTGCAGGAGAGGTGCACTCCGAGGACGTTCACTTCGAGAACGCGCCACCAGTCCTGGGCGTCGACCTCCCACGTCGCGCCGTCCTGATCTCCGATGCCTGCGTTGGCGACGAGCAGCTCGACGTCGCCGGCTTCAGCGACCGCCCGGCGGACCGATTCTGGATCCGAAACGTCGAGCTCGACGGCCCGCCCGCCGATCTCCTGCGCGACCTCCTCGATCTGGTCGCGCGATCGCGCCCCGACGACGACCGACCAGCCGTCCTCTGCGAGTGCGCGGGCGATGCCGGCGCCGATCCCCCGGCCTCCTCCGGTGACGAGTGCGGTGCGGGGCTCAGACGGCATTGGCAATCTCCTCCAGCGTTTCGGGGTTCTCGAGTGATGACAGGTCGCCCGGGTCGGTCCCGAGCGCCTTCGCGCGCACTGCGCGCCGCACGATCTTGGCACTTCGCGTCTTTGGCAAGGCGGACACGAAGAGCACGCGGTCGGGCTGGAACGCTTTGCCGAGCTCGCCTGCGACGGCCCGCTTGATCTCCGCGGCGAGCTCGTCGCCGGGCTCGCGGCCCGGAAGGAGCGCGCAGAACACCCAGGCCACCTCTCCCTTCACGTCGTGCGGGATGCCCACCGCGGCCGCTTCTGCGACCGCCGGATGAGCAATCGCCGCCGACTCGATCTCAGTCGGGCCGATCCGCTTGCCGGCGATGTTCAGCGTGTCGTCCGAGCGGCCGTGCAGAAACCAGGAGCCGTCCTCGTCGACGGAGGCCCAGTCGCCGTGCGTCCAGATCCCCGGGAAGCGGCGCCAGTACGTGTCGAGGTAGCGCTCTGGGTCACGCCAGAAACCGCGCGTCATGCCCGGGAACGGCTGGCGGCACACGAGCTCGCCGACCTCGCCGCGAACCGAGTTGCCCTTGGCGTCGACGACGTCCATGGCCATGCCGAGAGCGGGGCCGCCGAGCGAGCAGGCCTTGATCGGGACAACCGAAGTAGGCGAGAGGAAGCAGGCGCCGACCTCAGTCCCGCCCGAGCAGTTGATGATCGGACAGCGGCCGCCGCCCACCTCCTCGAAAAGCCAGCGGTAAGGGCCAGGGTTCCAGGGCTCGCCCGTCGTGACCATCACCCTCAGCGAGGTGAGGTCCGCCCGGGGCTCGCCGTGCGGGATCAGGGCCCGCGTGAGAGTCGGAGAGATGCCGAGGATCGTCACGCCCTCCTGCTCGATCAGCCGCCAAAGCCGGTCCTGAGGCCAGTCGGGCGCGCCCTCGGCGAAGACGAGCGTGGAGCCCATCGCGTGGCCGCCGACGACAGTCCACGGGCCCATGATCCAGCCCATGTCGGTGACGAAGTGGATGATGTCGTCCGGGCCCGCGTCAGCCTGGTAGGCGACCTCGCGCGCGATCGAGACGAGGAAGCCGCCCTGGACGTGGACGACGCCCTTCGGGACGCCGGTGGTGCCCGAGGTGTAGGTGAGGAGATACGGCGCCTCCGAGTCGAGCTCCGCCGGCGGCAGGTCGCCCGGGCTGCCGGCCACGAGGTCGTCCCAGGGCGAGACGACTACGTGCTCCAGGTCGGGCGCCTCCCTGCGAGCCTCCTCGAGGATCTCGAGCATGGGCACGTCGCGCCCGCGCCGCGTCGCTGTCTCTGCTGTGATCGCGACTTTCGCCTCCGATGCTTGCAGTCGCTGGGCCACAGCCGGCGCGGCGAAACCGGAGAAGATCGGCACCTGGACCGCGCCGATATGCGCGCAGGCGTGCGAGGCGATCGCTACCTCCGGCGACATCGGCAAGAAGATCGCGACGCGATCTCCCTCTCGGACGCCGAGCCCGACCAGCGCTTCCGCCAGGCGCGTCACCTCGCCCGACAGCGCGGCGAAAGTGAGCTCTCGCCGGGACCCATCCTCTCCGAGACCCACTGCACCGATGGCGGCGGGCCGCGACTCCGCCCACCGGTGCAAGCAGTTCCAGGCGATGTTCACCTTGCCGCCGACGAACCACGTCGCCCACTCCGGCCCACGCGAGAGATCCATGACCTGATCCCAGGGCCGTGAGAACTCGAGGCCCATGTCCTCGATCGCAGCCGGCCAGAACCATTCCGGATCCTCCTGCGAGCGGCGCACGAGCTCCCAGTAGTCGTCGAGCCCGTGCTTGCGCATCAGCCGGGTGACATTCGCGCGCTCGCGAGTCGCCTCGTCGGGCTCCCAGATGAACTTCGTAGCCGTCTTCGCCATGACCGTGTTATTGTTAGTGGACGCTAACTAGGAGAGTCAAGGTGCGGGCAAGGATCTTCGCAGAGGAGAACCGGAAGTGGTGGACGCTGGCCGCGGTCGCGTTCGGCCTCTTCATGATCATGCTCGACAACACGGTCGTGAACGTCGCTTTGCCCTCGATCGGGCGGGACTTCGACACCGGCCTCTCCGAGCTCGAATGGGTCGTCAACGGCTACGCGCTGACGTTCGGCGTGCTGATGCTGACCGGTGGGAAGCTCGCCGACCTCCTCGGCCGCCGGCGAATTTTCATCGTCGGCCTCGCGATCTTCACCCTCGCCTCCCTTGCCTGCGGCCTGGCGACGAGCGCCGAGTTCCTGATCGGCGCGCGCGTCGTGCAGGGAGTCGGTTCCGCGCTGATGAACCCCGCGACGCTCTCGATCATCATCGCCACTTTCCCACCCCGCCAGCGCGGGATGGCGATCGGCATCTGGGCCGGGGTCTCGGCGATGGCGCTCGCGATCGGCCCGCTCCTCGGTGGCCTGATCACCGACCATATCGACTGGAGTTGGGTCTTCTTCATCAACGTGCCGGTCGGGATCACCGGGATCGTCGTCGCCCGGCTCGTCATCGACGAGAGCCGCGACTCCTCCGCCGTCCAGCGCCTCGACCTGCCCGGGCTGGCCGTTTCCGCCATCGCTCTCTTCGCGCTCACCTACGGCCTGATCGAGGCCAACCAGCGCGGCTGGACGTCGCCGCTCATCCTCTCGCTCTTCGTCATCGCCGCCGTCGGGATCGTCGGGTTCGTCCTGCTCGAGCAGCGTCAGCGGGTACCGATGCTCGACCTCTCGCTGTTCCGTGACCCGACGTTTGCGGGCGCGAACGCCGTGATGATGCTCGTCGGGCTGGCGATGTTCGGCGTGTTCCTCTTCGTCACGCTGTACATGCAGAACATCTTGCGCTACTCGCCGACCAAGGCAGGCGCGGCCTTTCTGCCAATGACGATCTTGATTGTCGTCCTGGCGCCGATCGCGGGCAAGCTGTCCGATCGGATCGGCTCACGTTGGCTGATGGGCGCCGGGATGGCGCTCGTATCGCTCTCGCTGCTCCTCAACACACGCCTCGACGCCGCTTCGAGCTTCTGGGACATCCTGCCGCCGCTCATGGTCGGCGGGGCCGGCATGGGGCTTGCCATGACCCCGACGACCGCCGCGGCCATGGGCTCGGTTCCAGTGGACAAGGCCGGGGTAGGCTCTGCCGTTCTGAACAGCATGAGGCAGGTCGGCGGTTCGTTGGGGATCGCCATCCTGGGCGCGATCATCGCTTCGTACATCACGGTCGAGCCGCCGGATCCCCGCGCGCAGGCACAGTTCCTCGGCGGGTTCCACACCGCGCTCTACGTCGCGGCCGCGATCGCCCTCGTCGGGGCCCTCGTCGCCGTCTTGACCGTCAGAAAGACGGTTCACGCCGATGCGCCTGCGATCCTCGAGGCCGCATGAGCTCCCGGCTCCCGGCCGAGGAGCGCAAGGCGGCGGTGCTCGACTGCGCCTGCGGCATCTTCTCGACGGGGAGCTATCGCGGCACGACGACGGCCGAGATCGCGCGCCAAGCGGGCGTCACCGAGCCGATCCTGTACCGCCACTTCGACTCGAAGCGCGAGCTCTACCTCGCGGTCCTCGACGAATCCTGGCGCCGGCTACGCGAGCTCTGGGACGGCGTCGTCGCCGAGGAGGACGACCCCAAGTTGTGGATCTACGCGATCGGCCGAGCGTACTTCGAGGCCGCTGATCCGAGGCTCCACTCCGCCAATTTGTGGATTCAATCTCTAACCGAGGCGAGCGACGACCCGGAGATCCGCAAGTACCTGCGCAAGCACATGCGCGAGGTTCACGGCTACGTGGCGGATCTGATGCGACGCTCCCAGGAGGCTGGCGGCGTGCTGAAGGACCGCGATCCGAGCGCGGAGGCATGGGTGTTCATCGCCATCGGCCTGCTTGGAACGGTAGGTCGCCGCGTGGGCGGCCTGGTCGACGAGGACTTCCCCGCCATCTTCGCCGCCAGGCGCAAGTGGATGACGGGAGAGGACGACCCGCCCCTCAACATCAACGTAACCGACGCCTAAAGCTCCAACCACACGAAGTCAAGTGGCCCTAGGCGGGAGACCTAGTGCCCTAAGTCGCCGAAAGCCTGCTTTCGGCGAGTCCCGGGCCCGTGGCCCGGGACTACCCAAAAAATGAGGCCCCCGGCTGCGGCACCGGGGACCTCGTGTCTTGCGGTGGAGTCCCACCTTTGGCGCGTTTCCCACGTTTATAGCGACGACCCGGAGGCTTTTGGCTCTGCGGCCCAGCCAACGCCTCCGGGCCTTTACGTCGCCAATCTGTGGCGCGCCCCTACAGCGACCGCCTTGGCGTTGGCGGGAGCTGCAAGATGAACCTCACTATAGACAGGTTTTTGAAAGAGTCAAGTAGCTCGGTCAAGTGATTTCGAAGTCGCTTGGTTGACCCAGTTTCGCCTCAGACATGACCCTTTTGGGGGATCACGGTCGAAGTAGGTTGTGTTTAAGTGAAGTATGCGCTTGACTGCACAGAGGACCCGATGCCAATGACCCCTTCCACACAGACGCTTCATCGCTCCACGCGCCCGGCCGCCATGCTGCTCGGCGAACGTGTCAGGCAGTTGCGCGTGGCGGCGGGGATGACGCAGACCGATCTCGCCGGCGATCGCTTCTCCAAGGAATACGTCAGCCAGATCGAGCGCGGCAAGACCCGCCCGACCGTTGAGACCATCGCTTGGCTCGCTACTCGACTCGACGTCGACTGTGGGTACCTCGCGAACGGTGTCTCGCTCGACGAACGGGGCCGCATCGAGGCCACGCTGGCGCGCGCCGAGTCCCTCACCGAGGCGCACCGCTACGAGGAGGCCGCGGCCGAGTACGAGAAGATCCGGCCGGCGGTCGCCGCGACGGCGTCCATCGAGCTCGAGGCGCGGACACTCTCTGGCGAGGCCTGGGTCCGCATGAGGCAGGGCGAGGTTCGGCCCGCGATCGAGCTTCTGGCTCGCGCGCAAACGCTGACAGAGGGCCCGAGCTTCTCAGACGTCGACCGCGCGGAGGTTCTCTACCGCCACGCGGTCTGCCGCTACAAGCTTTCGAGCATCTCTACGGCGCTCGCGCTCTTCACCGAGGCGTACAACCTCGCCGAGCGCTCCGAACTGCCGTGTGACGTGCTCCGCTCGAACATCCTCGCCTACCGCTCGCGGTGCTACCGGCGCCAGCGCGACCTGCAGGCGGCGCAGGACGACGTTGAGCGCGCGCTCGAGCTGGCGCAGTCGCTCGACGATCACCTGACCACGGCGAAGGTGTATCTACAGGCCTCCCTAGTCGCCGAGCGCCAGGGTCACTGGGTGCTCGCCCGCAACTACGCGGAGCGCGCCAAGGCCTACTACGAAGGTCTGAACGACAGCCGTAACGTCGCCGGCCTGCTGAACAACCTCGGCGGGTTGAACCTCATGCTCGGCAAGCCCGAGCAGGCGATCGAATACCTGAAGTCGTCATTCAGCGTCGCGCTCGAGTCCGACTCGATGGAGGAGGCTGCCCAGGCCACCGGCTCGCTGGCCGCCGTCCACCTCGAGATGACCGATTACGAGGAGGCGGAGAAGTTCGCCAGGCAGGCCCTCGCGCTTCTCGAGGGGCGCATGGACTTCCTGCACGAGATCGGGCCCTCGCAGCTCGTGCTCGGCAGGGCGCTCTTGGAGCAGGGCCGGCTAGACGAGGCGGAGCAGATGTTCCGTGCCGCCGACGCCAGCTTCGAACAGCTTTCATCCATCAGCCACCGGGCCGGGGCCTGGATAGCGCTCGGCGATCTTGCCGCGCGCAGGGGGGACGACCGCACCGCAGCACGCCAGTACCGGAACGCCGCAGAGGCGCTCCAGGACGTCAGGTTCTAGGGAGGGAGGTGAACTACGTGCGAACAAAGCTCATTCTCCTGATCGCCCTTACCCTGCTGATCGTCCTAAGTCTGCAGGGCATCGCCGACATCCCGTTCACGGATAGCTGGTACGACGGCGATCTACCCCCGAACTAGTCCAGGCCTGAGGCCTCTGTGGCCGCCCGCTCGTGGTCTCTGCGGGCGGCCTGCGCTCTTCTCTAGACTCGCCGCCCGTGCTGCTCCGCGGTCGTAGTCGAACAAAGAGGAGGAACCGATGGCCGAGGATGGATACGCGAAACCGGTCCTCGTCACCACCGACTGGCTCGCCGAGCACCTAAACGACGCCGCGCTCGTTCTGGCGGAAGTCGACGAAGCGCCCGAGCTCTACGACGAGGGGCACATCCCGGGCGCCGTCAGGCTTCACTGGCGCGAGGATCTCCAGGACCAGGTCGAGCGCGACCTGATCGAGAAGGCGGAGTTCGAAGAGCTGATGGGCCGGCTCGGGATCTCGAGCGCGACGCCGGTCGTTCTCTACGGAGACAAGAACAACTGGTTCGCGGCCTACGCGTACTGGTACCTGAAGATCTACGGCCACGAGTCCGTGCAGATACTCGACGGGGGTCGTCAGAAGTGGCTCGACGAGGGGCGCGAGTTGACGACCGACGCGCCGACACCCGAGTCGGTCACGTATGAGGCCCGGGAGCGCGACGAGTCGATCCGCGCCTACCGCGAAGCCGTGCGCGAGTCCATCGACGATGAGGGCGAGGCGCTGGTCGATGTCCGCAGCCCGCAGGAGTACTCGGGTGAGCTCATCTCACCCCCCGGCTACGAACAGGAAGGCGCCCAGCGAGGCGGTCACATTCCTCGCGCAGCGTCGATTCCATGGGCGCAGGCCGTGCGGGACGACGGTACCTTCAAGTCGCCCGACGAGCTTCGCGAGCTGTATGCGGCCAAGGGCGTCACCGAGGACAAGGAGGTCATCGCCTACTGCCGGATCGGCGAGCGGAGCTCCCACACCTGGTTCGTGCTCCGCGAGCTCCTCGGGTACCCGAGCGTGCGGAACTACGACGGCTCGTGGACCGAGTGGGGAAACCTCATCGATGTACCGATCGACCGGGGCGCGTAGGGAAGGCCCAACCAAAGTCGAATGGGAAGGCGAAACGAAAAGCTCCTCCTCTCCCCTGACAGCGGCGGCGGTACCTCCCGCCGCCGCTTTTTTTCTCATTCGTTAAGGGAATGCCCCTAGCCTCGAGGTCGTTAACGGGGATACAGTTCGCCGCTCCTAGGGAGGAGGAGACCCTGGAAATCAACGCCGCCACAGTCAAGCTGACAGACCTTGCTTCCTGCGGCGGCTGCGCCGCCAAATACTCCGCGGCGCGCCTCGAGGAGTTGCTTGCGGGCTTCGTGCCGGCAGAGGCCGAGAACCTGCTCGTCGGGCTCGCGCCGGCCGACGATGCGGCCGTCTACCGCCTCGACGATGAGCGCGCCCTGATCTTCACGCTCGACTTCTTCCCGCCGATCGTGGACGACCCGGCCGACTACGGCTCGATCGCCGCGACGAACGCGCTCAACGACGTGTTCGCCATGGGTGGCACGCCGCTCCTCGCGCTGTCGATCGCAGCGTTCCCCGAAGAGTTGCCGATCGAGATGCTCGCCGCAATCTTCTCTGCCGCCGACGAGCAGGTTCGGGCCTCGGGCGCCCTTCTCGCAGGAGGACACACGATCCGCGACACGGAGCCCAAGTACGGTCTCGCCGTGATCGGAACGGTGCATCCCAACGGCGTCTGGACGAAGTCGAACGCGCAGCCTGGTGACGCGGTGTACGTCACGAAGCCGCTGGGGACGGGTCTGATCATGACCGGGCACAAGCGTGGCCAGATCGGCACTCAGCAGCTCGAGCGCGCAGTCGGTTGGATGAAGACGCTGAACGCCGACGCCGCGGATGTCCTCCGCAAGTTCCGCGTGAACGCGGTCACCGATGTCACCGGCTTCGGCCTCTTCGGTCACTCCTACGAGACCGCGGACAGAAGCGGCGTTCGGATCGTGCTCGAGTCGGAGCGGTTTCCCGCAATCGACGGTGCCCTCGACCTCGCGCGGTCGGGGGTGCGGACGAGCGGCGACCCGCGTAATCGTGACTTCGCCGGCCGGCATCTCACGTTGAAGGGCGTCCCTGAGTCACTGGTCTCGCTCGGCTACGACCCGCAGACGGCTGGCGGACTGCTCGTCACGCTGCCCGCCGACCAAAGCGCCTCCCTCGAGGCCGAGTTCGCGGCCCGGAAGCTCTTCCTGCGGCGCGTCGGCGCCGTCGAAGAGGGCAGCGGCGTGGTCGTCGCAGGCTGACGCGGACGGACCGTTCGTGCGGCGTGGGATGATCCATGGGCGGTTCCAGCCGTTCCATAACGGGCACCTCGAGTACCTGCGTGGCGCGGCCAAGCGCTGCGACGAGTTGTTTGTCGGGATCACGAACCCCGACCCGGCGCACGTCAAGCCGGAGCCTGCCGACCCGGCTCGTCACCTGCCGGAGTCGAATCCCTGGAGCTACGTGGACCGCCTGCTGATGGTGAAGGCGGCGGCTGTCGAGATAGACCTCGCGTTGGAGCGCGTCCACGTGATCCCGTTTCCGGTCAACGAGCCGGAGCTCTGGTCGGCGTACGTGCCCGACGGCGTGACGCAGTACCTGCGGCTCTTCTCGGACTGGGGCGGCGAGAAGCGCGACCGTCTGCGAGCCGCGGGCTACGAGGTAGTCGTTCTCGACGAGGGGGCGGAAAAGGAAGTGTCAGGGACGGCAGTGCGCGAGGCTCTGCGTAGGGCCGGGGACTGGGAACCGCTCGTCCCGACCGGTGTCGCAAGGGTCATACGCGGCCTGGAGCGAGCCCAATCGGCTCCTCACCTTCCTAAATAGGTACCCCCAACCTCCTCCCCACCGCAACCGTAGCGAGAGAATCCGCACGGATGTGAAACAGGCCTGCGCCGAAACCGTGCCGGTTTCCGGTTAGCTTCGGGGCGTGCATCCCATCGTCGTCGTTCTTCTCGACGGGCTGGCCGACCGCGCGCACGCCTCCCTTGGCGGACGCACCGCCAACGAGGTCGCCGCGACCCCGAACCTCGACCGGCTCGCCGCCTCCGGCTCCTGCGGTGTCCTGTATGCCGTCGGCCCGGGCCGTGCGCCGTCGAGCGAGGTCGCACACTGGTCGATGCTCGGCTACACGCCGGAGGAGTTCCCGGGCCGCGCGGTGTTGGAGGCGCTCGGCGAGGGTCAGGACGTTCATTCGAACGAGGTCTTCGCGTTCGCTGCGCTCCGGCCGGCCGAGCAGCGCGACGATGGGCTCTGGCTGACCGGGCGGCCCCGGGACGGAGACGACGAGGACGATGCGGCTGAGCTCGTCGCGGCCTGCGACGGCGTGGAGCTCGACGGTTTTCGTTTCGCCCTCAGCCATCTTCGCCGCGGCGAGGCAGTGCTGCGCATTTCCGGCGGCGCCGACGACCGCGTCACCGACACCGACGCCTTCTTCCGCGATCGCCACCCTGTGCTCCGGCCGCTCCCCGTGGTGCCCGAAGCGGGGCGCACGGCCCGCGCCGCCGAGCTCTGGACGCGGCGCATGATCGAGCTGCTGGCCGAGCACCCGGTGAACGAGCGTCGTGCCGCCGCCGGCCGCGACGTCTTCAACGTGATCACGTTGAAATGGTGGGGCCGCTTACGTTCCACGCCGACCTTCCCCGAGCGCCACGGGCTCCACGGCAGCTTCCTGGTCGGCTCGCGCTTCCTTCAGGGCCTCGCGCGTGCGGTCGGCCTGGTGCCGCTAGACGCGCCCGAGACCGACGACGCACCGGGGGACCTCAGCGCCCGCATTCATCAGATCACGGACCGACTGGGCGCCGGGGACACGTTCGTCTTCTCACATCTGAAAGCGACTGACGAGGCTGGCCACACGAAGGATCCGGCCATGAAGCAGCGCACGATCGAGGCCCTCGACGCCGAGCTCGGCGCGCTGCCCACAGATCGCGCGATCGTCTGCGTAACAGGCGATCACGCGACCCCCACCTACGCTGACGTCATCCATTCCGGCGACCCGGTGCCGTTTCTGCTCGCCGGCCCAGGGGTGCGCCCTGACCCGGTGCAGAGCTTCGGCGAGCTCGACTGCGCCGGGGGCATCCTCGGGCACCTGCGGGGGCCGGACATGATGCCCGTCCTCCTGAACGCCGCCGACCGCCCGCTCTTCCTCGGGTCGCGCCCGACGCCGTTTCCGGGAGCTGACGGCTACCCGGAAGTGCTGGAGCCCCTGCGCTAATGGCACGGCACTTCCGTGCTCTCGCTCTCGGGGCCGCGGCGTCTCTCTACCTGATCATCATCACGGGAGCGCTGGTGCGATTGACCGCCTCGGGCCTCGGTTGCGAGAGCTGGCCCGGCTGCCAGGAGGGCTCGTTCTTCCCGGCTGAGGATCACCACGGCTTCATCGAGTTTGGAAACCGTGTCTTCGGGGCGATTCCGATCACTCTCACCCTTCTGGCCTGGATCGCCTCCCGCCGGGCGGCCGGACGCTTTGTCTCGCGCATCGCTCTCGCGACCTTCCTCTTGACGCTCGTGCAGGCGCCAATCGGCCTCGTCGTGATCGTGACCGACCTGGAGCCGATCGCGGTCGTCGTGCATTTCACGCTGGCGCTCCTGGCACTTGCCGGTTCGCTGGTCGTGCTCCTGGAGTCCCGGGCTCACGACCTAGGCGTCGCTGAGGCCACACCGGGCGAGCTGCGGAGAGCAGGCCTGGTGCTCCTGGGGGCCTGCCTGGCCCTCGTCGTGTCCGGTACGTTCGCGACGGCTGCCGGCCCGCACTCCGGCGACCCCGACGTGGATCGCCTTTGGGTGCTCGAGGATGCCATCTGGGTCCATGTCCGGGCCAGCGGGCTCTTCGGACTCTCCCTGCTGTTCGTGCTCGGCTATCTCTTCGCCCGTCGCAACCGCTCGCGTCGCCTGCTCCGCGTGGGCCTTTTGCTGGCGGCGCTCGCGCTGGCGCAGTCCGCGGTCGGCGAGCTGCAGTGGCAGGCGGAGCTTCCCTGGGGGATCGTCCTCGTCCACGTGGCGCTCGCCGCGGCAGTCTGGTCGGCCGCGGTCGTTCTCGTGACCCTGTTTTACCGGCCGGTCGAGCCCCAACCCCTAGACTGAGGAGGTGCCCGAAGAGCTCCGAATCTCGAGCCGTCCCAGTCTCGAGCGGCCGACTCTGATCGCCGCTTTCCGAGGCTGGAACGATGGTGGCCAGGGGGCGTCGCTAGCCGCCGGTTACCTCGCCAAGCTCTGGGGCGCCGAGCGCTTCGCCGAGGTCGATCCGGAGAATTTCTTCGACTTCCAGGCCACTCGCCCGCACGTCACGCTGGAGGAGGGCGTGACTCGCCGCCTCGACTGGCCGGCGACGGTCTTCTACCACGGCCGTCCCCCGGGCCTCGACCACGACGTCGTGCTGTTGCTCGGCATCGAGCCGAACCTCCGCTGGCGGACGTTCACCGACATCGTCGCCGGCTACGCCAAGGAGCTCCGTACGGAGCTCGTCGTCACACTCGGGGCGCTCCTGGCAGACGTGCCGCACACGCGGTCCTGTCCGGTGACCGGCACTGCCAGCGACGAGCAACTCGTCGAGCGCCTCGGACTCTCTGCATCCCGCTACGAAGGTCCTACGGGGGTAGTCGGCGTCCTCCACGATGCCTGCCGGCGGCTCGACCTCCCGTCCGTGAGCCTCTGGGCCGCCGTCCCGCACTACGTCTCGCTCACACCGACCCCGCGAGCCGCTCTCGCTCTCTGTGAGCGACTGGGTGATCTGCTCGGCACCCGGATCGACACCGAGGAGCTCGAGGAGGCCTCGGCCGCCTATGTCGACCAGGTCTCGGAGGCGGTCTCGTCCGATCCCGACACGGCCACGTACGTGGAAGAGCTCGAAGCGCGCGCCGATGAGATCTCGGAAGAGAACGTCCCCTCGGGCGAGGCGCTCGCTGCGGAGCTCACGCGCTTCCTACGCGACCGTGACCGCGAGAACGGCGAGCCCGACTTCGCGTCTGATCAATAGCTAAATCCTCGCGAGAACCACTGCGAAAGGCCGCCGGAGCCGGGCTCAGTCAGTGATCAGCCGAACGTGAAGGCGTAGACGGAGATCCCGGGTGCGAACCTAAGCTCGAGCAGCCCCTGCCGAACGCGCGGCAGGCTCAGCAGCGTGTAGAGGCGGCTTCCGTCGATTCGCACCGTCTTCAGTTTCCGGCCGTCCAGGAACACCTCCAGGGAGCCTTGCCCACCCAGAACCAGGTGAACGACCTGGGCCTGGAAACGAAGACGCAGCCGAGCGCCCAAACCGGCGACTAAACGTTGCGGCTCGACCGTCATCTGACCCGCGTAGGCGATCTGGTTGGCCGTGAGCGGACGTCGCGGGAATCGGTAGTCGGCGGCATCGTCGGGAGCAAGTGAGTCGCCCGCAAACTGTTCGGGCGAGAGTCGCTCGTACCCGAGGTAGGTCTCGGGCGTGTAGCGCGCCTTGGGCGTGCGATCGGCAATCTGCACCGGCGCAGGGAGATCGTCCTTGCGCTCGGCGAGCAGGGCGCGGATGTGCGACTCGGTCGTTTCATAGGCGCCTTCGCCAAAATGTGCATAGCGAATGTGGCCGCGAGCGTCGATGAGGTACTTCGCCGGCCAGTAGCGGTTTTGGAAGGCGTTCCACGTGCCAAAGTCGTTGTCCATCGCGATCGGGTAATCGAGGTCGAGCCGCTTGACCGCGCTGCGTACGTTGCCTTCCACCTGCTCGAAGGCGAACTCCGGCGTGTGCACGCCGATGGTCACCAGGCCCTGCGCTCGGTAGGTTCGGTCCCAAGCCCTCAGATGCGGAAACGTCCGCAGGCAGTTGATGCACGAGTACGTCCAGAAGTCGACGAGGACGACCTTCCCGCGAAGCCCCGCGATCGAGAGGGGGCGCTCGCCAGGCGTGTTGATCCACTGCCTGATGCCGGTGAAGCCCGGCGCGGCGCCGTAATCGCGCAGACCCGCCGACGTTTCGCGTGTTGCGCCACGCACCTTGGCCAGCTCGCGCTCGCCGCGGTCGCTGCGCTCGACTCGATCCTGGATCGACTTCACATAGTCGGGCACGGCGGTCTGCAGATGGCGATCGAGGTTGAAGGCGATTGCGAGGGCAGTCAGGGCGACGACGACTCCGAGCGCGCGGCGGACGTTCTGAGCCTGCGGGCGAAGCCTCTTCATCACGGCGGTTCCGCCGTACGCAATGCCGAGCATCGGTATGGCGGCACCTAGGGAGTACGCGGTGGTGAGCACGATCGCACGCCCGCCGACCTCGTTTGTGGCTCCGAGCACGGTGATCGCCGCCAACACGGGGCTGGCACACGGAACGAAGACGAGTCCCAGGCTCACGCCGAGGAGGAAGCCGCCGCCGAGATCCCCGGCCGGCCGGCGGCTCAACCGGTAAAGGGGCCGCTCCACGATCTGGCCGACACGGGGGAAGACGAGGGTGGCGGCGACCACGAAGAGGAGCACGATCGCCACGTCGCGTAGGAAGTCCTTCGGCAGTCCGAGCTCGTCGAGCAGCCAGACACCGCCGAGGGTAAACGCGGAGAAGCTGACGATCAGCCCGCCGATGATGGCGAGAGGACGGCGCCGGCTGCCCGTCGCACCACCGGCGAAGAGAATCGGCAAGACCGGCAGGACGCACGGCGAGACCGCCGTCACAAAGCCCGCAACGAGCCCGATTGCGATCAGGACGAGCACGGCTTCAGGGTAGAAACCGCGGGATTAACAGCGTGTTACGCCTCGGCCGCGCGGGCGGGCTCGGGTGCGGCATCACCGGCGGACGGCTGAGCCGGCCGCGGCTTTCGCCGCCTGCGCCGCTTCGTCGGCGACTGGCCGTTCGGCGTCGTTCCGGCGGCGGATGACTGCTCGCCCGGGGCTGCCGCCCCCTCCGCGCCCTTGCTTTTCTTCTTACGCCTTCGGCGTCGTCGTCGGCTCGTCTGCGCCTTCGGCGGCGGCAGGTTCTCCGCCAGCGCATAGGCAACATCTGCAAGCGCCCCCAGCTCCTCGCGCGCGTCCTCGATCAGCCGGTTCGACTTCGGCGTGTAGCCCTCGGCCGAGGCGAGGAGCGCCGCACCGACTTCGAGCGGGAGCTCTAGCGCTGCCTTGACGAGCTTCGCGGCGTTCTCCTCGTGACGGTGACCGCGCGAGTTCGCCAGGGCGCCGAGGAGTCGCTTGGCCTCCGGGAACTCGGCGCTGACCTTGCGGTCCTGCGCCTTCCGTGTCGCCCGGGCGAGCTTCCAGGTCCAGCGGCCGAGGATCTGCTCCGGAGCGTCGGCTTTCCCCTCGCCGATCGCACGAAGCAGGATGCGCGCACCCTGCACGCGGTCCTTCTCCCAGGGCGGGGCCTGGGTGGCGAGGGTGACGAGATCATCGAAGTCGGCCCGCTCGACCGTCATCGAAACGCGGTCGGCAAGCGCCATCATGCGCAGGCGCCGGTTCGGGTTCTCGGCCGCGGCAGTCGTCAGGAACTGCTCGAGGCAGACCTTGCTCGCCCGACCCTCCGTCAGCTTCTTGACGAACTCGGAACGCTCTTCGAACCGCACCTGGCGCCCGGCGATCGAGGCCCAGTAACGCTGCTCGTCCTCGTCGAGGTAGCGGGGGTCGATGCGCTGCCACTCGCGTTGGATGACCGAAAGCCGGCGGCGAACGTCAGGTGTGACCGGGACGAGCCAGGGCGCGGGCGAAAGCTTGCGGCGCGCGCGACGGTTCGGTCTCCGGCGCGGGGCCGGCGTCACGCGTGCTCCCTCGCGGTAGAAGTCCGACCCCAGCAGGCTGTGCAGCGAGATCACGCGCTCATTGTGGGTCGATCCCTTGTTCACGAAGTCGACGACGATGCCTGCCTCTTTCCGCGGGTGCATGCGCATGATCCGGCCGATGCGCTGCTGGTAGACGCGGCGGCTCGCGGTCGGCGCCAGGTGCATGACGACGGTCGCCCGCGGTGAGTTCCACCCCTCGGCGAGCAGCATGGCGTTGATCAAGATGTTGATCTCGCCGCGCTCGTAGGCGGCCAGCGTCTCCGCCAGGCGCACGGGTGGAGTTCGCCCGCTCACCGCCTCTGCCTTGAGGCCGGCGGCGCGGAACTCCTGGGCCAGGTTGTATGCGTGGTCCACGCCCGCTGCGTAGACGATCCCTGGCGTGTCGTCGAAGCGGTCCCGGTAGAGGCTCGCGGCCGCCTGGTTCAAAGCCGTGTGGTCGAGCACTGCGGCCAGCGCGCGCTCCTCGAAGTCCCCGCCGACGATCGGCACGGAATGGATCGCGGCGGCGGGCGGAACCCGCAGTGAGCGAAGCGGCGCGATCAGCCCGCGGCGGGCGGCGTCGGCCAGCGGCAGGTCGTCCACCGACGCCGGGAAGACGTCGGAGACCTGCTTGGCGATCAGCTGTTCGGTTGCCGTCATCCCGATGTAGATGGGCTCCGGGAAGCTCCGAATCGCGCGACTCGTCTTCTCGCCGAGCGCCGTGTGCGCCTCGTCGGCGATGACGAGCTGGTACGCGTCTCGCTCGATGTCGTCGACGTGCCGCGCGAACCACGCGTAGGTCTGAACGGTCACGAGGTCGGGCTTGGGCAGCTTGGCGCCGCGCTCGACCACCGGTGTCAGTCGGTCGCCGTAGCCCTCGGCCGTCAATTCCCGGTTGAACTGGGAGACCAGCAGCCGACGGTGCGTGAGGATGAGGACGCCGATCGTGCGCGCCGCCTCCACGAAACCGGCCGCGGCGATCGTCTTGCCGGACGCAGTGGGGTGGCGGAACCGGTAGCGCCGGACTGCGCCGGGGTCCTCCTGGGGCGGAGGCTCCTCGTCCTCGGGCTCCTCCTCTTCGTTTAGCTGTGCTTCGACCTCGGGCTCCTCGAACTCCTCTTCGTCCTCGTACTCCTCGAGGCCGTTGCCGTTCCCGTTCACCGGCTCCTCGACGCGCTGCACGGCCGCGATCAGCTCGGTGAGCATCCCTGCCAGCGCATCAATCTGATGCCGGCGGAGCTCCGTGCCGGACGCGAGCTTGGGCGGCTTCTCGGAGAGCACTCGCTCGAGCCCGAGCATCAGCGCGTAGCGCACCTTCCACTGGGAGGACGGTTCCTTGCGGCCGTCCTCGATCTCGGCCAGTGCATCGTGGAGAGCCCGGCGCCGCGCCGTATCGGGCGCAAGCGCCTCGGCCGGCTCCTCGCCGTTGTGGAGGAAGGGCTCACCGGCCCATTTCTCTGCGCGCTTGGAGGCGGCGACGAGATCGTCAGTCGCCGCGAGCGTTATGGATCGCTGCTCGGTGGTCTCCTGCATGTGTGCGGCGTGCCTCGGCTGCCGCGTTGCCTTCAGAGAAAGGGCGCGCTCGGAATCCCCTAG
>JACCXX010000097.1 GCA_013696805.1 Actinomycetota bacterium
GTCGACGCTGCTGAAGACGCCTGTGTCGCAGCTATCCGTCCAGGACCCCTGCCCCGAGGTGCCCGCCGCCGCCGGCGAGACCGCGAAGCTCACTGCGAGCGCTGCGGCCGCCGCGAAGGCGATGAACAGCTTGCTGCGACTACGTCGCAGGGTCGTGCGATTCATAGGTTCCCCTCTCTCGAATTCCTCGGATTTCCGCCCAGGGTAGCGCAGTTTCCAAGCGCTTGTAGGCTCCGCGTCGTGGAGTTGCGAGCCCGCATCGTCACGCTCGAGCTCGCCGAGCGTTTCGTTATCTCACGGGGCGCGCAGGAGACGGCGGACGTCGTCCATCTGGAGCTCGAGCATGCAGGTGAGACCGGCTACGGGGAAGCGGCTCCGACCACGCGCTACGAGGAGAGCGCCGAATCGTCGCTCGCGTTCCTCGAAAGGCTGGACGACCTCGGCGACGACCCTTTCGCCCATGACGAGATTGAGGCGCGGCTCGCCGAGCACCCGGGCCAGATGTCCGCGAAGGCTGCGATCGACGCAGCGCTGCACGACCTCTGCGGGAAGCTCACGGGCCTGCCGACGTGGCGCTTCCTGGGGCTGAGGCGTGAAGGGCCGCCGACTTCCTGGACGATCTGGCTCGGCGACCCCGACGACATGGCTCGACGGGCCGAAGCAGCGGCTGATCGCTTCAAGCGGCTCAAGCTGAAGCTCGGGGGGCGCGACGGCCTCGACGTCGAGCGTGTGCGTGCCGTCCGGGGCGTCACTTCGTTACCGCTCCGGGTGGACGTGAACGAGTACTGGACGCTCGACGAGGCGCTCGAGTCGCTGCCGCAGCTCGTCGAAGCCGGCGTCGACTACTGCGAGCAGCCCTTGCCGGCGGACGACCCCGACGGGCCGGCGCTGAAGAAGCGCTCACCGCTTCCGATCTACGTCGACGAGGACTGCGGCACGCTCGCCGACGTCCCAGCCTGCGCCGAGCGGGCGCACGGCATCAACATCAAGTTGGCGAAGTCGGGTGGCATCCGGGAAGGAATTCGCATGGCGCATGCGGCGCGAGCGCTCGGCCTCCAAGTGATGCTCGGTTGCATGCTCGAGTCCGGGCTCGGCATCGCCGCCGGGGCCCAGATGGCAAGCCTCTGCGACCACGTCGACCTCGACGGCAACCTCCTGCTCAGGGCAGACCCCTGGCCGGGCGTCCTCTTCGAGGAAGGCGTCCAGCTGCCCTCCGAATCACCTGGACTCGGTGTCCGACAAGCGATATCTGATCCTCGCTGAGGGCAAGTCAGGCGACGCCCACTATGGCAAGACGATGCGGGGCGTCGTCGCGTACAGCCCGCATCCGACGGTCGCCATCGTCGATTCCGCGCGCGCGGGGGAGACCTACGAGCAGATCCCGATCGTGGGCTCGGTCGAGGAGGGGCTCGCGCAAGGGCCGGACACCGCGCTCGTCGGTGTCGCCACGCAGGGCGGGCGTTTCCCACCGGCTTGGCGCGCGCTGCTGAAGGAGTCGATCGCAGCCGGCCTGGACGTCGAGAACGGGCTTCACGAGTTCCTGAGCGACGATCGGGAGATCTCCGAGCTTGCAATCGAGCACGGGGTCGAGCTCCGTGACCTCCGGAAGCCGCCGCCGGGCCTGAGCGTGCCGACCGGGGAGAACCTCCGCGTGCAGGCCAAGATCGTGCTGACAGTCGGCTCGGACTGCGCGATCGGCAAGAAGACGGTCGCGATCGAGCTGGACCGCGCGGCTCGCGCGCGGGGGCTGAAGTCGGTGTTCGTCCCGACCGGCCAGACCGGGATCGCGATCGCAGGCTGGGGCATCGCCGTCGACGCCGTGGTGGCCGACTTCCTGGCCGGAGCGGCGGAGTGGCTCGTCGTGGAGGGCGCGCGGCGTGGGGGAGAGGTGCTTTTCGTCGAAGGCCAGGGAGCGCTCGTGCACCCGGCCTACTCGGGCGTGACGATGGGCCTCCTCCACGGCAGCGCTCCCCACGCGCTCGTCCTCTGTCACAGGGCGGGCGCCGAGGTCGTCGAGGGTTATCCCGACCATCCGCTCCCGTCCCTGATGGAGCTCGTCGAGCTTCACGAATGGGCCTCGCTGCCCCTGCGACCGGCCAAGGTGGCCGGAATCGCGCTCAACACCGGCGACCTGAGCGAGGCCGACGCACGCGCCGCGGCCGCGGCCGCGGAGGAGGAAACCGGACTGCCCGCCGACGACCCGCTACGATTCGGCGGCGCCTCCTTGCTCGACGCCGTCCTACGCGTCGTGCATTCTTGAAAGAGGGTCTCGTGTTGAAGCTGCGGTTCACAGTCACGCTCGCGTGCGCGCTCGCCGTGCTCGCCGCCCCCGCCGTCGCGCGGGCAGAGCTCGTCGTGGGCGCCGCCGACAACCGGCCGGAGAGCTCGCCCGAGCAGGCCGAGCGCTTCTACGACACGATGGTCGAGGCCGGTCTGAAGGAAAACCGTCTCTCAGTGACCTGGGACGCCCAGCAGCCGACGCGGGTCGAACGTCAGGCTTCGCTCGATCAGGCCGTCGCCCTCGCCACCGCCCGCGGGATCCAGATCACCCTCTCCGTCTACCCCGCCCGGGCGACGGCGATCACCGGCTCACGTCCGACAGGCGCGCAGTTCGCGGCGTTCCTCGCGCAACTCGCGCGGGCCTACCCGCAGGTGAAGGACTTCATCGTCGGCAACGAGCCCAACAAGGCCAATTTCTGGCAGCCGCAGTTCAATCCCAACGGGACGGGAGCTGCATGTTCCTCCTACTCGACGCTGCTCGCGGCTTCATACGACGCTCTGAAGTCCGTCAACCAGCAGATCAGAGTCATCGGGCTCGCCATCGGCGCTCGGGGCAACGACAACGTGCGGGCGACGAGCAACCAATCGATTTCTCCGGTGCGCTGTATCCGCGACGTCGGCCGCGCCTACCGTCTAAGTCGTCGCACGCGCCCGTTGATGGACGAGCTCAGCCTCCATCCGTACCCGCAGAACTCGACCGATTCGCTCGAGACGGGCTACCGCTGGCCGAACGCCGGCGTGCCCAACCTGGCTCGCATCAAACAGGCGGTGTGGGATGCGTTCCACGGCACCGCGCAGCCGATCTTCCCAGAGCCCGGGGCGCCGCTTCGCACCCTGAAGTTCCGACTGTACGAGGTTGGCTGGCAGGTCGCGATCCCACCGAGCTCGATGTCGGCGTACCACGGCCGCGAGACCGTCGTGACGACGGACGACGGCAACCAGGCCGCAATCTACGGCAACCTGATCCCGTACCTCGCGTGCGATCCGTCCGTCCGGTCGCTGCTCTTTTTCAACATGGTCGACGAGCCCAACCTCGATCGCTGGCAATCCGGCCTGCTGCGCGCAGACTGGACTCGGCGTCCGTCGTACAACATCGTCAAGACTGCGATCGCCGCCCGCTCGACGCGATGCGCGGGCCGCCCGGTCGTCTGGCGGCACGCGGTGAAGGTCGTCGCTGCCAAGGTCAGGTTCCCTGACGCGCGGAGGCTTCGTCGCAAGCGTGAGTCGGCGTGGACTTTCAACGCGCGGGCCGAGGAGGGGGCAACGTTCACGGCGGCACTCTTCCCGGCGACCAAGCAGGGCGTGCTCCCCGCGGCGGCGCGCTCGCGGATGACGCGCGCATTGCGCGGAGGTCGCGTTCGCGGAGCCGTCCTGACCGCGCGGGGCAAGATCGCGGGCGGGTGGGAGCGAAGGGTGAGCTTGCCAAAACGGCGCCTGAAGCCCGGCTACTACGCCTTCGCGATCCGGCTCGCAGCGGAAATGAATCCTGTGCGCACGACGACCCTGTTCGGTGGGGCCTTCCGGGCCGGCGATCCCAAGGCGAAGCCGGCTCCGAAGAAGACCACGCCCGGCGCCTGACGCTCGTCGCGGTCATCTCGGATACGCACCTTCCGCGCGGGGCGCGCCGACTCCCGCCGAAGTGCTTTGCCAATCTCCAGCGCGCGGAGGTGATCCTGCACGCTGGCGACTTCGTGGAGGCCGGAGTTCTCGCCGAGCTCAGCGCGCTCGGGCCTCTCGAAGCCGTCAGCGGGAACATGGACGACGACGAGCTGAAGCAACTCCTCCCGCGCCGTCGTGTCGTGCAGGTGGGGGAGGCACGGATCGGGATGACGCACGAGCCTGGTCAGTCCCAGGGGCGTGCCCAGCGGCTGGCTGGCTGGTTCGAGGACTGCGACGCCGTCGTCTACGGCCACACGCACCAGCCGGAGGTCACGCGACGCGACGATCTGTGGATCTTCAACCCGGGAAGCCCCACCGAGCGCCGGCGTGCCCCGACTCACACGATGCTGCTGCTCGAGGTGGCAGGAAGGACGATTGTCCCGAAGCTCGTCGATCTGACTTGACACGAACAGGTGTTCGCTCTAGCATGGCGAACAGATGTTCGTTCGGATCGTAGTGACGACGTTCGCGATCATGGTTCTCGCCTGGGCCGTGCTCGTCCGGGCCTCCGACGGAGCCGGGCCGCCACGCGCCTACGTGGTCAAGCCCGGAGATTCGTTGTGGTCGATCGCGGCCGAGCAGTATCCGGGCGACCCCCGCGAGGGCGTCTGGAAGCTGCAGA
>JACCXX010000115.1 GCA_013696805.1 Actinomycetota bacterium
AAGACGAAGCTGACCCTCCGCCACGCCGGGATGCCGGCCGGCGAGATGGGCGAGCAGGCCGGGGCCGGTTGGAACGAGTCGTTCGACAAGCTCGCGGCTAGCCTGACGACGTCATGAGCCCAGGGACGGACAGGCGCTGGCTGGCGCTCATCATTCTTTGCCTCGGCACCCTGATGATCGTCCTCGACGCGACGATCGTGAACGTCGCGCTCCCGTCGATCCGCGAGGATCTCGGCTTCTCCGAGACCTCGCTCGCATGGGTCGTCAACGCCTACCTGCTGACGTTTGGCGGCTTCCTGCTGCTCGGCGGTCGGCTCGGTGATCTCTTCGGGCACCGGAAGCTCTTCCTGATCGGGATCGCGCTCTTCACGGTGGCGTCGCTGGCGTGCGGGATCGCCAACTCACAGGAGACACTCGTCGCGGCCAGGGCAGTCCAGGGCCTCGGCGGCGCGATCGTCTCGGCGGTCGCGCTCTCGCTGATCATGACGCTCTTCACCGAGACGGGGGAGCGCGCCAAGGCGATGGGCGTGTACGGCTTCGTGGCGTCCGGCGGCGGGACCCTCGGGGTGCTCGCGGGCGGGATCCTGACGGACGCTCTCGACTGGCACTGGATCTTCCTCGTCAATCTCCCGATCGGGATTGCCGTCTACGCGCTTACCGTTAGGTTGCTCAAATCCGAGCCCGGGCCGGCCGAAGGGGGCCGCGTGGACATCGCCGGCGCCGTCACCGTCACGGCATCCCTCATGCTCGCCGTCTACGCCATCGTCAACGGCAACGAGGCCGGTTGGCTTTCTGTGCAGACGCTGGGGCTCCTCGGCGCAGCCGCGGTGCTGATGGTGGTCTTCCTCGTCATCGAGGCGCGGGTCTCTGCCCCGCTCATGCCGCTCGGGCTGTTTCGGCACCGCAACATCTCGACTGCGAACGCGGTCGGTGTCCTCCTGGCGGGCTCGATGTTCGCGTGGTTCTTCCTCTCAGCCCTCTATCTCCAGCTGGTTCTCGGGTACAGCCCGCTTCAGGTCGGGCTCGCCTTTCTCCCGTCCACCCTGATCATGGGGGGCTTCTCGCTCGGGCTCTCCGCGAAGCTGGTCATGCGCTTCGGGGTCAGGCCGCCGCTCGTGGCCGGGATGCTGTTCATGGCGGCAGGGCTGCTGCTCTTTGCGCGGGTGCCCGTCGACGGCAACTTCGTCCTCGACGTCGTTCCGGGCTCCATCTTGCTCGGCATCGGGGCGGGCATGTCCTTCAATCCGCTTCTGCTCGCCGCCATGGGCGATGTGGAGCCCACCGAAGCCGGGCTCGCGTCCGGGGTCGTCAACACGGCGTTCATGATGGGCGGTGCGCTCGGGCTCGCGGTTCTGGCCAGTTTGGCCGCCTCTCGAACCGACAGTCTGGGCGATTCGGGCGACGATCCCCTCACCGCGCTGACCGGCGGGTATCACGCCGCGTTCCTGGTGGGCGCCGTGTTCGCGGTCGCCGGTGCTGCGATCGGCGGTGCGTTTCTCCGGGCCGGGGCACCTGCGGAGATGCACGCAGAGCCGGAGGCTGTTCCTTCATAGCGTCGGTAACCTCGGCGGCGTGAAAGAGATTGCCGCTGATCTGAAGCGCTGGCGCGACCGTGGCGACGAGCAAGTAGCCGTCGCCACGGTCGTCGCCACGCGCGGCTCGGCGCCGCGGCCGATCGGCTCGAAGCTGGCCATCTCGAAGCAGGGCGAGCTCGCCGGCTCCGTCTCCGGCGGCTGCGTCGAGAACGAGGTCTACGAGGAGGCGCGCGCGGTGCTGGGCGGTGCGCCGCCGAAGCTGCTCTCTTACGGGATCTCGGATGAGCAGGCCTGGTCGGTCGGCCTCCCGTGCGGCGGCGAGATCGACGTTTTCGTCGAGGAGATGAACCTGCGCGATGCAGAGGAGCTCGTCGCGCGGATCGATCGCGGGGAGCGGTTCAGCCGGACGACCGTGCTCGACGAGAGTGGAAAGGAGTTCGTCGAGGAGTTCGGCCCACCGCCGCTGCTGCTCGTCTTCGGCGCCGTCGACACAGCCGAGGCGCTCTGCAGGGCCGCGAAGCAGCTCGGGTGGCGGACGGTCGTCGCCGACGCCCGAGCCAAGTTCGCGACGGTGGAGAGAATCCCCAGCGCCGACGCGCTGATCGTCGAGTGGCCGGAGGAGGTGCTGGTGCAAGTGGAGCCCGATGCGGGGACGGCCGTCGTCGTGCTCACACATGAGAACCGCTTCGACATTCCGGCCCTGATCGGTTCTTTGCGCAGCGAGGCCTTCTACGTTGGCGCACTAGGCGCACGGCGAAACCAGGAGCGCCGCCGCGCGCGGCTGCTCGAGGAGGGGCTGAGCGAAGGGGAGATCGATCGGATTGCTGGGCCGGTCGGCCTCGACATTGGCGCTGAGAGCCCGGCCGAGACGGCGGTCTCGATCCTGGGCGAGATCCTCGCTGTCCGCGCCGGCCGCGACGGCGGGCGCCTCAAGGCCTCCAAGGGCCGCATCCACGTCGAGGTCTCGTAGTGGAGCAGCGGCTCAGCCTGGTCACGCTTGGCGTCTCCGACCTCGCGCGCGCCCGCGCGTTCTATGAGGCGATGGGCTGGACGACTAGGGCCGATCCGGGTGACGACATCGTGTTCATCCAGGCCGGCGGGATGATCGTGGCGTTGTGGGATCGCGGGCAGCTCGCCGAGGACAGCTTCGTCGAAGACAGCGGAGGCTGGGGCGGGGTCACGTTCGCGCACAACACGCGCTCACCCGCCGAGGTCGACGCGGTCATGGCCGAGGCTGAGGCGGCCGGCGCGACGATCGCGAAGTCTGCCGCCGAGACGTTCTGGGGCGGCTACTCGGGCGTCTTCCACGATCCCGACGGCCACCCATGGGAGGTCGCGCACAACCCGCACTGGACGCTCGACGACGCCGGGTCTGTGAAGCTTGGGGAGTGAAGGTCCTGTGCGTTCTGTACGACGACCCGGTTGACGGGTACCCGACGGGCTATGCGCGGGATTCGATCCCGGCGATCGAGGGCTACCACGGCGGGCAGACCACGCCGACGCCGGAGGCGATCGACTTCACCCCGGGCGAGCTGCTCGGCAGCGTCTCGGGCGAGCTCGGCCTCCGGAAGTTCCTCGAGGAGGGCGGGCACGAGCTCGTCGTCACCTCCGACAAGGACGGGGTCGATTCCGAGTTCGAGCGGCAGCTCGTGGACGCGGACGTCGTCATCTCCCAGCCCTTCTGGCCCGCGTACCTGACCGCGGAGCGCTTCGAGAAGGCGCCGAACCTGAAGCTGGCGGTGACTGCCGGGATCGGCTCCGATCACGTCGACCTGCAGGCGGCGATCGACCGCGGCGTGACCGTCGCCGAGGTCACGTACTGCAACTCGATCAGCGTCG
>JACCXX010000137.1 GCA_013696805.1 Actinomycetota bacterium
TAGAATCCGCACCCGTGTTAGCCGCCACTGCCACCAGCCGTCGCATCCTTCCGAACGGCATCCTCGACCTGCTGGTTCAGATCGGGATCTGGTTCGGGTTCATCTATGCCTACCGCATCGTCCGCAACATGGCGGATCACGACGCCTACGCTGCTTTCGACAACGGCCTCTGGGTGGCGAACGTCGAACGGGGCTTCACGGGCCTCTGGGAGCTGTCGCTCCAGAGCTTCGCCCACTCGTCCGGCCTCTTGCTGACCCTGACGTCCTGGACGTACTGGCACTCGCAGTTCACCGTTCTCGCGCTCGTCATGCTCTGGGTCTACCTGCGCCGAAACTACGCGTTCAAGCGGCTGCGCAACACGCTGATCCTGGCGAACCTGATCGGCCTCGTCGGCTACGTGCTCGTGCCGACCGCGCCACCGCGAATGTTTCCCGACCTCGGCTTCGTCGACAGCCTCTCCCAGTTCTCGATCAGTCACGACAGCGGCCTCGTCCGCTGGGGATCGAACCCGTATGCCGCCATGCCGAGCCTGCACGCTGCCGATGCGCTAATCATCGGCGTCTTCCTCGCGTTCCTCGTCCGGCCGCGCTGGCTGAAGGCGCTTTGCCTGTTCTGGCCGGCCTGGGTCTGGTTTGCCGTCATGGCGACAGGCAACCACTTCTGGCTCGACATCCTGGCCGGCATCGCTGTCGCGGGCCTGGCGGCGGCCGTCGTCAACCGGCGCGAACTGCGGCGGATCGTCTCGCGCAACCCGGCGCCGGCCCCGGCGTAACGCCATGAGCAGCCCGGAAGGGCTCGGGCGCCTCAAAGAGGG
Source organism: Actinomycetota bacterium (assembly GCA_013696805.1). Taxonomy (GTDB): domain Bacteria; phylum Actinomycetota; class Thermoleophilia; order Gaiellales; family Gaiellaceae; genus VAXT01. The sequence goes on from JACCXX010000137.1 coordinate 816, forward strand.
TTATACGGTCGGCGTCCGCCGACTGGCCGCGCGCTCCATGGAAGGACTGGCGCGTACGCGGGTTTCGCCGAACGCGCTGACTGCGGCCGGGGTTGCGCTCTGCATCGTCTCCGGCGTCATCGTGTACTTCGAGTACCGCCACGAGGTGGCGGCGTACTGGACAGGCGCGACGCTCTTCACGATCGGGTCGATCTTGGACATCCTCGACGGGGCGCTCGCGAGGAGGAGCAGGAAGGCAACGCCCTTCGGCGCATTCCTCGACTCGACCACCGACCGCGTCGGAGAAGGGTTCATGCTCGGGGCAATCGCGCTGATCTTCGCTCGCGAGCGAAACGAGGTTGCGCTCGGTTTTGCGATCGCCGCCATCGCAGGCTCGTTCCTCGTCAGCTACACGCGGGCGCGTGCAGAAGCGCTGGGCCTCAAGGGCGATGTCGGCATCGGAAGCCGCGCCGAGCGAGTGGTGGTGATCGTGACCGGGCTCGTGCTCGCACCGTGGGGCGCGTTGCCGTGGGCGATCTATCTGCTAGCAGTGACTGCGTGGATCACCGTCCTCCAGCGAGTGCTATCAGTACGCACACAACTTCGGAACCGCTGATACTCTGATAGCAGCGCCTCGCTGCTATCACAATGCCTCGAAGAGAACTCAAAGGTGTCCTCGTGCGGATGCCCTCGACACTCAAGCGCCTCCTCGCCCGCGAAGTCGCCCGACGCGAGAGCACGCTGAACGACATTGCGGTCGAGTTCCTTGCCGAGCGCTACGGCGTCGCTTTCCAGCCAAGCGGACGGAAAGGCAACGTCCCAGGCGACACGGGCGTAGTCCTGCTCCGCGTCCCTCCCGAGCTCAAGCAACGGCTAGATGCCGACGCGCGCGAGCGGAAGAGCAGCACGAACAAGGTCATCGTCGGAGCGCTCACCGAGCGGCTCGGCGGCACTTCACCTAGAAAGGAACGAATGCCTCAACGGAACGGCAGTCAAAACGGCAAGGCGCGCTCGAAAGACAAGGTGCGAGTCGCGCTCATCGGCGTCGGCAACTGCGCCAACTCCCTGCTCCAGGGCGTCGAGTACTACAAGGACGCGGCTCCCGACCAGTTCGTCCCCGGCCTCATGCACGTCGACCTCGGCGGTTATCACGTCTGCGACATCGAGTTCACGGCGGCGTTCGACGTCACCAAGGACAAGGTCGGCAAGGAGCTGTCGGAGGCGATCTGGGCGCACCCGAACGACACGATCAAGTTCTCCGACGTGCCGACGACGGGCATCACGGTCTCGCGCGGCATGACCCACGACGGGCTCGGCAAGTACATCTCCGAGGTCGTCGAGAAAGCGCCGGGAGACACTGACGACGTCGTCGGGATCCTCCAGGAGACCGGCACCGACGTCGTCGTCAACTACCTCCCGGTCGGCTCGGAGGAGGCTACGAAGTGGTACACCGAGCAGATCCTGCAGGCCGGGTGCGCGATGGTGAACTGCATGCCCGTCTTCATCGCGAAGGGCGGCTACTACGGGCAGCGCTTCGAGGAGAAGGGGCTCCCGATCATCGGTGACGACATCAAGTCCCAGGTGGGCGCGACCATCACGCACCGCGTCCTGACCAGCCTCTACCGCGAGCGCGGCGTGCACCTCGACAGGACGATGCAGCTGAATGTCGGCGGCAACTCGGACTTCCTGAACATGCTGGAGCGCGACCGCCTCGAGTCGAAGAAGATCTCGAAGACGAACGCTGTCACTTCGATGCTCGACTACGACCTCGGCGCGAAGAACGTCCACGTCGGCCCTTCGGACTACGTACCCTGGCTGACCGACCGCAAGTGGGCATATATCCGCATGGAGGGCTCAGGCTTCGGCGACGTGCCTCTGAACATCGAGCTGAAGCTCGAGGTCTGGGACTCGCCAAACTCGGCCGGCATCGTCATCGACGCCGTCCGTCTGGCGAAGCTGGCGCTCGACAACGGCATCGGCGGCGCGCTCGAGGGGCCGAGCGCGTACCTGATGAAGTCACCACCGAAGCAGCTGCAAGACGACGACGCCTACGACGCCGTCGAGCAGTTCATCAAGCAGCACGGCAAGAAGACCGCAAAGAAAAAGACCGCCTCCAAGACGTAGCACCAACTACACGCC
>JACCXX010000144.1 GCA_013696805.1 Actinomycetota bacterium
GCCGGCAACTTCCGCGAGCACGAGGAGGAGTCGAAGCGCGTCGGCTGGTCGCACAAGATCGCGCCCTGGATCGTCTTCTTCCAGAACGTGGACGCGATCATCGGGCCCGACGATGCGGTCGTGTATCCCGACCATCTGACGAACGAGCTGGACTACGAGCTCGAGCTGGCCGTCGTGCTCAAGAAGGGGGGCAAGGACTTCGGGCCCGAAGAGGCGGCGAACTACATCGGTGGCTACGTGATCTTCAACGACATCACCGCGCGCGACATCCAGCGCAAGGAGATGGAGTCTGGCGTCTTCTCATTCTGCAAGGCGATCGACACATTCTGCCCGCTCGGGCCCTGGATCGTGACCCCCGACGAGATTCCCGACCCGCACGACCTGGCAATGGAGCTGCGCGTGAACGGCGAAGTACGCCAGACCTCCCATTCGGGACGCATGTCCGTAGCGATCCCGGAGATTCTCGCCCACTACTCGCCGCTCGGCTACAGCGCGGGCGACGTGCTCTCGACGGGGACGGTCTCGGGTGTGGCGGGCTTCAGCGAGGACGCGGCGTCGCTGTACCTGAAGCCGGGCGACGTGATGGAGGCCGAGATCGAACGCATCGGCGTTCTCCGGAACCCTGTGGTCGCGCGAGACGCATGAGGTCACGGTCGTCAATCGGCTCCTCGAGCCATGTCTGGTGCCTGGCACCGGACATGGCTGGTTCTGACCGGTGAGCTGGCTCCGCGACGACGCGAAGCTCAACCGGGTTCGCAACCTGATGGTCGGAGCCGATCTCGATGCGCTCGTCGTCCGCGCGCCCGACAACGTCCTCTACCTCTCGAACTACTGGGGCATGAAGGGCTACGAGGTCGTCGTCTTCCCGCAGGAGGGCGAGCCGGTCCTGATTGCGATGGCGCCCTCGCAGGCCGACGCCGAGCGCACCGCCTGGACGGACGACATTCGGTACTTCCCCGGGTACGACGCGCACGATCCGCGCCCTCCTGCGATGCGAGCGCTGGAGCTGGCGCGGGAGGTCGCCGGCGAATACGAGCGCATAGGTCTCGAGCTATCCCTCGGAACCCAGGCCGCGGATCGCATGATCGGCGAGCCGACGACCTTCACCCAGGCCTGGTTCGACTGGCCGCAGCCAATCGACGCGACGCCGCTCCTCAGCGTGGCCCGCGCGATCAAGACCGAGCAGGAGCTGGAGCGAATGCGTCTTGCCAACGACATCGCCTCGGCCGCCATGGAGTACGCGCGCGAGCACGTGCAGCCCGGCATGAAGGAAAGCGAGGCGGCGGCGCTCTGGAACGGGTTCGTCCACAGCCGTGGCACCGGCTGGGAGGGCAAGGTCGAGCTCGCTCACGGCTTCTCGCTCGTCTGGTCGGGCCCGGGCATCCGCACGTTCACGTCCACCGCCGATCGCCCCATACAGGAGAACGAGCCGACGCTCTTCGAGGTCTGGGTCTGTGCGGACGGCTACTGGTGCGATTACACGAAGAACCTCTGCCCAGGGAAACTGACCGACGACTACGACTGCCTGCTCGACCAGCTTCTTGCGGTCTACGAGACTGCTCTCGACCACTGCCGGCCCGGCGCGAGCCTTGCGCAGCTCGACGCGCTGATCCGTGCCGGAATCGCCGAGGCCGGGTACCCGGGCCAGCCGTCTCATCCAGTGGCGCATGGAGTAGGTGCGCGGGCGCATGAACCGCCATACGCGCACCAGGCCGGCGTGGGGACAATCGAGGCCGGCATGGTGCTGGCGGTCGAGCCGGGTGTCTACTGGGAGGGTGGCGGCGGCCTCCGCCTCGAGGACAACTTCCTGATCACGAAGGACGGGCCCGAACGGCTCGGGACCTTCCCGGACGACTTCCGATGAGCATCTGGACGGGCGAGATCAACGATTCCTTCGCGTTCGAGGCGGAGGTCGGCTTCTACGACACGACGCTGCGCGACGGCGAGCAGACCGTCGGCGTCGTGCTTGACCCGCAGCAGAAGCTCGAGATCGCACACGGGCTCGCCGAGGGGGGCGTCGAGCGGATCGAGGCCGGATTCCCCCGCGTGTCACGGGACGACTGGGACGCGGTGAAGCTGATCGCCGCCGCGGGCATGTCGGCGGAGATCTGGGGCTTCTCGAGGGCGGTGCGAGCCGATGTCGAGGCGCTCGTCGAGCTCGGCGTGCAGGCGAGCGTGATCGAGTCGCCGATCTCAGACCTGAAGCTCGAGGCTCTCGGCGTCGCGCGCGAGGAGATGCTGCGACGGATCCGCGAAGCCGTCGCCTACGCGGTCGAGAACGGGATCAAGGTCGCCTACTTCGGCGTTGACTCAACGAGGGCCGACCCGGACTTCTATGACCAGGCGTACGAGGCCGCGGTCGGGGCGGGCGCCACCGAGGTCGTCGTCGTCGACACGATCGGCGTCGCGAGCCCCGACGCCGTGCACGCCCTTGTCGAGCGCACGCAGAAGCTCGGCGTCCCCGTCCACTTCCACGGCCACAACGACTTCGGGCTCGCGACCGCGAACGCGATCGCGGCGGTCCGCGCCGGTGCGCAGTGGATCCACGGCACGATCAACGGCATGGGGGAGCGGGCCGGGAACGCGAACATCGGCGAAGTCGCCCTGGCGCTGCGTGGCCTGTACGGCGTCGAGACGAAGCTGGATCTCGCACGCATGCGTGAACTAGGAGAGCATGTCCGCGAGCTCTCGGGCTACGAGCTCGAGCCGTGGAAGCCGCTCGTCGGCGAGAACCTCTTCCGCCGCGAGAGCGGCGCGGTGGCGAGCCAGTTCCACGACCCGCCCGCGATCGAGCCGTACTCGTCCGAGCTCGTCGGCGCCGAGCGCTCGATCGTGCTCGGCAAGAAAAGCGGCATCGACTCCATCCGCATCAAGGCCGAGGAGCTCGGGCTGAACCTCTCGGACGACCAACAGCGCGAGCTGCTCGACGCGGTGAAGAAGCTCGGCGCCCAGAAGCGCGGCCTCGTCACGGACGACGAGTTCCGCGCGCTCGCGCAGATCTGACAGGAGGTAAGTCGCATGACCGTGCACGAGTTGCGCGTCGCCCTGACGGCCGACGACTATGACCGGGCGCTTGCGTTCTACCGAGACGGCCTCGGGCTTCCGCTCAGAGAGACTTGGGAAAAGGAGGGCGCCCGCGGCGCGCTCTTCGACGCGGGTCGTGCCACGCTCGAGGTGCTCTCGGTGGAGCACGCGGCCATGGTCGACCGCATCGAGGTGGGTGAGCCGGTCGGGGCTCGGGTCCGGCTGGCCCTGGAGGTAGACGATTCGGTCGAGGCCGCGGAAAGGCTCGTAGTAGCGGGCGCGGAACTCGTCGGTGGGCCGGTGGTTACGCCTTGGGAACACCGCAATGTTCGCCTCCGTGATCTGGACGGGTTGCAGCTCACGCTCTTCACGGTGCTCGATCCGGCCGAGAGCTAATGGAGGGACCCCTTGAGTCCAAGTAACAGTCTGTTACAAAGTCTGCGACTAAACGGGCGGACGCTGTACGAGCACAGCCGTCTGGGCAGCGATCTGACCGGTCCGGAGGGTCAGCGTCCAACAGCCGGGCGAAGGCACCCTCAGTATCGAAGGAAAGAGGAGCCCGGGCGTCTGCTCTGACCACGCTGGGTGGAGTCGTTGCGTAAACCGCTTCCGTCCTAGTCGGCCGACTACATGGAGATATGAGCCGGCTCGCGACCGTGCGCGGAGCGGGACGATCCACAAGATCTTTTCGCTTGCTCGGGTCTCCGGATTGGTACCTCCTGCGTATACGGAGAACCGCCCCTGGATGGCGCGCCCCCCGAACAAAACGCCGAAGATCGGCCCAGGGCGCGGCGCGACCCAGCTCGCGCGGCCAAGTCCTCTGATCGCCGGGTTGCCGTCGGTGCGGACGGGTGCGGCCGGACAAGCAACAGCCGCGGAAGCCAATAGCGCGGCAAGGAACACTCTCGTCGGAGGATAGTCCGCAGCCATGCAAACGGTTCCCGGTCAGGTCAGCCGCCTCATCCTCGGCTGCGGGAATTTCGGCGGGATCGGCTCCGCGCCGGACTTCTTCGGCCAGGGCGAGAGCGAGGACGAGGCCTTCGCGATCATGGACGCCGCCTGGTCGATAGGGATCCGGGACTTCGACACCGCCGACGCCTACGGCGGCGGCCGCAGCGAGACCTGGATCGGTCGCTGGCGGGCCAGGACGGGCAACGAGCCCACGCTGACGACCAAGGTCTTCCACTCGGTCGAAGGCGACCCGAACGATCGCGGTCTCGCGCGCGAGCGCATCCTGCGGCAGATCGGCGGCAGCCTTGCGCGGCTCGGCGTGGATCAAGTCGACATGTACCTGATCCACGAGCCCGACCCCCATACGCCGATCGAAGAGACCCTCGACGCTCTCGAAGAAGTAGTGCGCGCCGGAAAGGTGCGGGCGGCCGGGGCGAGCAACGTCGACGTCGCCTGGCTCGAGCAGGCCGGCGGTCGGGTTGATCTGGTGCAAAACTCCTACTCGCTGCTCGACCGGGAATTGGACGACGTGGTCGTCTACTGCGCCGAGCATGGGATTCGCTTCACGCCCTTCAGCCCCCTCGCCGGCGGCTGGCTGGCCGGCAAGTACCGCCGCCATCAGGCGCCACCGCCAGGGTCGCGCATGGCGATGAGGCCGGAGCCGTACCTGCATCTCGACGATGAGGCCGTCTACAAGGGCCTCGATCGGCTCGAAGCGGCGGCAAAGAACCGCGGGATCGACATGCCAACCCTCGCGATTGCATGGCTCCTCACCGATCCGCGGATCAAGGCGGTCGTCGTCGGCCCGCGCCGGCCGGAGCACCTCGAGCCGGCACGCGCAGCCCTCGACGTCCAGCTCTCGCCCGAGGAACGCGATGAGCTAGCGTCGCTCTTTCCCTGATGGGCGTCTTCGTGCTGAACCAGAAAGAGGTCGAGCAGCTCCTCGACATGAAGGGCTGCATCGAGGTGATGGCCGAAGCGCTCGCTTCGCTCGCCCGCGGCGAGGTGCACGTCCCACTCCGCTTCCTCGTCAAGCCCGAAGGCGAGCCGAGCCTGATCGGCCTCATGCCGGCCCATCGTGGCGGCAGCGCGCCGCTCTACTCGCTGAAGACGGTCTGCGTATTCCCCGACAACCCGAAGCGCGGGCTCGACGCGCACCAGGGCACGGTCACGCTCTTCGACGGCGAGACCGGCGAGGCGCGCGCGCTGATGAATGCGTCGGCGATCACGGCGATCCGTACCGCCGCGGTCTCGGCAGTCGCCACGCGCCTACTCGCCCGCGAGGACTCGAAGGAGCTCGGCATCCTCGGCTCCGGAGTGCAGGCGCGATCGCACCTCGAGGCGCTGCGGCTCGTCCGCGACTTCGACCAAGTGCGCATCTACAGCCCGACCGCGGAGCATGCCGAGTCCCTGGCAGCGGAGGCCGGCGCCGAAGCTGTCGGCAGCGCGGCGGAGGCAGTGCGCGGCGCAGACGTCGTCGTGACCGCGACGAGCTCGCCCGATCCCGTCCTCCAGCGCGATTGGCTGAAGGAGGGCGCGCACGTGAACGTGGTCGGCGGCCGCCCGCCCCAGATGCGTGAGCTCGACATCGCGACCGTCGCCGACTCCGCTTTCTACACAGACCGCCGCGAGTCGGCCGAGAACGAGGCCTTTGACTATCGCGACGCGCTCGAGGCGGGTGCGATCGGCCCGAATCACATCAGGGGGGAGATCGGAGAAGTCCTGATCGGCGCGACACCGGGTCGTCAGAGCCCCGACGAGCTCACCGTTTTCCGTTCGCTCGGCCTCGCGGTCGAAGACCTCGCCGCCGCCGAATACGTCGTCAGCAAGGCGCGCGAGACCGGCGCCGGCACGGAGATCGACTTCTGATCGAGCTCGACCAGATCCACCGCGCACGCGAGACGATCGCGGGCACCGCCGTCCGCACGCCGCTCGTCCGGCTCCACGCGCCGGAGTCGCCCGCAGAGATCTACCTCAAGCTCGAGAACCTGCAGCCGATTGGCTCCTTCAAGATCCGTGGCGCCTACAACGCGGCGCGCGAGGCCAAGGACGTCTCGGGCGGGCTCGTCACGGCTAGTGCCGGGAACATGGCGCAGGGAGTGGCCTGGGCCGCGCGAGAGCTCGGTGTCCCGTGCACCGTGATCGCGCCCGACCACGCACCCGAGACGAAGGTGGCCGCCATCGAGCGGCTCGGGGGCCGGGTGATCAAGGTGCCCTTCGGCGAATGGTGGACGGTGATCGAGGAGTCCCGGTTCGAGGGCGTCGAAGGGCTCTTCCTGCACCCGGTCGAGAACGAGGACGTCATGGCAGGCAACGGCACGATCGGCCTCGAGATTCTCGAGGATCTCCCGGATCCCGATGCGATCATCGTGCCCTGGGGCGGCGGAGGCTTGTTCGTCGGGATCGCGAGCGCGGTCAAGGCGCATCGGCCCGAGACCGAGCTCTTCGGAGTGGAGATCGATACCGCCGCCCCGCTCAACGCGACCCTGGCAGCCGGCGCACCGCAGGAGATCGAGTACCAGACGACGTTCGTGGACGGAGCCGGCGCGCGGGCGCTGCTCCCCAGGATGTGGGCGCGCGCCGAGCCGCTGCTGGACGGCGCCTACGCGGTATCGCTCGACGAGACAGCCGCGGCCATCCGGCTCCTGGCCGAGCGGGTGCGCATCATCGCCGAGGGCGCAGGTGCGCTGGCCACCGCAGTAGCGCTCTCCGGCCGGGCGGGCGGGGGCAAGATCGTGTGCATCGTGTCGGGCGGGAACATCAACTTCTCGGCGCTCACGAAGATCCTGGCTGGGGAGACGCCCTGAACACTTCCGCCGCTGCACGGTGAAAGCCGTCAGGCAATCCGGCGGCCGCGAAGGTGTCCGCGATCTCCTCCATCTCGCCGACCCAGCGCCAGCCTTTCTGTTCGGCCGCACGGCCTGCGCGCGCGAGATCCTCGAGTAGCTCCGGATGCCACTCGCGCCATTCCCCGAGGAGGGGCTCGTCGACCCCCTCGGCTTGGGCGAGCCGGTGAATGGTGAGCAGCATCGCCGCCGTGCCTTTCGACCAGGCTGCGAAGGCCACCTTCATCGCCGAGGCGGTGCCAACCTCGTCCGATAGCACCCGCGGTTCGACCGCTGTGCCCTCGAAGAGAGCTGCAACCTGCGACGCGTCGAGCCCCGAGAGATACAGCCGCGTCGTCGAGCCGTCCCGCGGGGGCGGGCCGATGATGCCGCCGTCGACGCCGGCGATCTCCCGCGCGGTGGCTGGGGAGACTGCGTTGGCGTCGACGTAGATGCCCTCGAATCCGGCCACCGAGGCGGCGACGTTCCTGGCCGCGTGCGGCGGGCACACCGACACGATCACAGCGCTCGCCTCGGCAACCTCCGCTGGGGTGCCCACGTCACGAAAAGGTGCTGCGCGCCGAGCCGTTTCTTCGCTGCGGCCGGCGGATGCCCAGACGATCTCGTGACCGTTCTGCAGCAGCGCGGTTCCGAGCGCTGATCCCATCTCGCCGGGATGCAGCAGCCCGACGATCACGCCGGCTGCCTCGCCTGCCGGACGCGGGTCCGAGCCTCACGAAAGCGGATCGCCTCGTATGCAATCAGCCCTACCGTGACGGCCGTCACTCCGGCGACGGCGGCGAGGGCGGGAACTTCGCGGACCGCCGGATAGAGGGCGAGGAGCGCCAGCGCCGCCAGGACCCGCTGTTTGTTCCAGGTCCGCACGTTCCGCAGGCGAAACGCGACGTGCGCCAAGAAGTAGAGCGCGAGCCCGCCGCAGAGCGCCGCCGCGGGGACGGCCTTCAGGGGCTCGTCGACGTCGGCGAGCGTCTTCTTCATCGCGAAGGCGAACAGCACGATGCCCGCGACCATCGGCAGGTGCAGGTAGCTGTACGAATCGCGTGCCTGCGCCGCGCGTGCCGCGCCCTTGGCCTCGGTCAGCTTGCGCTCCGCGACGATCGCGACCACATCGAAGTACGCCCACCAGAGGACGGCGGCGATCGCCGTCGCGAACAGCGCTGCCGTGACGACTCCAGGTCCGAGCGGGACTCCCGCTGCGCCGAGCCCGACCGCGACGATGCACTCTCCGATGGCGATGATGATGATCAGGCCGTGGCGTTCGGCGAAGTGCCCGGGGCTCACACGCCATCCCTGCCCTCCTCCCACAGCGACGCCGAGATAATCGACCGAGAGCGCGATCACCCAGAGCGCTATTTGCGGCGCATCGCCCAGAAAGCCTGCGGTGACGATCAGTACGCCGCTGATCGTCGACGAAGGCACCATGCGAAGCACGGCGCCGAGCAGATCGTGGTCGCCTTTCGCCGCCAGCGCGTACAGCGCGAGGTGCAGCGCGCGGACGACGAAGTAGGAAACCCCAAAGAGCACTCCGTGGTCGCCAAATGCCTCCGGAACGGCGAGAGCCGCGATGAGCATCGCGCCCATGATGGCGAAAACGGCCAGGCGAACTGCGCCCTCCTCTGGGTTGAGGGTATTCGTCAGCCAGGCGTAGGCGGCCCAGGCCCACCAGAGGGCGGAGAGGACGAGGAGGCCGCGGGCGAGCCCGCCCCAGGTCGGATCGTCGGAGAGCAACGTCGTCACCTGGGTGATCCCGAAAACGAAGACGAGGTCGAAGAAGAGCTCGAGCGGTGTGACCCGCTCCTCCTGGGCCGTCGTGCCCTCCATGAGCAGGAAGCTAGCGGTTGCGAAGGTCGCTACGGAGCGCGGCCTTGATCCCGGGCCCCGGCCCGCGAAGCCAGCGGATCCCGTACTGCGAGCGCATGTGCAGCTGGACGTAGTCCTCGGCGAAGATCTCGCTGATTGAATGCTCCCAGCCGAGGTCGTACTCGAACGAGACCTTGCCACCGGCAAGCAGGTCGTTGATTTGACGGGCCGCCCACCACTGCTCCATCCACGGCTCCCAGTCGCGCCAGCGGCCGCGCCGGAGCTCGAGGTGGTGTGCGTACTCATGCAGGAGGTAGTGGGCGACCTGCGTCGAGCGGCCTGCGGGGACCGTCAGCAGGTCCTCGCCACGCCCTGACGAGTAGCAGCTGGCACCGCCCCCGCAGAGCCGCCTGACGAGGCGAGGAGCAACGATTCGGACGACGACGTCCGAGACCTCGTCGCCGTGGATCGAGCCGCGCAGGCGCTCGGCGTACCAGTTGACGTTCACGCCCTGGGCGCGGACGTCGAACGCCATCGGGCGCCCGGCCCGGTCGAGCCGCATGACCATCGCCCCGTTCGCAGACTCGGCTCCGAGAAGCAGAGCGGCGGCGGCGACGGTCACGGCGGCAAGGCTCGGCACGCCGCAGATGTTTGCAGCCGAACCTGAGAGCGGGTTAAGAAAAGATGCGCATCGGCAGATCCGTGAGCGGCTCGCCACCCGTGGCGGTCACCAGCCACGTGTCCTGCATGTAGAGGCACTCGCGCCCGTCCTTGGAGATCGCGTGCGGGTGCATCGAGAAGACCATGTTCTCGGCGAGCTCGGTCGCGATCCCCTCGCCGATCTTCGGGTGCTCGATCATCGTCATCCCGATCGAGTGGCCCGTAACGTGGCCGAGGTGATAGCCGCGCTGCGTAAACCCCTTGGCGACGGCGCGATGGACATCGTGCGCGGCGGCGCCCGGGCGCAGAGCCCCCCTGGCAGCCTCGTAGTACTCCTCGTAGGCCTCGAACATCCGACTGACCTCGGCGGAGGGTGTCCCGAGCGCCCGCGAGATCTCGACCCAGTGCCCGCCAGGCCCCGCGATCTCCAGCGAGGGGACGCAAAACTCGCCGAGCACCGTCTCCTTGCGGGCGATCGCGAACTCGGCGCCGACGAGCACCATGTTCATCGTCATCCGGCCGCAGCCCTGCTCGACGAAGAGCTTCTCGGCGGGCGCAAGCACCTCGGCGGCGGTCTTGCCGGGCGCGTAGGCCTCGCGGAAGGCGTGGAAGCCCTCGGTGTTGATGCGCACGCTGTCGCGCACCGACTCGAGCTCGGCGTCGCTCTTGACCGCGCGCGCGAGATCGAACTGCTCGTCGAAGGGGACGAGGTCGACCTTCCCTTGCAAGGCGGCGAAGTCGCGCGCCTGCATCACGAACTCGCCGCCGTACACGCCGACGCGCTGCCCGGCCAGCTTCCCCGCGAGCCAGGTTCCGGGGTGGTCGCTGAAGACCTGGTCCGCGATCCAAGACTCGCCGTGCTCGCCGACATAGCGCGCCTCGGCCGGGAAGACGATCGACGGATCGCCCTCACCGGGTAGCACGACATACGCGTAGCGGTGGACAATCTGGAAGCCGGACAGGTAACGGACTGCGCCCTCGAAGCCGGTGTACTCGCTGCCGGCGACCACGAGCGCGTCCAGATCGTGCTGCGCGAGCGCCTCGCGCACCATGCCGTAGCGACGGTCTACCTCGCCCACGAGGCCTCCAGGCCATGGATCAACGACGTGATCGCGGCATTGAGTGGGGTGGGGACGTCGTGCTCGCGCCCGAAGCGGACGATGCCGCCGTTCAGGTAGTCGACCTCGGTCAGCCGCCGGGCCTCCACGTCCTGCAGCATCGACGCCTTGTGGTCGTACGCGACCGCGGGCTTCGCGGCGTGGTCGATCAGCTCCTCGGGGTCGGCATCCAGCTCGATGCCCATCGCTGCGGCAACCGCCTTGCCTTCATCGACGAGGGCCGTCACGAACCGGCGGAGGTCTTCGCGCTCGCAGACCTGTCCGTGGCTGAGGCGGGTGAGCGCCCCGATCGGGTTCGTGGAAGCATTGAAGATCAGCTTTCGCCACTGGGGGCCGCGTGCATCGGCCACCGCCT
>JACCXX010000167.1 GCA_013696805.1 Actinomycetota bacterium
ACCAGCTCGTCCAGGTGCCGGCGCCGAAACGGCTTCTGCGCCGCCGCCAACACTTTCTCGGCAGCGCTGTCGACCGTAATCGAGACGAGGCCGTTCGTCTCGCGCACGAGCTGCGCGAGCTCGTCGGAGAACGGCGTCGGGTTGAAATACGCCCGCCACGTGACGGAGTCGGCCAGGCCTCGCTCGACGATCCCGCGCAGGACCGCGATCGAGTGCTTCTCGTCGGGCAAGTTGAACTCGTCGTCGGCGAAGAAGATCGGTACGCGGCCAACCCCGCGCGCCTTGGTCCATTCCACCGTCTGCGCAATCTCGTCGAGCACCACGCCGATGTCGGTGTTTGCATGCCTGCGCATCAGGTTCGCCGCCGTGCAGTACGCGCATTGCATCGCGCAGCCAATCCGTGTCCGGACCGGGAACGAGTTCGCGGGCGCGTAAAGCGGGTCTCGCTTCGTCGGGCCTCCGAATCCGAGGTGGTAAGCGCCGATGCCCTGCTCGTCGCCGCGCCGCAGGAGGCCCGGGATCTGCTTCAGCGGCCGGCCCGCGCAGATCGCTGCGAACGCGTCCTCGCCGGCGCCGACCACGCCCCACTCGACCCCCAGGTACTCGAGGCACTCCTGGGGGCAAGCCGAGAACCCCGCGCCTCCTGCGACGAAAGTCGCCTCCGGGACGACCTCGCCGAGGGCGCGCCTGAGCTCGCGGATTTCGGGGAGCAGGAAGCTGACGTCGATTGGGCCGTGCCCGTTCGCGGCGGGGTGATCGACGACGATGCAGTCGTCGATGATTCGGATGCCCAGTCCGACTACGTGCGGCTGCAGGCGCTCGGCTGCGGCCCGCGCGGCCGCGATAGCGTCCTCCGCGACGAGATAGGGATCGAGGATCTCGACCTCCGCGCCCGTGCTCTCCGCAGCGGTACGCAAACGCTCCAGTCCGTAGGCCGGGACCGGCGTCACCCTCTGAAAGGGATTGGCGTGGACGAGCAGGGCCCGAAAGCGCGGCCCGGCGGCGGCGGGCCGGGCTGAAACGGACATAGCCGGGCGAGTGTAACGGGGCGAGGTCATTTTTCTCCCAAAATCGCCTTCGCTTTCGGCGTGGATTAACCTGCGCCGCCATGCTTCGGGTGGTCTCGGGAATTGCGCACCGGCTGGTTGGGCGGCAACTGGTGCTGCTGGCGCGCGTGCCGAGCTTCCGGCTGCTGGCGCTCGCCAATTTCGGCTCGGGCGTCGGCACCTGGCTCGCCTTCGTTGCCCTGACGGTGGACGTTTGGGACCGCACGGAGTCCGGCAAGTGGGTGGCCGCGCTCCTGATCGCCGACTTTCTGCCCGTGATCGCCATCGGGATCCTCGCGGGGCCGCTCGTCGATCGCCTCTCGCGCCGCCGCCTGATGGTTGCCGCGGATCTCGTGCGCTTCGGGGTCTTCCTGACGTTGCCGTTCGCAAACAGCCCGAGGTTGATCATCGCCCTCGCGGGAGTTGCAGGCTTGGCCACCGGTTTCTTCCGCCCGGCGGTGTACGCGGGCCTGCCGAACCTGGTGGAAGACAGCCAGTTGCCGAGCGCCAACGCCCTCTTCCAATCGATCGAGGCGATGACAACCATCATCGGCCCCCTGATCGGGGGCCTCCTCGTCGCGGCCTCGGGCCCCGACGCGGCGTACTGGATCAACGCAGTCACGTTCCTCTTCTCGGCCGCCCTCCTCGTGCGCATTCCGAGCGGGTTGCTCCAGGCGGCAAGGGCAACCACCGCCGGCCACTGGCGCGACCTTCGTGAGGGCTTTTCCTTGATCGGCGGCTCGCGCGCGCTTCTGACCGTGCTCCTGACCTGGAACGTGGGCATGCTCGGCAACGCGGGCGTCAACGTGGCCGAGGTCAAGCTGGCAAAGGTTTCCTTCGACGCGGGCGATTTCGGGTTCGGCTTGCTGGTCGGCAGCGCCGGCCTGGGAGTGGCGCTCGGCAGCCTGTCTGCGGGCTCGTGGGTCGAGCGCCACGGGGCAGCCGGGGTCTACGGTTTCGGCCTCTCGCTGATGGCGATCGGCATCGCCGCGGCCGCGCTCGCGCCGAACGTCTGGGTGGCAGCGCCTGCGGTCGCCATCTCGGGCGCAGGCAACGGCATCGCGCTCGTCTGCAACGCGCTCTTCGTGCAGCGGGGCGCACCCGACCGGATCCGCGGCCGTGTCTTCACGGTGCTGATGAGCTCGAACTACGCGGTCTTCCTGGTCGGAATGCTGTTCGCAGGGCCCCTGACCGACGAGTATGGCGCTCGTTGGGTTTGGGGAGGAGCGTCGGCGATCGCAGCCGTGGCGGCCCTCGTCGGCTTTGCCCTGGCGCGCGGCATCGACGAGGAGACCACTCCGGGTGCGGCCCCGCTGGCCGCGACGGAGCACTAGGTGGCAAGACGCCGCGAGTGGACGCGCGAGTCGCTCGCAGCCGGTGTGCGTGCCGGCGACAAGCTTGCGCTCGCGAGGGCGATCACGCTCGTGGAAAACTCCGATCCGCTCGCGTACGAGGTCGTCGCGGATCTCTACCCCGAGACTGGCTCGGCTTACGTGGTCGGCATCACCGGCCCGCCGGGAGTCGGCAAGTCGAGCCTGATCTCCGCTCTCATCCGACACCTTCGTGAGCGAGGCACGACGCTCGGGATCATCTCGGTCGACCCTTCGAGCCCTTTCTCGCAGGGCGCCCTGCTCGGAGATCGCATCAGACTGTCCGACCACTTTCTCGACCCGGGCGTTTTCATCCGGTCGATGGGCACGCGCGGGCATCTTGGCGGCCTGGCTGAGTCGACGCTCCAGGCCATCCTCGTCCTGGACGCGGCCGGCAAGGACTTCGTGTTCGTCGAGACGGTGGGGACCGGACAGAGCGAGGTCGAGGTGATGGGCGTGGCAGATACCGTGCTGCTCGTGCTGATGCCGGGCTCAGGTGACTCGATCCAGGCGCTGAAGGCCGGGATCATGGAGATTCCGGACGTGATCGCGATCAACAAGTCCGACCATCCCGCGGCCAAGACAATGCTGAACGAGGTGCGCTCAATCCTCGCCCTCGACCACGAGCGTGACTGGAAGCCGCCGATCCTGCTGACGGAAGCGGTGCGCGGTGACGGCGTGGCCGAGCTCTGGGCGAAGGTCGAGGAGCACCACGCGCACCTCGACGAAGGGGGCCAGCTAGCAGAGCGGCGGCGCAAGAATGTTGCCCGCGAGGTCTTCGCGGTTGCCTCGGCGCGGGCGAAGACGCACCTCCAGCAGGCCGTCGAGGGCGACCCGGAGCTTCAGCGCGTGCTCGACGAGGTTCAGCGCCGCGAGCTCGATCCTCTGAGTGCCGTCCGCGAGATCATGGAGAAGGTCTTTCACCTTGGCGACCGAAACAGCACCGACTCTCGCTGACGTCGAGGCCGCGCGAGCGCGGCTTGAAGCGGGCGACGTCCGCTCGACCCCGGTCTACGAATCGGAGACCTTCACGCGCCGGACCGGGCGCGAAGTGCTCCTCAAGGCTGAGAACCTCCAGCGCACAGGCGCGTTCAAGATCCGGGGGGCGGTCAACCGCATCGCCACGCTCAGCGAAGCCGAGCGAGTTGCCGGAGTCGTCGCTGCGAGCGCGGGGAACCACGGACAGGCCGTGGCCTGGGCGGCCCGGGAGTCCGGGGTCGAGGCGACGATCTTCATGCCGGACGAGACCCCCATGGCCAAGGTGGACGCGACCCGTAATTACGGCGGAGGGGTCGAGCTGAGCGGTGTTGGGTTCGAGGAGGCGCTGGCCGCCGCGCGCGAGTCCGCGGAGGAGACAGGCGCGACCTTCGTCCACGCCTTCGAAGATCCAGTCGTGATCGCCGGCCAGGGAACGATCGGCCTCGAGCTTGCAGAGCAGCTCCCGGATGTCGAAACGGTGGTCGTTCCGATCGGGGGAGGCGGGCTCGCGTCCGGCATCGCAGTTGCACTGAAAGCGATCAGGCCGGAGGTGAAGCTCGTCGGTGTCCAGGCCGACGCCTGCGCGCCCTTCGCCGGCAAGACCGAGCACGGCTTCACGATCGCCGAAGGAATCGCAGTCAAACAGCCCGGCGAGCTGACCTCGGCCATCCTCGGCGACCTGCTCGACGGGGTGGTCACGGTTACGGACGAGGAGATCTCCCAGGCGATCGTGCTCCTGCTCGAGCGGGCCAAGCTCGTCGTCGAAGGGGCCGGCGCGGCATCGGTTGCGGCGCTGCTGGCAGGGCGTGTGGAGGGCAAGGGCTCGGCCGTTGCGATCCTCTCGGGCGGCAATATCGATCCGACGCTGCTGATTCAGATCATGCGCCACGGGCTCACGCTCGCGGGGCGCTACCTCGTTGTCCGCACGCGGCTCGCAGACCGGCCCGGCGAGCTGATCAAGCTCCTCTCACTTTTTGCGGGGGAGCACGCCAACGTGGTCTCGGTGGAACATCATCGCGAGGGCATGAATGTGCCGGTCACCGAGACCGAGGTCGAAGCCACGCTCCTGACACGCGACCAGGAGCATTGCGACGCGATCCTGGCGGCGATGCGGGCTCGCGGCTACGTCGTCGAGAGTCTCCACTGACATGCGGCGATGCCCGCAATGCGGCCGCGAGAACGCGGACGACGCACGGTTCTGCTCAGGCTGCGGGACGGCGCTCGCGGGCGAGCGCGAGGCGCCGCGTGAGGAGCGCAAGGTGGTCAGCGTGCTCTTCGCCGACCTCGTGGGGTTCACCTCGCGCGCGGAGCGGATGGACCCGGAGGACGTCCGCGCTGTGCTCGAGCCCTACCACGCTCGGCTCCGGACGGAGCTCGAGCAGCGCGGCGGGACGGTTGAAAAGTTCATCGGCGACGCGGTGATGGCCCTCTTCGGCGCGCCGACCGCGCACGAGGACGATCCCGAGCGCGCGGTCCGAGCTGCGCTAGCGATCCGTGACTGGATCAGGGAGGAGGGTCACCTCCAGCTTCGGATCGCAGTCACGACCGGCGAGGCGCTCGTGGCGCTCGGGGCGAGGCCGGCCGAGGGAGAAGGGATGGCTTCCGGCGACGTCGTCAACACGGCGGCCCGGCTGCAGGCCGGCGCCCCCGTCGACGGCATCCTGGTCGACGACACGACATACCGCGCGACGAGCCAGAAGATCGACTACCGCCAGGCCGAACCGGTCAGCGCGAAGGGCAAGCAGGAGCCCATTCCCGCCTGGGAGGCCCTGGAAGCCCGGTCGCGGTTCGGAGTCGATGTCGCGCAGGCTCCGCGTGCCCCGCTCATCGGTCGCGAGCGGGAGCTGGACGTGCTCGTTGCTGCGCTTGACCGCGTCCGGGCGGAGCGCTCGCCGCAGCTCGTCACGCTCGTCGGCGTGCCCGGGATCGGGAAAAGCCGCCTCGTCTACGAGCTCTCGCAGGTCGTCGAGAACGAGCCCGAGCTCACGAGCTGGCGCCAGGGCCGCTCGCTCCCATACGGCGAGGGGGTTTCATTCTGGGCGCTCGGCGAGATCGTCAAGGCGCAGACGGGAATCCTCGAAACGGACTCGCGTGAGGACGCGCAACAAAGGCTGAGCGCGAGCGCTACGGCCTTTCTCCAGGGCGACGATGCAGACTGGGTTGCTCGGCGCCTGGGGCCGCTGGTCGGAGTCGAAAGCGAGCATGAGTTGCGCGGTGACCACCGTGCGGAAGCCTTCGCAGCCTGGCGACGCTTCTTCGAGGCACTCGCCGAGGAGCGGCCGCTCGTTCTCGTCTTCGAGGACCTGCACTGGGCCGACGAAGGGCTACTCGATTTCGTCGATCACCTCGTCGAATGGGCAACCGGCGTTCCGATCCTCGTCGTCTGCACCGCTCGGCCGGAGCTGCTGGCCCGTCGGCCGGGGTGGGGCGGAGGGAAGCCGAACGCTATGACGCTCTCGCTCTCGTCGCTGAACGACGAACAAACGGCACACCTGTTCTCGGCCCTCCTCGAGCGCTCGGTCCTGCCTGCCGAGACGCAGGCGGCGCTGCTTCAGCGTGCGGGGGGAAATCCGCTGTACGCGGAGGAGTTTGCGCGGATGATGGCCGACAGAGACCTCACGGTCGGAAACGGCGAGCCCCCGCTTCCCGAGTCGATCCAGGGGATCGTGGCGGCGCGTCTGGACGCGTTGAGCGAGGAGGAGAAAACCCTCCTCCAGGACGCAGCTGTGGTTGGAAAGGTCTTCTGGCTGGGGACCGTGTCAAAAGTCGGCGCAGTTGAGCCACGGGCCGCTCAGGAACGACTACACAGCCTCGAGCGCAAGGAGTTCGTCCGCCGCCAACAGCGGTCGTCGGTCGCCGCCGACACGGAGTACGCGTTCCGACATGTGCTCGCGCGCGATGTTGCCTACGGCCAGATCCCACGAGCCGCTCGTGCCGAGAAGCATTGTCGGACTGCGGAGTGGATCGCGGGGCTCGGCCGCCCGGACGACCACGCGGAGATGCTTGCGTACCACTACCTCACGGCTCTCGAGCTGGCTCGCGTCTCGGGTGTCGCGACCGATTCGATGGTCGATTGGGCGCGCTTTGCGCTGCGAGAAGCCGGCGACCGGGCGTACGGCCTGGGGGCCTATCCGGCTGCGCTGGCTTTCTACCGCGACGCCGTCGAGCTGTGGCCGCACGATGATCAAGGCCGGCCGATGCTTCTCTTCCGGTACGGCCAGACCGTGAACCTCGTCACGGCCACGAAGGGGTTCGACGTTCTCACGGAAGCGCGGGACGCCCTGCTCGCAGCCGGAGATTCCGGGACCGCCGCCGAGGCGGAGATTCTGATCGGGGAGACGTTCTGGATGCAGGGGCAGCGAGACCGCACGTTCGAGCGAGTACGGGCGGCTGAAGCTCTCGTTGCCGAGGCGCCGACCTCGGCCTCGAAGGCGTTCGTCGTCGCCAACCTCTCTCGCTACGCGATGCTCGCCGGCGAAAGAGATGACGCGATCCGACTGGGCCGCGAGGCCCTCGACATGGCTGTTGAGCTCGGGAACGACGAGCTCCGCGCGCACGCCCTGAACAACATCGGTACTGCCCGACTTACGAAGGGCGACAGAGGGGGCCTCGAGGACATCGAGCAGAGCCTGGCGATCGCCGTCGCGGCCAACTCGCCGGAAAGCGTGCGCGCGTACGGCAACCTCGCCTCCAGCCTGGTCGACCTCGGCGAGCTCGAGCGCGCCTTCACGATGAACGAGGAAGCGCTCCGCGCAGCTGAACGCTTCGGTCTCGACGACGTTCTCAAGTGGCAGACGGCCGAGTTGGCCTGGCAGCCGTACTTCGCCGGTCGGTGGGACGACGCGATGCGGCGGGTCGACGCGCACATCGCCGGCTTCACGGCGGAGCCATTCTGGATGGAGACACCCTGCCGGTGGCTGCGCGGGCGCATGCTCCTGGCACGTGGCGATGACGAAGGCGCGCTGGTCGACGCTGAGCGAGCCGTCGAGCTCGCACGAGAGGCGAAGGATCCGCAAATCCTGTGGCCGGCACTCTCATTCGCTGCTCGAACTGTCTTCCCAGTGGATCCGCAGCGAGCGGACGGTTTTGTCACCGAGGTCTTCTCAGACTGGTACGCGAAGGGGCTCATTTCCTCCGGCAGCGAAAGCGAGTGGCTGGCCGATCTCACGGTTGTGATCGCGCCGCTCGACCGGAACAGCGAGTTTCTGGACGCCGTCGGGCGGACAACTCCGAATCCCTGGCTAGCCGCCGCAGCCGCGTACGCCTCAGGGGACCTTCTCGGCGCGGCAGAGCAGTACGCCGCGATCGGCGCCTTGCCGCACGAGGCCTACGCGCGACTTCGCGGAGCGGAGACCCTCGTCCTGGCGGGTCGCCGAGCCGAGGCCGATCCGGAGTTGCAGCGCTCCCTCGCGTTCTGGCGCTCGGTCGGCGCGACCGCGCACGTCCGAGAAGGCGAAGCGCTGCTGGCCCAGTCGGCCTGAGTCAGCTACCGCAGCGCCGGAACTGCACCGTGTCGCCGCCGCCCTCGGCCCAGTCGTCGACTCCGCCCCCGAGCACGGGGCGGGCTTCGACGCCGGCCGCCTGCAGGACACTCGCGGCGATTGCGGCACGCGCGCCGGTCGAGCAGATCGTGATCACGGTCCGCTCGCCGTTGAAGTCGTCCGTGAACTCCCGAACGATGCGGTACGGCATGTGTCGGCTGCCCGCGATGTAGCCCTCGTCGCGCTCGTCCTTCTCCCGCACGTCGAGGATCTCGGCGCCGTTCTCGACGAGCTGCTCGAGCTCGTCGAGCGCAATGGGCTGCATCGTCTCGGTCGGCTTCGCCTCGGTGACGAAGCCTCGCACCTGGAAGAGCCCGACCGCGTGCAGCCCTTGCCTCGCCTGGACGGCCTGGTCCTGGGAGGACGCGTGAATGACGACCGGCTCGTCGGCCGTCAAGATGAATGCCGCCTTCGTCGCGAACTTCGATCCCGATACGGGAACGTTGAAAGCCCCCTCGACGTGGCCCCCGAGGAACTCGCTCGTCGGGCGGACGTCGAGCACCGTCGCGCCTTCCGAAGAGCCGACGGGCTCGAGTGGGGGCTGCGCGGTAACGAAGGGCCCGCGGTTCAGCTCCACGATCCGCTCCATGTTCGGCGGGCGAGGCGCCGACGAGCCGGTCGTCTCACCGATGAACTCGCTCTCGCTGCGCTCGAGGAGCCCCAGCTTGTGGTTGAACCGGCGCTCGAAGCCGATCGTGGAGG
>JACCXX010000171.1 GCA_013696805.1 Actinomycetota bacterium
GTGCCCCGCCGCCGCCATCTCGCGTAGGCGTTCCGGCGGAGACATACGCTCCTCACCGAGAGCTCCGTGGAGGGCCTCCGAGGCATGGATGTGGATGTCGATGCCGACCAGGTCGACAAGCGCGCACGGCCCCATCGGCCACCCCGCCCCGTTCGTCATCGC
Organism: Actinomycetota bacterium; assembly: GCA_013696805.1. Lineage (GTDB taxonomy): Bacteria > Actinomycetota > Thermoleophilia > Gaiellales > Gaiellaceae > VAXT01. The sequence goes on from JACCXX010000171.1 coordinate 163, forward strand.
CTTGTCGAGGTCCTCAGCGCTCACCCCCGCCTCGTCCAGCACACGCACGCAGTCGTTCAGGAGCGGGATCAGGATCCGGTTGACGATGAAGCCCGGAGTGTCGTTGCACCGGACGGGCTCCTTGCCCGCGTGCTCGGCCCACTCGTAGGCCGCGTCGACGACCTCGTCCGCCGAGCGCTCGGTGCGCACGATCTCGACGAGGGGCAGCAAAGGCGCCGGATTGAAGAAGTGCATGCCGATCACGCGCTCGGGCCGCTCGGTCGCCTCGGCGATGTCGGTCACGGAGAGCGCAGAGGTGTTCGACGCCAGGATCGCCTCGGGTCGTGTGATGCGGTCGAGCTCGGCGAAGAGCTCCCGCTTCGCGCCGAGATCCTCGACGATCGCCTCGATCACGAGGTCGCAGTCGGCCAGGTCGCCCACGTCCAGCGTCGTTCGGAGCCGTCCGAGCGCAGCATTGCGCTCCTCGGGGGACATGCGATCCTTGTCGACCGCTCGGCCCAGGTAGTGCTCGATCTGCTGTCGTGCTCGCGCCCCGAGCTCCTCGGTGACCTCGCGACCGATCACCTCGTGGCCCGACTGGAGGGCAACCTGGGCGATGCCGGCGCCCATCGTCCCCAGGCCCACGACTCCTACGCGACGAATCTCCACGCCGCGATGCTAACCGGGAAGAAGACGGGCCCGAGCGCCGTCCTGTTGAGTGCATGACGCGGCAGCTCCTCATCGCACTCGTCCTCACAGGGCTTGTCGTGCTCGCACTAGGCGGGGCGCTCGTCCACCTCGCGAGAGGAAAGCAACCGGCGCTCCTGTCGCGCCGGGCCCCCGCGTTCGTCTAGCCCCAGGTCGCCGCCACGCCGCGGCAGCGCGGCGGCGACCAACGGGGTGTTACGGCTTCCGCGCAAGAATCCACTGGAAGCGAGCCTCGCCCGTCCCAGGCTCTACGATCACCGAGACCTCGTCGCGCGCTACTCCCAGGCCCGTCTCCGCCAAGAACGCAGTGTTCTCCGCGGATGAATAGCTCGCGAAGAACATCGGGACGCCCAGCCAGTTGTCCTCGATCCCTTCGGCGCCTGACATGCCGAAGGTCGCGAGCAGGTATCCGTCCGGTCTGAGCCAGCCGACGATGCACTTGATGAGCTTCGGCAGGTCAGCACGCGGGATGTGGTTGAACGCGTAGAGCGAGACCACAGCGTCGAACGAGGCCGGGTCGAATTGCACAGTCGTCATGTCAGCGTGGACGAAGGTCGCGCCAGGGCAGCGCTCTCGCGCGCGCCGCAGCTGTTCCTCCGAGATGTCGACTCCAGTGAGCCGGCCACGAGACGCCATGCGGAGGGTCGGCTCCGCCGCGCCACCGCAGCCCAACTCGAGGATGTCGGGCCGCGCGGGCAAAAGGCTCAGCAAGTCCTCGACCCACTCGAGCTCCGGCGAGCCCGTTCCGCCGGCGCGCCAGGTCGCGAAACGCTCTGCCATCGCGTCGTACCCGCGCGCGACGAGCTGCTTGGGATCGTCGGTCAGACGCGCTCGATGACCACGGCGATCGCCTGGCCGAAGCCGATGCACATCGTCGCCACGCCGTAGCGCGCCTCGCGCCGCTCGAGCTCGTTCACGAGCGTGGCCGTGATCCGCGCCCCGGTGGCGCCGAGCGGATGGCCCAGCGAGATGCCGCCGCCGTTCGGGTTGATGTCGTCCATGCGCTCGGTCAGCCCCGCGTCGAGCGCGAACTGGAGCACGACGGACGCGAACGCCTCGTTGACCTCGATCACCGACACGTCGTCCCAACCGATGCCGGCCCGGTCGAGTGCGCGCTGGCTGGCCTGCGGGTTGCCGTGCAGCATCCGGTAGGGGTCGACGCCGGCGAGCCCGAACGAGACGAAGCGCGCGCGGGGCTCCAGCCCAAGCTCCGAAGCCTTGCGCTCGCTCGCGATCAGCACCGCGGCGGCGCCGTCGCAGATCTGGCTCGCATTTCCAGCGGTGACCTTGCCCTCGGGCAGGAACACAGGCTTCAACCCGGCCAGCGCTTCGGCAGAGGTCTCCCGGCGCGGAGTCTCGTCGACCGCGAAGACCGTCCCGACATGCGGGTTCTGCACCTCGACGTGGACGATCTCGTTCTCGAAGCGGCCCTCGTCGATGGCCGCGATCGCACGGCGGTGCGACTCGAGCGAGAACGCGTCGAGCTCCTCGCGGGAGAGCCCCCACTCCTCGGCGATCGCCTCCGCGGAGATCCCCTGCGGCACGATCTGCCACCGCTCGAGCAGCTTGTCGGAGAGGTCGCCCCCGTTCGACCCCATCGGAACGCGGGACATCATCTCGACGCCTGCCGAGACCACGAGGTCGAGCTGCCCCGACCAGATCGCCGTCGCGGCGTTGAAGTTGGTCTGCATCGACGAGCCGCACTGGCGATCGACAGTCGTCCCCGGCACGGACTCGGGCCAGCCGGCGACCATCGGCACCATCCGGCCGATGTTCCAGCCCTGCTCGCCGATCTGCGTCACGCAGCCGAGCTGGACGTCTTCGACCTCCGCCGGGTCGACGTCGAGGCGCGCCACGAGGCCGTTCAGGACCTGACCCGCGAGCTCGTCCCCCCGGATCGACGAGAGCGTGCCGTTCCTCCGCCCGATCGGCGAGCGGACCGCATCGACGATCAACGCGTCTGATTCCCAGCTAGGCATCGACTACAGAGTAGAGGCGCCACGTTCCCACGCCCTTGAGCTCGTGCTCGCCGCGGTCGTCGAAAGTGATCCCGGAGCCGGCCACCAGGTCGCGAACCGTGCTCGAGACGAGCACCTCACCGGGGCTCGCGGCTCCGGCGACGCGCGCTCCCGTATGAACCGCGATACCGCCGATCTTGTCCTGCATCAGCTCACATTCGCCGGTGTGCAGGCCCGCGCGGATGTCGATGCCGAGCTCCTTGACGCTGTCGCGTATCGCGCAGGCCGCCCGAACCGCCCGGGCCGGCCCGTCGAAGGTGGCGAAGAAACCGTCACCAGCGGTGTCGACCTCGCGCCCACGGAACCGTTCGAGCTGCTGGCGGACGTATGCGTGATGCGCTTGGAGCAGCTCCCCCCAGCGACGGTCACCTACGCTTGCCGCCCGCTCGGTCGACCCGGCGATATCGGTGAAGAGCACGGTGGCCAGCGCGCGATCCGGCTCAGGCGCCGGCCTCGCTCCGGTGAGGAACTCTTCGGCCTCCGCGAGGAGAGGCTCCGCTTCGCCCACCCAGATCAAGTGATCGTCCCCGGGGAGCTCGACGAACTTCGCGCCGGGAATCTGACCAGCGAGCCAGCGGCTCTCGGCAGCCTGAACGTCGCGGTCGCCGGTCCGGGTCATGACGAGCGTCGGAGCCTGGATCGCGGGGAGCACCGCACGCACGTCGATCTGTGAGTTCATGCGGAGTAACGCGGCCGCCGCGCCCGGGCTCGCGCAGTGGCGGAAATACGTGAGGACGCGTTGCTGGAGCGGTTGGTCGCCGATTGTGCTTGGCGCGTAGGTGTCGAGGTCCAGCGCGTTCGGCCATGCACGCTCGACGAGCTGGGCCGTCTCTTCCCGCTCCGCGCTCGTCGGCGCCCACGGATAATCGACCGTGCGGATCCGCTTGGCGAAACAACCGACAAGCACCAGAGCTGTCACGCGGTCCGGATACGTGGCGGCGAAGAGTGCGCACATGTTGCCGCCCTCCGAGTGGCCGATCAGCGCCGCCTCTGCTGAGCCGGCGGCGTCCATCACGGCGCGAACGTCGTCCATTCGCTGCTCGAGGTTCGGCAAGTCGTCATTCGGAACCCGGTCCGAAAGCCCGGTGCCGCGCTTGTCGAACAGGATCAAGCGCGAGAACGATGCAAGGCGCGAGAGGAAACGCGCGAATCCGGGCTCCTCCCACATGAGCTCGATGTTCGAAACCCACCCCGGGACGTAGACGAGGTCGAGCGGCCCCTCGCCGACGACTTGGTACGCGATGTTGAGCTCGCCCGACTTCGCGTAGCGGGTCCCGGGTTGCATACGCCCCTACTCGACGATGAGCGCGTCGGATCCCCAGCTATGCATCGACCACAGAGTAGAGGCGCCACTCCCCCGGGACACCCTTGAGCTCGTGAACACCCCGATCCTCGAACTCGATCTCTGAACCGGCGACGAGATCCTTGACCGTGCCCGAGACAAGCACCTCGCCAGGCCCCGCGGCAGCCGCAACTCGGGCACCGGCGCTGACGGCGATTCCGGCGACCTTGTCGTCGTGCAGCTCACACTCCCCGGCGTGCACGCCCGCGCGCACCTCGAGCCCGAGGCTCCGGACCCCGTCGACGATCGCCTGTGCGCACCGGATCGCCCGCGCGGGGCCGTCGAATGTCGCGAAGAAGCCGTCGCCCGCGGTGTCGCGCTCCTCGCCGCGGTAGCGGGCGAGCTCCCGCCTCGCCAGGGCGTGGTGCTGCGCGAGCAAGTCGCGCCAGGCGCGGTCGCCGAGCTCGGCCGCGCGCTCTGTCGATCGCACGATGTCGGTGAACATCACCGTCGCCAGGACGGTGTCGGGGATGAGCGGCGGCTGCTCGCCCGCGACGAAGCGCTCGATCTCTTCGACGATCTCCGGCGAGAGAAAGACGCCGAAGTAGTCGTCGCCCGGCACACGCACTGTGTGTGCCGAGGAAATTCTCCGCGCCACGTCGAGCGCTTCCTCCTCCCCGATCGCCCGGTAGACGACGAGCGTCGGGACGCGCACAGCGGGGAGCACGTCGATCAGATCCGTCTCGTAGAACGCTCGGTTCAACGCGTAGGCGACCGCGGGGCTCGCCCCCACCCGCAGCCAGTTGGCGAACCAGATCCGCTCGGCCTCGGTGGCCGCAAGCGACGGGCACGACTGCCGCAGAAGCTCATCACACCACTCCTGGATCCCCCAGTTCTCGCGCAGCTCTCGCAATTCGCGCTCCTCCGCTCCTCCTCCGCCCGGTCCTCGCGCGAGCGGTTGGAAGAGGACCAGCGCGCTCGTGCGCTCGGGATACGTCGCCGCGTACAGCACCGCCATGCCGGCCCCCTCATGCGAGCCGAAGACGACTGCGCGCTGCGACCCAACCGCGTCGAGGACCGCGCGTACGTCGTCCATCCGCGTCTCGAGCGTTGGGAATTGGCCCCCGCTGTCGGAGAGTCCCGTTCCGCGCTTGTCGAACAGGATCAGGCGGAACGAGCGGGCAAGACGCTCGTAGAAACCGCGCCAGTGCGGCGATTCCCACGCGTAGACCAAGTTCGAGACGTAGTCCGGGACGTAGACGAGATCCATGTCGCCCTCGCCGACGACCTGGTATGCGATCGCGGCTCCGCCGCTCCTGGCGTAGTGAATGTCCGGCACACACGCAGTTTTCTAGACTTGGGCGATGGCGACAACAGTGGTCGATCGAAAACTCTTGATCGGCGGCGAGTGGGTCGAGACCGGCGACTGGCTCGACGTGACGTCGCCGTACTCGGGCGAGATCGTCGGCCGCGTCCCGAAAGCCGCCGCGTCGGACGCGAAGCTGGCGGTCGACGCCGCCGAGCGCGCGATGCGCGCCCCCCTGCCGGCGCACAAGCGCGCCGAGATCCTCGTCAAGGTCGCCGGTCTCCTGGGCCGCCGTCACGACGAGATCGCCCGCGTCATCTCCGACGAGGCCGGCAAGCCGCTCAAGCAGGCGAAGGTCGAGGTCAGCCGAGCCATGTCGACGTACACCTTCGCGGCCGTCGAGGCCCGGAAGCTGGCCGGAGAGATGATCCCGATGGACGCATCGCAGGCCGGTGAGGGCAAGCTCGCGTTCACGCTCCTTCAGCCGATCGGCATCGTCGGCGCCATCAGCCCCTTCAACTTCCCACTCAACCTCGTCGCCCACAAAATCGCGCCGGCGCTCGCTGCCGGCTGCGCCGTCGTCCTCAAGCCTGCGAGCCAGACCCCGCTGTCCGCCCTCCTCCTGGCCGAGCTCGAGACCGAGGCCGGCCTGCCGCCCGGCTGGCTGAACGTCATCGTCGGTCCCGCTTCTGAGATCGGCGATGTGCTCGTCGAGGACCATCGCGTGCAGGCGATCAGCTTCACGGGGTCTAGCGACGTGGGCTGGGGGCTGAGGGAGCGCGCACCGCG
>JACCXX010000015.1 GCA_013696805.1 Actinomycetota bacterium
CGCCGCACCGGGCGGCTGGAGCTGGGGGAGACCGCACGCGCACTCCTGCGCATCACCGTCGCTGCCGCGGTCCTCGCCGCCGCCGCCTTCGCAGTCTGGCTCGGTCTCGATCGCGCGCTCGGGCGGAGCTTCCCCGGGCAACTCGCATCGGTCGGCGGGGCGCTCACCGCCGGGCTCGCGGCTTACTTCGCGGTCTGCCGGGCGCTGCGGGTTCGTGAGCTGGACGCGTTGCTAACGTTGCGAAGCCGCCACCGCGAGCGCTGATTTCTCATGGACCAAGCCCACATCCGTAACTTCTCGATCATCGCGCACATCGACCACGGCAAGTCGACGCTCGCGGATCGCATTCTCGAGGTCACCGGTGCGGTGACCGGCCGCGAGATGCGTGCGCAGGTCCTCGATTCGATGGACCTCGAACGCGAGCGCGGGATCACGATCAAAGCACAGGCGGTCCGGGTGCACTGGAGGGGCCACGAGCTCAACCTGATCGACACCCCGGGGCACGTCGACTTCACGTACGAGGTCTCGCGTTCGCTCCAGGCTTGCGAGGGAGCCCTCCTCGTCGTCGACGCCGCGCAGGGCGTCGAGGCGCAGACGGTGGCGAACGCCTACCTCGCAATCGAGAACGACCTCGAGCTGGTTCCCGTCGTCAACAAGATCGACCTCCCCCAGGCCAATCCGGACGGAGCCGCCGAGGAGATTGCGGAGCTGATCGGCGATACCCCCGATCACGCTCTGCGCGTTTCGGCGAAGACAGGTCAGGGCGTCGAGGAGATCCTCGACGCGGTCATCCAGCGCATCCCGCCGCCCAAAGGCGTTTCCGACGGTCCTGCCCGCGCACTTGTCTTCGACTCTTCCTATGACCAGTATCGTGGCGTCGTCGCTTTCGTGCGGGTCGTCGACGGAAGCTTCCGAGCCGGCGAGCCGGTGCTCGCGATGGCGCAGGGGACGCGCTTCGAAGCCGAGGAGGTCGGGTTCTTCTCTCCGACCATGCAACCGGCCGACGCGCTTTCCGCCGGCGAGGTCGGCTACCTCGTCACCGGGTTGAAGGACGTCGCGCGCCTACGCGTGGGCGAAACGCTGACTTCTCAGGCGAACCCCGCCTCCGAACCGCTTCCTGGCTACCGCGAGGTGAAGCCAATGGTCTTCGCCGGTCTCTTCCCGACCGACTCCGACGACTACCCCGAGCTTCGAGATGCGCTCGAGAGGCTCAAGCTGAACGACGGCTCACTCTCGTATGAGCCCGAGACGTCCCAGGCGCTTGGCTTCGGCTTCCGCTCAGGGTTCCTCGGCCTGCTGCACATGGAGATCGTCCGCGAGCGCCTCGAGCGCGAGTTCGACCTCGATCTGCTCGTGACGGCCCCGACGGTCGCCTACCGGGTCGAGACGCCGACCGGCGAGCAGGTCGAGGTGCACAACCCGGCAGACATGCCGGCCGAGCGCGAGCGGGTCGAGGAGCCGTACGTGCGCGCGTCGATCATCGTTCCGAAGGACGGTGTCGGGCAGGTGATGGAGCTCGCAACCGAACGCCGCGGGCGCTTCGACCACATGGAGTACCTCTCGCCCGAACGTGTGCTCCTGCTGTACGAGCTGCCTCTCGGCGAGATCGTGTTCGACTTCTATGATCAGCTGAAGTCGCGCACGCGCGGGTACGCGAGCTTCGACTACGACTACGCGGGGTTCCGCGAAGGAGACCTCGTGCGTCTCGACGTCCTCGTCGGCGGAGAGCCGGTCGACGCGCTCTCGCTCGTCCTGCACCGGGAGGCGGCGTACTCACGTGGCCGTCTGCTCGTCGATCGCCTCCGCGAGGAGATCCCGCGGCAGATGTTCGACGTCCCCGTACAGGCGGCGATCGGGTCGCGCGTCATCGCGCGGGAGACGATCAAGGCGAAGCGCAAAGACGTGCTCGCCAAGTGCTACGGCGGCGACATCTCACGAAAGCGCAAGCTGCTCGAGCGGCAGAAGGCGGGAAAGAAGCGGATGAAGCAGGTCGGCGCGGTCGAGGTGCCCCAGGAGGCGTTTCTCGCGGTGCTCAACCTCGATGAGGGGACGAAGCGGTGAGCGGCGCCCGCCACCTGTACGTGCATCTCCCCTTCTGTGCCGCGCGCTGTGGGTACTGCGACTTCGTCACGGTGGTCGGCCGGCACGCCCGGCACGGAGAGTACGTCGATGCACTGATCGCCGAGCTGAAGCTGGAGTGCGGCGTGCTCGCAGAGCGCCTGGAGACGGTCTTCCTCGGCGGCGGCACACCGACCTTCACCGAGGCCGGCGCCCTGCAACGCCTACTGCGTGCCCTCCCGAGCTGCGAGGAGCTGACCGTGGAGGCAAATCCCGAGACTGTGACGCCGGACCTCGCGTCTCTCCTCGCTGAGGAAGGAGTCACGCGGGTGTCGCTGGGCGCTCAGACCTTCCAGCCGCATTTGCTCGAAACGCTCGAACGGCGGGCGTCTCCCGAAGTCGTCCGGCGCGCCTTCTACCATCTGCGTGATGCCAGTTTTGACAACATATCCCTGGACCTCATCTATGGGATCCCCGGCCAGAGCACCTCCGATCTCGAGCGCGACATCGACGAAGCACTCACACTCGCCCCCGAGCACCTGTCCTGGTACGAGCTCGAGGCGAAGCCGGGCACGCGGTTCACACACGTCCACGGCGAGGAGCTCGTCCGCCAGGCGGAGGAGATGGAGGAGTACTTCGAGCGGGTGGTCGACGGGATGACCCGGGCCGGCTACCGCTGGTACGAGACGGCGAACTTCTGCCTCGCGCCTGCGCGGCACGGCGCTCGTGACCTTCGCTCTCGGCACAACCTCGGGTACTGGCTCGGGCGGGACTATCTCGGGCTCGGCATCGGTGCCGTCTCGACGGTGGGCGCCGAGCGGTGGCGCAACACGCCGCGTCTGGGGGCGTACCTGGAGGCATTGACCGGTGGGCAGCGCCCTTTGCGGGACGTCGAGGATCTGTCGGCGGCGGTCAAGCGCGAAGAGCGGGTGATGCTCGGACTGCGACTCGATGAGGGCTTGCCACTCGCCGACGCAACCGACGCGATCGACCCGCGCGCCCTGGATCGGCTCGTTGCGGCCGACCTCGTTCGCGTTAGGCCGGCGAACGGCGCACCTCCCGCACTCGTCCTCACGTCTCGGGGCCGGCGCTTGGGTGGCGGGGTCACCGCAGAGTTGCTGGTCTAGCGTAAAATCCCTGCAAATGGCCCATGCAGAGCGCCTGAATCTCAGCGAGCGGCAGCGAAGCATCCTGCGGCGCGTCGTCGAGGACTACGTCGCGAGCGGGCAACCGGTCGGGTCGAAGACGCTCGTCGACAGGGGCGGCCTCGAAGTCTCTCCTTCCACGGTGAGGAGTGAGCTCTCCGAGCTCGAGCAGCTCGGGCTGCTCACGCACCCGCACACGTCCGCAGGGCGGGTGCCCACCGAGTCGGGCTACCGGTTCTACGCCGACGTTCTCCTGGAGGAGCTCGAGCCGCGGCCGGGCCCGTTCGCGCTCGATCCTGCCGCGGCTCGGAGCGGCGTAGACGCCGCGCTGGAGGCGACCACCGAGACGCTCTCCCAGGTCACGAGGCTCCTGGCGCTCGTCTCGGCTCCGCCCCTGCAGACGACGACGGTGCGCCACGTCGAGGTCTTGCTCCTGCAGCCGCAGGTTGTGATGGTCGTCGTCATCACGTCGACCGGCGGGGTCTCAAAGCGCGTCTTCGCGCTCGGCGACCCTTGCGACCCGGGCCTCACTTCCTGGGCCGCCGAGTACCTGAACGAGCGGCTTGCCGGCCTGCAGATCGGCAGTGCAGTGCTGCAGCGCCGCTTTGCGGAAATCGGACTTTCGGCCCGTGAGCTGGAGTTCCTGGAGCTGATCCGGCCGGCGTTCACCGACCTGCTCGACGCGCAGGAGCAGCGCCTCTTCGTCGGCGGGCAGGCAACCCTCGTCGGGGACGTACGGACGAACGAGCTCGCCGCGGGGCGCCGACTGCTGGAGGCGCTCGACCGACGGGCTCAGATCCTCGAGCTCGTCGGTGAGGCGCTCGGCTCGCGCCGTCCGATCGTCCGCGTCGGCGGCGAGCTCGTCGATCCCTCGCTGAAGGACGCGGCCCTCGTCGGCGCCTCGTACGGCCTCACGAACCGCACACTTGGAGCGGTCAGCCTGCTCGGCCCGTTACGCATGGACTACGAGAAGGCGATTCGAACTGTCCGCGCCGCGGCGCACGAGCTCTCGCGCTTCGTCGAGGCCGTGTACGAAGACAACTAGATGCCGGCGCCGCCCAGTCGGCGCGTCGGGCTAACCTGACTCGCGGATGGCGACGACCGAGCATGACTACTACGACGTCCTCGGTGTCGGCCGCGCGGCAAGTGAGCAAGAGATCAAGAGCGCCTTTCGAGGGCTTGCGCGCGAACTGCATCCCGACGTCTCGGACGACCCGAATGCCGACGAGCGCTTCAAGCAGGTCGTCGAGGCTTACGAGGTGCTGTCGAAGTCCGAGACGCGCCAGCTCTACGACCGGTTCGGTCACGCGGGCCTGAGGAGCGGAGGGTTCCGGCCCACACCGTTCGATTTCGGAAGCCTCGCCGACATCTTCTCCGCTTTCTTCGGGGACGACGTCTTCGGTGTTGCCACGGGGCCGCGCCGTACGCGCGGCGCCGATCTCGCCGCCGAGGTCGAGATCGAGCTCGAGGAAGCGGCTGAGGGAGTTAGTCGGGCGGTGCCGTTCCAGGTGGCCGAGCTCTGCGAGACGTGCGCGGGCGACGGCGTCGCACCCGGCAAGAGCCCACGGACCTGTCAGCGCTGCAACGGGGCCGGCCGCCTCGAGCAAGTGACGCGAACCGCCCTCGGGGAGTTCGTCCGCAGCCAGGCCTGCCCGGAGTGCGCCGGGGCGGGGCGAATCATCGACGACCCCTGTCAGGAGTGCGAAGGGGCCGGGCGGGTGCTGGCAGAGCGCAAGCTCCAGATCGAGATCCCGGCAGGCATCCACGACGGGCAGCGGATCCGGCACTCGGGCGAGGGACATGCGGGCGCGCTCGGCGGCCAGGCCGGTGACGTCTACGTCCTCGTGCGCATCAACCCGCACCCGCAGTTCGTCCGCGAGGGAGACGACATCTACTCGACCGTGAACCTGTCCATGACCGACGCTGCGCTCGGCAAGCGGGTCAAGGTTCCCACGCTCGGTGGCGAAGAAGAGCTCGAGTTCGTGGCTGGAACGCAACCCGGCGAGGTGAGACGGCTCCGGGGCCTCGGCATGCCCGTTCTCCAGGGCTTCGGCCGCGGAGACCACCGAGTTCTCGTCAACGTGGCCGTCCCCCGCCACCTGAACGACGAACAGCGGCAGCTACTCGAAGACTTCGCGAAGACGGCGGACGAGCGCACCTACCAGCCGGACGAGGGGTTCTTCGAGAAGTTGAAGAGCGCGTTCCGCTGAGCGAGCTCCTTCGGGCGAGGATCGCCGTCCCACCGGGTGGGTTCGACCAGGTGGTTGCACAACTGCTCGAGCTCGCGCCCTGCGGCTTCCTCGAGGAGGAGGATGCCCTCGTCGTCTACACCTACCGCGCGGGGCTAGCCGACCTGCGAGTTCGCTTCGGCGAGCTCGAGGTCGCTCCAGTCCTCCCCGGGTGGGAGGGCGAGTGGCGGCGCTTCCACGTCCCCGTGGTCGTGGGGCCCCTCTGGATTGGCCCGCCGTGGCAGAAGCCTGCGCCCGGGTTGGCTCCTGTCGTGATCGATCCCGGCCGCGCCTTCGGCACCGGGGCGCACGAGACCACTCGTCTTTGCGTCGAGCTGTTGCTGGAGCTCGACCGGGGCAGCTTCCTCGACGTCGGCTGCGGCTCGGGCGTCCTGGCGATCGCGGCCGCGAGGCTGGGGTTCGCGCCCGTCTTCGCGTTCGACATCGACGAGTCCGCGGTCGACGCAACCCGGCGAAACGCAACGGCGAACGGCGTCGACCTGGACGTCAAGCGTGCCGATGCGACGAGCGATCCACTGCCGGGGGCGGACGTCGCCGCCGCGAACGTCACCCTCCACACGGTCGAAGCGCTCGGTGCCCGCATCGAGGCGATGCACCTGATCGCGTCCGGCTACCTCGTCGCCGACGAGCCGCGTCTCCCGCGCTTTCGCCGCACCGAGCGGCGCACGGGAGAGCGTTTCGCAGCCGATCTGTTCGTCCGCGAGTAGATTTCGCGCTCCAATGGCGACGTTCGCCGTCCGCTTCCTGGGTTGCAAGGTCTCGCACACGGATGCGCATGCGATCCGCGAGCGACTCCTGCTCGACGGGCACTCCGAGTCCGAGGCACCGGGGGAGATCGCAGTCGTGAACACCTGTTGCGTGACCAACGAGGCGGTGAGCAAGTCGCGTCAGGCGGCATCGCGCGCCGCTCGCACGCACGCCCGCGTGTTCGTCACCGGGTGCGCTGCGAACCTCGCCGGCGATGTCTTTGGCGGCTTGCCCGCAAACGTCACTGTCGTCGCCAGGCCGAGCGAGCAGACGCCGAGCTTCATCGCCGGTGACGTCGGCGCCATCGGGTGTGTCCAGTCCGACGCCCCGCTCGACCGAGTGCGCGCGTTCGTCAAGGTGCAGGACGGGTGCAGCTTCTCGTGCAACTTCTGCGTGATCCCGCTCGTGCGTGGCTCGTCGCGCAGTCGCCGCGCAGCCGACGTCCTCTCCGAGATCCGCCGCCGCGTCGAGCGGGGTCACCGCGAGGTCGTGCTGACCGGAATCAATCTCGGCTGCTACCGAGACCGCGAGGCGGGGTACAAGCTCGGACGGCTTGTCCGCGAGGCAGCCCAGACCCCCGGGCTAGAGCGTCTGCGCCTGTCGTCAATCGAGATCAACCATGTCGACGACGACCTGGTGAGCACCCTCCGTGAGACGCCGCTCGTCTCGCGCCACCTGCACGTGCCGCTCCAGTCGGGCGACGACGGCGTGCTGCGGGCGATGGGCCGCCGCTACTCGGCGCAGACCTATCTGCGCCGACTCGAGCCGCTGTCAGACTTCAACCTGACGACCGACGTCATCGTCGGGTTCCCGGCCGAGGACGAGCCTGCGTTCGCGAACACGCTTCGGCTCGTCGAGGCCGCCGGCATCACCAGGGTGCACGTCTTCCCCTACTCGCCGCGGCCCGGGACGAAGACCGCGGCCGACGACACGGTCCCTCCGCCGGTCAAGAAGGACCGCAGCGTCAGACTCCGCGCGGCGTCGCAAGCCGCGTGCGAGCGTCGCTGGCGCGCGAAGCTCGGCACGGAGGACGCAGTGCTCGTCGATCGTCCGGGCCGGGGCTATGGCGACGACTATTCGCCGTGGTTCCTCGAGGGTTCGGCCTCGGTCGGGCAGCTCGTCCGCGCTCGAGCGACGACGGTTACGAAGGAGGGCATCGTAGGTGTCGTCTGATTGCCTGTTCTGCCAGCTCGTCAGCGAGGGCGACCACGTGCGAAAGGGGGAGGGCTTCGTTGCGATCAACGACATCAACCCGCAAGCCGAGACACACTTGCTCGTGCTGCCTGAGCGGCACGTGCCGACCTTCCGCGAAATTTCCGAGTTTTCCGACGACGAGGCGAAGCGCATGCTGGAGTTCGTCGCCGAGACTGCGCGCGAGCAGGGCCTCGAGGACTATCGGGTCGTGGTCAACGTCGGGGAGGGCGGCGGGCAGACGGTTTTTCACCTTCACTGGCACGTCCTGGGCGGCCGCATGGGAGGCTTGCCCGGATGAGCCTGATCGCCCGCATCCAGGAAGAGCTGTCCAAGGCCATGCTCGACCGCGACGCCGAGCGTCGCGACGCTCTTCGCCTGATCCTCTCGAGCCTCCAGTCGGCGCAGAAAGAGCTGCAGCGGGAGCTGCAGGATCAAGAGGAGCTGCAGGTCTTGCAGCGCGAGCGCAAGCGGCGCGCCGAGGCGGCCGAGGCCTTTCGGGCCGGCGGTGCCGCGGAGAAGGCCGAGCAGGAGGATCGCGAGCTGGCGGTGATCGAGGAGTTCTTGCCCGAGCAGCTCTCCGAGGAGGAGCTCGAGACGATCATCGACAACGTCATTGCCGAGTGCGGCGCGACGAGCATGGGGGATCTCGGCCG
>JACCXX010000021.1 GCA_013696805.1 Actinomycetota bacterium
CGTTGGCTCGCCGGGGAGTTCGACGCAGCCGCCCTCGTCACAAGGAAGATCCCACTGGACGACGTAAACGACGCGTTCGCCGCGATGGAGCGTCAGGAGGGCATCCGGACCGTGCTCACCTTCGCCCAAAGGTCGGCGCCTGAGATAGCTTCCGGACCATGAGAATCTCCGGGGGGATCGAGCGCTACCGCCGCGCCTGGAGGGAGACGAACGCCGTCGGCAAGCTCACGAAGAACGCGTGAACCGTCCACGCCTGGTCGGCATCAACCACGTGGCGCTCGAGGTCCCCGACATCGAGCGCGCGCTCGCCTTCTACGGCCGGCTCTTTGACATCAAGGGGGTCGAGCGCGAAACCGGCTCGGCCTTCGTCGACATGGGCGACCAGTTCATTGCCTTGTTCGAGCCCGGCTCCGGCGACGACCGACACTTCGGTCTCGTCGTCGACGACAAGGAGGCGGCGCGGCGCGCGCTCACAGCGGCGGAGGTCGACATCCTTCCCGGCCACCGCCTTGACTTCCGCGACCCGTTCGGAAACCGCGTCCAGGTCGTGCAGTACGACCAGATTCAGTTCACGAAGGCAGACCGAGTGTTGGAGGGCATGGGCCTCGCGCTCGGCAAGACCGAGCAGGCAATCGCCGAGCTTCGGGGTAATGGCCTCGCCTGAACCGCCGGACAGCTAGCTCGGCGAGATGTTCTGGTTGATCCGGAAGAAGTTGTCCGGGTCGTACTTCTGCTTCAGGGCCCGCAGCCGATCGTACTTCTCCGGCCCGTAGGCCTGGCGAACCCGGTCGGCGCCCTCGTCACCCAAAAAGTTGACGTACACGCCCTTGTGCCAGGGCTCCAGCGCCGACCAGAAGCTCCGCACCCACTCGCGCTCCCTCTCGAAGCCCTCGCTCGTCTCGGTGCAGGCGCCGATGTTGTAGGTGAAGGCCGCGGTGCGCCCGTTGAACGCGGTCTCGTCGTCGCCCACACGGCTGACCGCTCCGCCCATCTGCCAGATCGGGAACGACGTCATCGGCGAGTCGATCTGCAGCGAGCGCTCGACCGTGATGTCGATGATCTCGTCGCTCAGCTCCGCGACGTCGCAGCTCTTGAAGTAGTACCAGCGGCCCGGCACGAAGCTCGGGTCCAGCATCGACTGGTGCGCCAGATACGGCTTCGGCATGCAGACGTCCGCGACCGGTGGGCCGAACTCCCGGAGCGGGCGGATGAACTTCTCCCCCTCCTCGATGTCGCCGGCCCAGCAGCAGACGACCATCACGACCGGCTTCCCGTGCAGCTCCTCCGGGACGATCGGCAGCGGCGGCGCCTTGCGGTGCACGACCAGGGTCATCAACTCGTCCGGCGCCTCCGCGACCCAGTCGCGATAGAAGCGTAGGACTTCCCCGGACTGCTCCATCGGCCAGAAGATGGGCCCGGCCAGCACCCGCGTCCCCAGCTCGACACAGCGGAACTCGAACTCCGTGACGATCCCGAAGTTCCCGCCGCCCCCGCGCAACCCCCAGAAGAGATCCGGGTTCTCGTCCGCGCTCGCCTTGACGAACTCTCCGTCGGCGGTCACGAGATCGACCGAGACGAGCTGGTCGACCGACAAGCCGTGCTTGCGCTGGATCCAGCCGATCCCGCCGCCGAGGGTGAGGCCCGCCACACCGGTATGCGTGACGATCCCGGACGGCACCGCGAGCCCGAAGGCCTGAGTTTCCTTGTCGAGCTCGCCGAGCAAGACGCCGGCCTGCACGCGCGCGGTGCGCTTCTCGGGGTCGACGCGAACGCCCTTCATCGGCGAGAGATCGATCATCAGCGCGTCGTCTGCGACCGACAGGCCCGGGAACGAGTGCCCCCCGCTCCGCACCGCAACCGGTAGCCCGCTTGCCCGCCCCAATTTGACCGCTGCGATCACGTCCGAGACGCCCGCGCAGCGAACGATCACCGCGGGGTGCTTGTCGAACGAGCCGTTCCAGATCTTGCGATGCAGGTCGTAGTTTGGAT
Source organism: Actinomycetota bacterium (assembly GCA_013696805.1). Taxonomy (GTDB): domain Bacteria; phylum Actinomycetota; class Thermoleophilia; order Gaiellales; family Gaiellaceae; genus VAXT01. The sequence continues at coordinate 1,990 of JACCXX010000021.1, forward strand.
CCTCAGGACGAACGACGTGCCCTCGGAATGCTGCCTCGTCGATCTGGATCGCGGGGACGACTGCGGTCACTCCTCTAGTGTGGCACTCAGAGCAGACGCAGCCAAGGGCGATAGTGAGCGAAATACAGTCTCCGCAACATGAGCTCCGACGTCGGGCAGCTGAACGGCGGATGTCATTGACCCGTTTGCGAACTCGAGTAGCCGCTCTTCGAGTGGGATGCGATAGCGGCGCTGGGCCGGCCGACCCGTGAGAGCCAAAGGCTTGATCCCTTCGCCGTCGGCCCACCTGCGGAAGCGACTCGCCGCGTCGGCTCGCGCCTTCTCGGCGACGGCGCGGAACCCGGCCCTGCTCCGCGCGCAGCTGGCGTTCGGTGCGACCTGGACGGCGGAGTGGGCGTTCACGGTGGCCATCGCCGTCGTGGCCTTCCGCGACGGCGGCGCCGCGGCCGTAGGCCTCGTGGCCTTCGTGCGCATGGCTCCCGCCGCCGTCCTGGCGCCGTTCGGCACCACCTTGGCCGACCGCTTCCCACGCGACCGCGTGTTGGTCTGGTCTTGCCTCATCCGCGCCGCCGCGACCGCCACGGCCGCGGCCGTGCTCGCGGCCGGCGGGCCGAACGTGGCGGTGTACGTGCTCGCGGTAATCGCCACCGCCGCCTTCACGATGTTCCGGCCGGCCCACTCGGCGTTGCTGCCCGCGCTCTGCAGGACGCCGCTCGAGCTCACGAGCGCCAACCTCGTACGCGGCCTCATCGATTCGCTCAGCACCCTGCTCGGCCCGCTCGTGGCGGCATTGCTCCTCGAGCTCGGCAGTCCGGCCGCGGTGTTCGCGACTACCGCGGCGTTGTCGCTCGCGTCCGGCGCGCTCCTGCTGCGCCTCTCCTACGAGTCGTCGCCGCGCGGGCGGCCGCGGCCGCTGCGGCGAATCGTGCACGAGACGGTGGAGGGCTTTCGCGCACTCGCACACTATCGCGACGCGGGCCTCTTGATCGGACTCGCAGTCGCGCAGACGCTGACGCGCGGCTTCCTCAACGTGTTCCTGGTCGTCGTCGCGATCGACCTGTTGGGGATGGGGGCGCCCGGTGTCGGCGTGCTGACCGCGGCCGTCGGCGCGGGCGCCGTGGCGAGCTCGCTGGGCGCGTCCATGTTCGTCAGCGGCCGCCGACTGGCGATCCTCGAAGGCATCGGTGTCATGCTCTGGGGCCTGCCACTCACTCTGAGCGGGGCGTTTCCGCACGAGCTGGCGGTGCTGGGACTGATGTTCGTGATCGGAGTCGGTAACGCGCTCGTCGACATCGGCCTGTACACGCTGCCCGCCCGACTCGTACCGGAAGAGCTGCACGCCCGCGTGTTCGGCGCGAAGGAGAGCCTCATAGCGTTGTCGGTGGGCCTTGGCTCGCTCGTCACCCCGTTCGCCATCGCGCTGCTCGGCATCCGTGGCGCTCTGGCCGTGCTCGGGCTCGTGGCCCCCGCGCTCGTGGCGCTCGCCTGGCGGCGACTCCAGACAATCGACGCCTCGATCGCGCACCGGGACAAGGAGGTCGACGTGCTCAACAAAGTCGGCATGTTCCGTCCGCTACCGATGCCGGCGATCGACCACCTCGCACTCCATGTCGAACACGCCCACTTCACGGCCGGCGAGGACGTCTTCCACCAGGGCGACCACGGCGATCGCTTCTACGTGATCGAGGCCGGCGAGGCTGACGTGATCGGAGACGGCCGCCTCATCCGCACGATGCATTCCGGCGACGGCTTCGGAGAGATCGCGCTGCTGCATGACACGCTCCGCACCACCACCGTGCGTGCGCGCACGCCGTTGCGGCTCTACACACTCGACCGCCGCCACTTCCTCTCCGCCGTCAGCGACTACGGGTCGAGCGCGCGCGAGGCGGACACGCTGATGCTAGACCGGCTCGGCAGCTTCGACCCGCGCAGTCGGCCGACTGGCTGACAGCAGTTCGACCGAGTCGGCCGGAAGCACGACCGAGTTGCCGCTCTCGATCCGCGACACGATCGCCTCACGGGGGCCGTTTCGCCACTCGACGCTTCCGTAGAACGCGTCCTGGCTGCCTTGCAGTTCCTCGAGGCTCGGATACGCCCTGATCAGACAGAACGAGTCTTCGTCGTCCAGCGACAGGCCAAAGGCCACGACCTCGACCCCCCAGCGCTGCAGCATCGGCAACGATTCCTCGACGAAAATGCGATGGAACTCGGCACCGGTACCCGGCACGAGCTTGTACGTGCGGATCTCGATGACAGCGCTCATGGGACAATTATGGGGTGACGAGTACCGACGGGTGCAGCATTGGCACAAGCGGCTCCCAGCCGGCGCGCAGGACTCCGACCAGTGACGGGGGCGTGATCAGCAGCGCTTGTTGGCGCGCGGGTCGCGGCCTGCGGCCGACGTAGCCCGACGCCGTCCAGCTCAGCAGATTCCCGCCCAGAACCACGCAGGGAGCGCCCTCCTGTAGGACGAACGCGCCATCGGGAAGCTCATCGAGCTTCGCGTCATGGCGGCGTTGACCGCGTGTGCCTGGAGAAATCCGCTCGGTGTGGAGCTGTGCGTCGATCTCGTCGGCCCCGGTCTGGCGGGGATGGAGCTCGCGCCAGATCGCGCCGAGGCGGGTGTAGTCCTCGCGGCGGCAGAGCGCGCAGGGACGATGCCCCGCGGCGAATGCGGTGGCCTCATCGAGAAAGAAGAGCTCAGTGAAGCGGCCCGGCTGCATTAGAGGCCCGCGATGCCAACCGCGAAACTCGAGCCGGCAGGCGATCCAGCGCTTGCCGTTGTAGCGCCGGCGGATGCGCCCGGCCTCGTCGTGGAGGCATCCACGGTTTCCGTAGACCAGGCCGCGCGCGTTGTCTGCGATCAGCTCGCCGAGCGGCGTGACCCGGTTCCTCAGCGGCATGCCCGGTTCTTTACTCGCGCCCGTCGATCGGCGGGTCGCGCCGCGGAATCGGCGACGCTGCGATCAGGGACGTCGTCGTCTCGCCGTAGACGAGGAAGCGGTCGAGCAGGCCGCTGAGGTCGTCGATCGAGCGCAGGTGCACCTTCAGGAAGAAGCAGTCCTCGCCGGTGATTCGATGGCACTCGCTGATCTCGGGAATCTCGGCTGCGAGCTCGGGAATCCGCGGCAGCTGGCGCGCAGCTGGCTTGATGCGAACGATCGCCGTCAGCGGGTAGCCGAGGGCACGAGGATCGATCTCGGCTCGGTAGCCCGTGATGACGCCGCCCCGTTCGAGGCGCTGGACGCGTTCGGCCACCGCAGGCGGTGAGAGGCTCACCCGGCGTCCAAGCTCGGCGAAGGAGATGCGCCCCTCGGCGGCGAGCTCGCCGAGGATCTTACGGTCAGTCTGATCAAGAGTCTGATGATCGACAACAGGTGACGCCCGATTACCGTTCTTCATAAGTAAATACCAGAATAACACCTTCGATTCTCTATGTCGATGGTCACCATTTGTTAGGACACTTCTTCATGTGGCCCGCCGAGTCGTACCCCCGCACGCCTACTTCCTCGGCAGCGCGGTCTTCCACTACCTCGGCCCCTCGTTCGCAGTTCTGCTGTTCGCCCGCGTCGACGTCCTCGGCGTGGCGTGCATGCGCATCGCCTCAGCGGCCCTGGTCTTCGCGATCTGGCGACGACCATGGCGGAAGTTCGCCACCCTCGACCGCAGCGGTCAACTGTTGATCGTCGCCCTCGGCGCAGTCTTCGCCGCCATGAACGCGTGCTTCTACGTCTCGATCGACCGGCTGCCGCTGGCGACGGTGGCGGCGATCGAGTTCATCGGGCCGATCGCTCTGGCCGTGATCGGAGCTCGCACCGGTCGAAACGGCGCCGCGGTCGTCGCGGCCGCATGCGGCGTCTTGCTGCTCACCCACGTTCGCTTTGGCGGAGAGCCGGTCGGCATCGCCTTTGCCTTCGCGAACGCGGCCCTCTTCACCGCCTACATCGTGCTCGCGCACCGCGTCGCTCGCCGCTCGGCAATGGGCGGCGTCGACGGCCTCGCCGCCGCCATGATCTTCGCCTTCATCTTCGTCTCGCCGATCGGTTTCTGGAGCGCGGCCCACGCGATCACCGACCCCGTCGCCATCGCCGCCGGGGTCGGAGTCGGTATTTCGTCGTCTGTCATTCCGTACGTCTTCGATCAGCTGGCGATGGCACAGCTGGGGCGCGCGACCTATGCCCTCTTCGTCTCGCTCCTACCGGCAACGGCGACCGTGGTCGGGGTCATCGTCCTTCATCAGCTGCCCTCATCGGGCGACTTCGTCGGCATCGCGCTCGTCATGATGGGTGTCGCGCTGCACCGCGAGTTGGCACGCCCCTAGGAGACCGCGGCCGCCGTACCTGACTCGATCGGCAACCCTGCTTCCACCCATTCGGCCTTACCCTCGTGGTAGTCGCGCACCCTGGTGTAGCCGAGCTGCTCGAGCCGGCGGGCGGCGATGCCGGAGTTCTGGCACGGCCCGTTCGCGCAGTAGACGACGACCTGTGCGTCGTTGTCGGGCAGTAGCTTCGGCGCCAGCTCGTCCACCTGGTCGTGGGGGATGTTGATCGCGCCCGGGAGGTGCGCGTCCTCGTAGTACATGGGCCCAAGTGCTTCGACGAGCGTGATGTCGTCGTCTCCGTCGAGCTTTGCTTTGAGCTCGTCGAGGGTGATCGTCTCTGCCATTTCTCCTCCTTCGAAGTATGTGCTGTTGCACTTACTTTACCAAACAAGTTGCAAATGCACATTTTGTCTGCGAACATACTTTCCCGTGACCAAGGTCGAGATCGCCGAGCCCTACCTGGGCGCCTGGCGCGCGTTCCTGAACGCGCACGCAACTACGATTGCCGAGATCGACGACGCGCTTGCGGCGGCCGGACTGCCGCCGCTCGCGTGGTACGACGTGCTCTGGCCGCTCCACGACGCGCCCGGGCGCCGGCTGCGGATGGGTGAGCTCGCGGCGCGGGTCGTCACCATCTCACGCAGCGGCCTGACTCGTCTCGTCGACCGAGTCGAATCGGCCGGCCTCCTCCGCCGTGAGGCGTGCGCGACCGACCGGCGGGGCACGGAGATCGTCCTCACCGACGCCGGCAAAGCGATGCTCCGCCGCATGTGGCCCGTTTACGCCGGCGTGATCGAATCGCGCTTCGCCGCGCACCTGAGCGAGGCCGACGCCGAACTTCTGGCCGACGTGCTCTCCCGCGTCGTGCTCGCCCCAGCCGAGTAATCATCCGAGCATGTCGCCCATGCTGCAGGTCGCCCTCAACGGCTCGCGCACCGCCGCCGAGCACCCGGCAATCCCCCGGACACCT
>JACCXX010000025.1 GCA_013696805.1 Actinomycetota bacterium
GCTGGCGACAGCGACCCTCCGTCCGCCAAGCGCGACCCGAGCCGTGGCAATGGGATCCGTGGGCCGCGAAAACGATTGCCCCACCCCGGTACCCCCGCGCGCGATGAGCCTCTCCGGCGCGACCACCGGCGGGCGGCGGGCGAGCGGGATAGAACCGATCGAAGAGCGGCACCCAGCAGCGATAAGCCTCTCCCGTGCGGGCGGCCCTCGCCCTCGCATCGCTCCCCGGAGGACAAGCTGACGCGGATAGTGGAAGGCACACGTCCGAGGGAAGACCCACTCTCAACGCGTCTGCTACAGGCCTATTCGACCAGGCGTTTAGCAGCGCCCGTGACCCCGAGCCGAAATCGGGAGGGGAGGGTGAGAGTTAAATAGACGCCGCGAGATGTCGCGACGAAGGCGACCGACCCATCGCACGAACGAGCCGACGGGCTTAGAACTCATGTCTCCGTGCTCATCCGGCGCGAGGGGAATCGTCTGATCGCCACCGTTGAGGGCACGGTCTCCGACCCTGCGTTCAGTACCTCGTCGTCGATAAGTACGGCGAAGCCGAAGCAGTAGCGGAGGCGGAGGAGCGTCGAGAGGGCACGAGCTAGCTCGAGCCGCTGGTTTGGAGCCGCGGAGCGCGGGTAGGGTACCCGAAGAGCACCTAGCACGGCAATCGATTCGAGGCCCCGCTGCCTCGAAAGGAGGTAGAGCGAATGGCTACTACCGACCTCTGGACGTACACCGCCGCCGCCGCCGCCGTTGTCGACAAGGATCTCACCGGCTTCTCCGTTGAGGCGGTCGACGGCAAGATCGGCAAGGTCGACGAGGCGACGAACGACGTGAGCGGCAGCTACATCGTCGTCGACACCGGTTCCTGGATCTTCGGCAAGAAGGTCCTGCTTCCGGCCGGCGTGATCCGCGACGTCGACTTCGACACGGAGAGCGTGCATGTCGACCCGACGAAGGAGCAGATCAAGAACGCTCCGGAGTTCGACGAGGACAAGTACCGCGATGACAGCTACCGGTCGCAGCTGGGCAGCTACTACGGCCCCGGCGGCGCCGGGGCGACACGCGGCACGCGGCCCGGCGAGAACCTGAGATAAGAGGCGAAGGCGAGGCTTTAAGCGCCTGCTCGTCCGCTACGAGCGACGGGGCCGAGATGCACCAGGCGCTTCTCGGCCTCGGCTGCTGTCTCGTCTGCTTCCGCCGACTCCGGAACTCAATCTGAAATGAGTTCTTAGGGCTGACGTGCGTCGTGGAGTGTCATGTGCCCCAAGGGCTACGAGTGTCCTCGTCGCTAGTGACCCAGCGCACAATCCCGGACTGAGCGCCTCGGGCGGCGGATTTCAACCACTAGCCTTTAGCACGTTCGTGAGCCACGAGAAACGGGTTTCGCGATACAACCGCGATATGCCGACTCGATGCGCTGATCGGCCAAATAGAAAAGCCCCCGACTAGCAGGGGCTTCTCTACAGGGGCGGCAGGACTCGAACCTGCAACCCCCGGTTTTGGAGACCGGTGCTCTGCCAATTGAGCTACGCCCCTACAGGTTCAGCGGACGAATTGTAGACGGGGCTCTCGCCGGTAGAGTCGCGGCGTGGCCGCCTCTCAGCGCCGCGCGCTCGGCGCGCTCTTCCTCGTTCTTGCGGTCTTCTTCACCGGCATCGCCCTGACCGCATTCTCCTCGGAAGATCGCACGGTGTGGGTCGTGGGCGTCGCAGCCGGGGTTATCGCTCTGTGGCTCGCGGGCATGGCGTTCAAAGGCCTCCGGCATCGGGCGCGCTGAGTCGGTCTGGGCTGGGCCGTATCCTTCCGCCGTGGCGCCGGACGAAACCCAGGCTCTCTGGCTCGAGTTCGCCGAGGACAAGACCAACAGGGCCCTCCGCGACCGGTTGATCCTCACGTACGCGCCGCTCGTCAAGTATGTGGCGGGTCGACTGGGGAGCGGCCTCCCGGCGCATGTCGAGGAGGGCGATCTCGTCTCGTACGGCCTGCTCGGCCTGATCGGAGCCATCGAGCGCTACGACCCGGGCCGCGACATCAAGTTCGAGACCTACGCGATCGCGCGCATCAAGGGGGCGATCATCGACGAGCTGCGCGCGATGGACTGGGTGCCGCGCTCCGTGCGCGCCCGGGCCCGCCACATCGAGCGCGCGATGGCCGACCTCGAGGCGAGGCTGCACCGCGCGCCCACCGACGCGGAGATCGCAAGCAAGCTCGGGATCGAGGTCGATGAGCTGGAGGACAGCCTGACGGAGATCGCGCGCTCGTCGATCGCCGCGCTCGACGAACTGTGGACGATCTCCTCCTCGGGCGGCGATCAGGTCGCCTTGATCGACACGATCGAGGACACGCAGGGCCCGGAGCCGCAGTCCGCGCTCGCGCAGACGGAGCTCAAGGAAGCCCTTGGCGAGTCCATTGCACGCCTCCCCGAGCGAGAGAAGCTCGTCGTCACGCTCTACTACTACGAGGAGCTGACGCTGCGTGAGATCGGCCAGGTGCTCGGGGTCACCGAATCGCGCGTCTCGCAGTTGCACACCAAGGCGATCCTCCGCCTGAAAGCACGCCTCGCCGGCGCGGGCTCTCGCCCAGCCGGCGGTGACTCACCGAGGAGCCCCTGACCTTCCGCCCCGAGCCCCTGCTCGCAAGGAAGGGCTCGCGGGGGAACCAGGGGTCCGGCGCGTGAGCGGCGATAAGATCGCTCGAATGGCCGCCATCGAGCCTGGGAAAATTCGCAACGTTGCTGTCGTCGGTCATCGAGGGACCGGCAAGACGTCCTTGGTGGAAGCGATGCTTTTTCAGGCGGGCGCGACGAACCGTCTCGGGGTCGTCGAGCAGGGCTCGACCGTCTCGGACTGGGACGAGGACGAGCAGGCTCGCGAGATGTCGATCTCTGCGGCGCTCTGCCACCTCGAGTGGCAGGGCCGCAAGATCAACCTGATCGACGCGCCTGGCGAGCCGAGCTTCCAGGGCGACGCGATCGCGGCGCTGCACGTCGTCGAAGGCGCGCTGATCGGCGTGAGCGCGGTCATGGGCGTCGAGGTGCAGACCTCCAGGAATTGGGCACGCGCGGACGAGCTCGGGCTGGCACGCGTCCTCTACGTGAACATGCTCGACAGAGAGCGTGCCGACTTCTTCCGCACGCTCGAGGCGCTACGCGCGCAACTCTCACCGCAGTGCGTCGCCATCCACCTCCCGATCGGCGTCGAGCACGAGGTGACCGGCATCGTCGACGTGCTTCATATGAAGGCGTACCTGAGCCCCGAGGGCGCCCGCGAGGAGAAGTCCAGCGAGATCCCAACCGAACTGGCCGAACAGGTCGCCGAGTACCGCGAGAAGCTGCTCGACTCCGTCGTCGAGACCGACGAAGGGCTCATGGAGCGCTACCTCGAAGGTCAGGAGCTCGGCGAGGAGGAGGTTGCGGCGGCGCTGAAGACCGCGGTCACGCGCGGCGAACTGTTTCCGGTCGCGTGCGGAGTGGCCACGAAGAATCTCGGCACGACGGCGATGCTCGACCTGCTCGTCGAGGGCGTCCCGTCACCCGCAAAGAAGGGAGCCCGGATCGAGATCGAGGGCGCTGGCACCTCGCTGTTCGTCTTCAAGACTGTCGCCGACCCGTTCGCGGGCCGCATCAATCTCTTCCGTGTCCTGCAGGGCGAGGTCGGCCACGACTCGACACTCGCCAACGTCCGCACGCACGGCAAGGAGCGGATGGGCTCATTGCTCACCATGCAGGGCAAGGACCACGAGAACGCGGCCGAGTTCGGCGAGGGCGACATCGGCGCCGTTTCGAAGCTCAAGGACGTCTTGACCGGCGATTTGCTGCTCGACTCGGACAGCCAGGTCGAGCTGCCGAGCCTTGACTTTCCGGAGCCGGTGATGAGCTTCGCGATTACGCCCAAGGCGAAAGGCGACGAGGAGAAGGTCGCGCAGTCGCTGCGGCGGCTGAGCGAGGAGGATCCGACGCTGATCCTGCGCCGCGATCCCCAGACGGGCGAGCAGCTTCTGTCAGGGATGACGCAGATGCACGTCGAGGTCGCAGTCGACCGGCTCAAGCGTCGCTTCGGCGTCGCGGTCGACCTGCGCCAGCCGCGCGTCCCGTACCTGGAGACGATTCGCAAGGAGTCGAAAGGGCACGGCCGCTACAAGAAGCAGACTGGCGGCCGGGGACAGTTTGGCGACTGCCATATCCGGCTCGAGCCGCTGGAGGGCCACACCGGCTACGAGTTCGTGGACAAGATCGTCGGTGGCGTCATTCCACAGAGCTTCCGTCCCGCCGTCGACAAGGGGATCCAGGAGGCGATGCACACGGGCGAGCTCGCCGGCGCGCCCGTGCAGGGCATCCGCGTGCTGCTGGTGGACGGCTCGTACCACACCGTCGACTCGTCGGAGATGGCCTTCAAGATCGCGGGCTCGATGGCGTTCAAACAGGCCTACGAGGCGGCCGACCCAGTCCTGCTCGAGCCGATCATGGAAGTCGACGTAACCGTCCCCGACGACACGGTCGGCACCGTCAACGGCGATCTCAACTCCCGCCGAGGACGCCTGCAAGGGATGGAGCCGCGGGGCACGCTGACGGCGATCAGAGCCGAGGTCCCAATGGCCGAGATGCTCACGTACGCCCAGGCGCTGACGTCCATGACGGGCGGCCGCGGCGATTACCACATGCATTTCGTGCGCTACGACGAGGTGCCGATCCACGTGGCGCAGAAACTGATCGAGGAAACGAAGAAGGAACGCGAAGAGGCGAAAGTTTGAGCTTCCGCCTCTCGCTCTCCCGCTAGCTAAACAGTCTCCGTCTTTTCTTGGTTGAGCCGGCTGAGTAGGTCAGCCACGTCGGCGAGCTCCTGCTCGAGGTCGCGCTGGTATTCCTCCAGGCGCTCGAGGACTCGCTCGTGCTCGTAGAAGCGATGGCCGACTGCCGGTCGGCCGAATCGTCTGCGTCGTCCGTGATGCATGTGTCACCTCCCTTGCTGTTCGTAACGTTGGATGAAGGCGGCAATCTGCTGCTGCGCCTTACCAAAGGCGGTCACCCACTGATCGAGCACCTGCCGGCCCGAGCCCGTGATCGCGTAGATGCGCTTCGCGGGGCCTGGGGAGAGGTCGTCCCATGTTGACGAGACGAGCTTCTCGCGCTCGAGGGAGCGAAGGATGCGGTAGAGGTTGCCCATGTCGACCCGCTCATCCGGCATCAGCTCGGGCAGGCGCTCCAGGAGCTCGTAGCCGTGGGCGGGGGAGTCGCCTAGGAGCAGGAGGACGGCCGGCTCGCTGAAGCGCTCGAGACGGGCCCTGACCCGCCACCGACCCGGGCCTACCCGGCGGCGGCAGCGGGCGCTCCGAGGACTCTTCCGGGCCCTACTCACCGCTCTCTCTCTGTCTAGTTACAGTGTAAAACACAACAAGAGTCTAGCAGTCGGGGTCAAAGCCAGGTGGGCGCTATAGTCGGCGGCCGTGCCGCAAACGCGCAACGTCGCCGCGACAACCTGTGCAATCTGCGAGCGCACCCTGCTCGTGGGCGAGCGCACAGTTCGCTATTCGCTCGACGGACACGACTTCGTCGACGTCTGCCCGCTCTGCCAGGACATCGCCGCGGAGCAAGGTTGGCTCAAGGAGGGCAGCCCGACGAGCCCGACGGTGGCGGACGATCGGCCGCGAAAGCGGCTTAGCCTCTCTGCGATCTTCGATCCCCGCCGAACGACGCCGGAAGAGACCCTCGTCGACGAGCCGATCCTGCGCCGACTCTCCGAGCCCGAGCGCGCGATGGTCGAGGCCGCCGATCTCTTCAACGCCAGTCCGTACCGGCGATCCGTCGGCGGCATCGCCAAGAGCCTCGGCGCTCCCCACGTGAGCGTCGTTCCCTTGTCCGGCGTGAACACCGAGGTCGTCGTGACGATCGCCTGGGATATCTCCTGGTACCAGTACCGCGTCCTCTTCGATTCGGCGCAACCCGTCCGGCTGGCCGAGCGCGGGTACGAGGTCGAGGAGCTGGAGCCGTCGTTCCGGGCCTGGAACGCACGGGTCGAGCGGGACGGTCGCGTCGTCCCCGAGATCGCACGGCTCTAGTCCCTCCTACAATCCGATGTAGTGATCTACTGCGTGATCCCGCCCGACCTGGCCGACGAGCTCTACGACAAGCTGGTCGAGTACTACCAGGACAATCCGAACGTCGAGGTGATCATCGACAGACGCGCCGGGCCGGACCGGCGTCAGGATCGCCCTCGCCAGATGGGTGAGAAGCGTGAGACGCGAGACCGTCGGCGGCCGCGCGCCCCCGGCACGTTCCTTCCGGCGGAGGCGCCGGAGGGCGAGGGCCCGTGACCGTGATCGCGGGCCCGTTGAGCGCCTCGCCGCCTGCAAACACGGCGCAGGTCAGCGTCCTCAGTCAGCCCCATACCGTCAGGTATGCGACCTCACGTGAGCCGCGAAGCGGCGAGCGCCATTGGCCTGCTTGGTTTTCAACGGCCAGACGCGAACGCGCCCACGGTCACGGCCACTAAGATCGCCGCCGTGGCGCTCCTCGGTGCAAAGACATTCCAGAACTACATCGCGGGCGAATGGGTCGACGCGAAGGACGGCGCGACCTTCGAGAGCACGAGCCCGGCGAACGGCGCGACGCTCGGCGTCTTCCCGAAGTCGACCGCCACCGACGTCGATCGCGCTGTCGCGGCCGCCAAGGAAGCCTTCGAGGAGTGGTGTCTCGTGCCGGCGCCGAAGCGCGGGGAGATCATCTTCGGCTTCGCGCAGCTTCTGACCGCGCAGAAGGAGGACATCGCGCAGCTGATGGCGCGCGAGATGGGCAAGGTGCTCCCCGAGGCCCGCGGCGACGTGCAGGAGGCCATCGACATGGCCTATTACATGGGCGGCGAGGGGCGGCGGCTCTTCGGCCAGACGACCCCCTCCGAACTCCGGGACAAGTTCAACATGAGCGTGCGGATGCCGATCGGGGTCGTCGGCGTGATCACCCCTTGGAACTTCCCGATCGCCATCCCCTCCTGGAAGATCCTGCCCGCGCTGGTCTGCGGGAACACCGTTGTTTTCAAGCCGGCGACCGACACGCCGTTCCTCGGCGAGCGCTTCGTCGAGCTGCTCGCGGAGGCGGGTGTGCCGCCGGGGGTCGTCAACGTCGTGCACGGGGGCGGGGCGGAGGTCGGCAACGCGATCGTTCAGCACCCCGACGTGCCGGTGATCACGCTGACGGGCTCGCGGGAAACCGGCGTCGCGGTGACGAAGACCGGCGCCGACCGGTTGAAGCACATCCACCTCGAGCTCGGTGGCAAGAACGCAATCATCGTGCTGGACGACGCAGATCTGGATTTGGCCGTCGAGGGCATCATCTGGTCGGCGTTCGGAACCTCCGGGCAGCGCTGCACGGCCGCGAGCCGCGTCATCGCGCACGAGTCGGTCTACGACACGCTCGTCTCTCGGCTCGTGAGGGAAGCCGAGCAGCTGCGCCTCGGCGTGGGCTGGGAGGACGACACCGACGTCGGTCCGGTGATCAACAAGTCCGCTCTCGAGAAGATCCACTCCTACACCGAGATCGGAAAGCAGGAAGGCGCGCAGCTCCTGACCGGGGGCGAGGTCGCCTCCAGCAACGGGCTCGACAAGGGCTTTTATTACAGGCCGACGATCTTCGGCGAGGTCGATCCGCAGATGCGGATCGCCCAGGAGGAGATCTTCGGCCCGACGGTCGCGGTCATCAAGGTGCGTGAGCTGGACGAGGCGATCAGCGTGTCGAACGGGATCAAGTACGGCCTCTCCTCGTCGATCTTCACCCGTGACGTCAACACGGCGTTCCGCGCGATGCGCGACCTCAAGGCCGGGATCACATACATCAACGCAGGAACCATCGGCGCCGAGGTGCACCTCCCCTTCGGCGGCGTGAAGGACACGGGGAACGGCCACCGCGAGGCCGGCCAGGCCGCGCTGGACTTCTTCACCGAGTGGAAGTCGATCTACGTCGACTACTCCGGGAAGCTCCAGAAGGCCCAGATCGATACCGCCGAGTAGCGCTTGTTGCGCTGCTACCGCGTGCCGTATTCGACGAACGTGGAGCGGGTCGCGCTCGCGTTCGGGCACAAAGGTCTCGACGTCGAGTGGGTCGATGTCGACCCGTCCGACCGGACCGAGGTCGATCGCGTTAGCGGCCAATCGCTCGTGCCCGTCCTGGTCGACGGTGACCGCGTCGTCACTGACTCCACCGAGATCCTGCGGCACCTGGAGCAGCTCAGCCCCGAACCGCCCCTCTTTCCTGTGGAGCCGGCGCGCCGAGCCGAGCTCGAGGTCTTCCTCGACTGGTTCAACAGGGTCTGGAAGCGTCCGCCGAACGAGATCGAAGCGCAGCGCGGGAAGCCTCAGCCCGACGAGGAGCTGATCGACGCGCTCGGGCGCGAGCTGACGGATGGTCTCGACCTGTTCGAGCATCTCCTCGAGGGCAGGGAGTACCTGTACGGCGAATTCTCCGCTGCAGACTGCGCGGCGTTTCCGTTCCTGAAGTACGCGCTCGACCGTGATGCCGCAGACGACGAGTCGTTCCACGCCATCCTGCGCGAGTTCTTGCAGCTCGGCGAAGATCATCGACGGCTGGCACGCTGGATCGAGCGGGTCGACGCGCGGCCCCGGGCGTGAATCGCAAGCTCGTCGTCTTCGTGCCGCCCGACGCGCTCGAGCACGTGCGCGATGCGCTCTTCACGGCCGGCGCCGGCCGCATCGGCGACTACGAGCGCTGCTCCTGGTACACGGAGGGCACGGGCACGTTCTTCGGCAGCGAGGGGACCGACCCGAGCGTGGGGGAGAAGGGGCGGGAAGAACGCGTGCTCGAGCTGCGACTGGAGACGGTCTACCCGGAGGAGCGGCAAGACGCCGTGATCGCGGCGCTCCGCCTCGCGCATCCCTACGAGGAGCCTGCCTTCGACGTCTACCCGCTGCTGTGAAGGCACGCCTCTTCACCGATGGCGGCGCCCGTGGCAACCCCGGCCCCGCGGCGTACGGGTATGTCCTCGAAGCCGAGGACGGGACAGTCCTCGCCGCCCATGGCGAGGCGATCGGCGTCGCGACGAACAACGTCGCCGAGTACAGCGCGCTCGTCGAGGGCCTGCGCAAGGCCGCTGAGCTCCACCTGGTCGAGCTCGAGGTCGTCTCCGACTCCGAGCTGATCGTCAACCAGATGCGCGGCTCCTACAAGGTCAAGAACGAGGCTCTGCGCGAGCTCTGGCGCGAGGCCATGCGCCTCGCGACCACGTTCGACCAGATCAGCTACAACGCGGTTCGCAGGGAGCACAACGAGCTTGCGGACAGGCTCGTCAACGAGGCCCTGGACGCCGAAGGCCCTTAACGGGCGCGGCTATACTTCGCCCTCTCGCGGATGTAGCTCAGTTGGCTAGAGCGTCTGCTTGCCATGCAGAAGGTCGTGGGTTCGAATCCCATCATCCGCTCTACTAAGAAGAACCCCTCCCGTAGGCGAGTCACAGCAGGAAGTGCCGGGAAGCGAGCGCAGACCGGCCGTTTGAGACTTTCCCCGTAACGGTTTACCATGGGTTCAGGCGGGGGCGTCCCGCATTCGAGGGGGGTCAACATGCGGCGACTTACGGTTGTGTTTCTGCTCGGCATCTGCGTAGCCGGGTTCTCAGCGGTCGATAGCGCGGTTGCGGAGCAGACGGCCGCTGCGCAAGCGGCGACGCCCGCGACCGTTACGAACGGCCTCATCGCCTACGAAGGCCCAAAGCGGGACGGCGATCGCGTCCTCTCCAACCACATATGGGTCATGAACCCCGACGGCAGCGCCAAGCGGATGATCTCGCCCCCGACGATTGAGGGCGCAGCTGTAAGCCCGGGGCTGCCGAAATGGTCGGCCGACGGAACGCGGATCGCGTTCTTCGGCCAGCTGTATCCGGTGGGAGGAGGCATCGTCTTCGCTGCTCGCCTGTTCGTCATCAACCCGGACGGAAGCGGCTTGCGGTCGATCGCGACCGTGCGCCACGACGCAGGAGATTGCTGTTTCTTCAAACCGAGCTGGTCACCCGACGGCGCCGAGATCGCGTTTGTGGAAAGGACCAATCTGTTCGGAGGCAAGGCGGTCACGGTGGCAAGGACGGACGGCTCCGGCACGCGAACCTTGGTGCATGAGCCTTCGCGGAGCGGGATCGGGGGCGGCGCAGCCTGGTCGCCCGACGGTCGGAGTGTCGCTTACCTCCGTGGGACTGACAGCGAAAACCTGTGGCTAGTCGCTGCCGATGGGACGAACGCCCGGCAGGTACTTAGCCTTCCGCTGGGATCAGGGGGCGTGAGTTGGTACATCAGCGGCTGGTCGTCCGCCGGCCAGCTCGTACTCAGCCGCGGGCACGGCGGTCAGATGGAGCTTTTTCTCGTCGGCGCCGACGGCTCCGGCCTGCGCGAGATCCCTAACCTCACGCTGATCAACGGCTACTCCCCTTCGCTCTCACCCGATGGGAAGTTGGTGGCTTTCAGCAATTCAGCCCTCGACGTCAACGTGATCGCGGTAGATCCCCGCGCTCGGAGCGCCGACCACCCAAACGGCCGCGAGATTGCGAACGACGGGCATTGGCCCGACTGGCAGCACTGCCGCCGTCCGGGAGGATGCCTGACGCCGACAGCGGCGAACCGGCGGCCGACGCTGACCGTGTCGCGCCTCTGGGTGCAGCGGGCCGCGGACGGCCAGCGCAAGGTGCACGTCAAGTTCGTCGCCTGCGACCAAGTCGGTGACGTGCTTTTCCTCTTCGTTATCGCCAGAAAGGTGATCGGAGGGCGCGTCCGTGGCGACGCGGTTGGTGCGAAGGTCTACCTCGACACCGGACAGTTCCGTCCTCGCACGAGAAGGTGCCAGGCATACAGGGCTGCCCTTCGGATGTCTCAGCCGCTCCCCTTCTTCGGACGGGGGCCATACCAGTTCCGGCTCCAACTCACGGACACGGGCAACCCGAATGGTGTCCCTGACCGCCCCCAGCTGAGAAGCAGGACAGTCGTCCGCAC